>NZ_AKJD01000067.1 GCF_000282515.1 Pseudomonas sp. GM80
CTGCCGAAGGCTCGGGCCGCGATCGGACGATCTTTTGATCCTGTTTTTTAAGATCAAGATCAAAAGATCGCAGCCTTCGGCAGCTCCTACAAGGGGTCGCGGGGCGATCAAGGAACACTTTTTGCTGTCAGATGTGATCGGCGCCATTGCGCCGGCGTCATTACTGGCTCAATTTAGCGGCATCGCCTCGGAAGGCCTTCGCACTTCATGTCCTCGACCTCGTTTCGTCAGTCTTTGCGGCGCCTGTGGGCGCTGGATAAATTCAGCTACAGCGTGCGGGTGTTCATCGCCCTGACCGGCAGCATGGCGCTGTGTTGGTATCAGGATGAAATGGGCCTGCTGATCCCGTTGTTCCTCGGCATCATCGCCAGCGCCCTGGCCGAAACCGACGACAGTTGGCAGGGCCGCCTCAACGCCCTCGCCGTGACGCTGGTGTGTTTCAGCATCGCCGCGCTGTCGGTGGAATTGCTCTTCCCCTACCCCATCGTGTTTGCCATTGCCCTGGCGCTGGCGAGTTTCGGCCTGACCATGCTCGGTGCGCTCGGCGAGCGTTATGGGGCGATTGCTTCGGCGACGCTGATTCTGTCCGTGTACACGATGATCGGCGTCGATCAACGCGGTGGCGCGGTCACCGATTTCTGGCACGAACCGATGCTGCTGGTCGCAGGTGCGGCGTGGTACGGCTTGCTCTCGGTGGTGTGGCAGGCGCTGTTTTCCAACCAGCCGGTGCAGCAAAGTCTGGCGCGGTTGTTCCGTGAACTGGGTTTTTACCTGAAGCTCAAAGCCTCGTTGTTCGAGCCGATCCGCCAGTTGGACGTCGAAGCCCGGCGCCTGGAGCTGGCGCAACAAAACGGCCGCGTGGTCGCTGCACTCAACAGCGCCAAGGAAATCATTCTGCACCGGGTCGGCAATGGTCGCCCAGGCTCGAAAGTCAGCCGCTACCTGAAGCTGTACTTCCTCGCGCAAGACATTCACGAACGCGCCAGCTCTTCGCACTATCCGTACAACGCCCTCGCTGATGCGTTTTTCCACAGTGACGTACTGTTCCGCTGTCAGCGCCTGCTGCGCCAACAAGGCAAAGCCTGCCGCGCGCTGGCCGAATCGATCCAGATGCGCCAGCCGTTCACCTACGACGCGAGCTTCGCGGAAGCGCTGAGCGACCTCGACGCTTCCCTCGAACACCTGCGCATCCAGAGCAACCCGGCCTGGCGCGGATTGCTGCGCTCGCTGCGCGCACTGGCGGCCAACCTCGGCACCCTCGACCGTTTGCTCAGCGACGCGAGCAACCCCGACGCCCTGGCCGATGCGACCGACAGCAGCCTGCTCGACCGCTCGCCGCGCAACTTCAAGGACGTCTGGATTCGCCTGCGCACGCAACTGACGCCGACGTCGCTGTTGTTCCGTCACGCCCTGCGCCTGCCGCTGGCGTTGATCATCGGCTATGGCATGGTGCATCTGATTCACCCGTCGCAAGGCTACTGGATCATCCTCACCACGCTATTCGTCTGCCAGCCGAACTACGGCGCCACCCGACGCAAACTCGGTCAGCGGATCTTCGGCACGGCCATCGGCCTGACCGTGGCCTGGGCGCTGTTCGATCTGTTCCCGAGCCCGTTGGTGCAGTCGTGTTTCGCCATCGCCGCCGGCGTGGTGTTCTTTACCAACCGCACCACCCGCTACACCCTGGCGACTGCAGCGATCACCATCATGGTGCTGTTCTGCTTCAACCAGGTGGGCGACGGTTACGGGCTGTTCCTGCCACGACTGTTCGATACCCTGCTCGGAAGTTTGATTGCCGGGCTCACGGTGTTCCTGTTCCTGCCGGACTGGCAGGGTCGACGCCTGAACAAAGTGCTGGCCAACACCCTGACCTGCAACAGCATCTATTTACGGCAGATCATGCAGCAATACGCCGCCGGCAAGAGCGACGACCTCGCCTACCGTCTGGCCCGGCGCAATGCGCACAACGCCGATGCGGCGCTGTCGACGACGCTGGCGAACATGCTCATGGAGCCGGGGCATTTCCGTAAGGAAGCGGATGTCGGTTTCCGTTTCCTGGTGCTGTCGCACACGTTGCTGAGTTATCTGTCAGGGCTGGGCGCGCATCGCGAGACTCAATTGCCGGCGGAGGTGCGCGAGCATCTGATTGATGGCGCCGGGGTGAAGCTGGCGGCGAGTATCGATGAAATCGCCCAAGGGCTGGCGAGCAAGCAGCCGGTGGCGATTCAGAGCGACGAGGAAGAAGCGCTGGCCAATGAGCTGGAGCAGATGGCCGATGAGATTGATGAAGGGCAACGGTTGGTGCAGACGCAGTTGGCGTTGATCTGCCGGCAGTTGGGGCCGTTGCGCACTTTGGCGGCGCACCTGATCAAGGATACCGCTGAAGTTTGAGTTGCCTTGGCGAGCCTCATCGCTGGCAAGCCAGCTCCCACAGGATTTGTATACACCGCGAACCCTGTGGGAGCTGGCTTGCCAGCGATGAAGCCATCAGCAACAACACAACCCTGAAATCAGAAACTCACATCCCATGCTGCCTCAACAATTTGTCATAACTCCCATCCGCCTTCATCGCCGCAATCGCCTTATCAAACCCCGCGACAATCTGCTCATGCTGCGGATTCTTCAGGCTGACCAAAATATGCAGGCTGTTCTCACTCAACGGCTTGGGCAAAAACTCCACCGCGTTGCGCACTTTGGCGGATTCCCGCGCCAGGTAATACTTGGCCACGTACTCATCCTCCAGCGTCAACTTGACCCGATCCGCCGCGAGCATGCGCACGGCCATGGCAAAGTTATGCACAGGCACTTTCTGCAGTGCGGTGTCGGCATCGAACGGCGCTGAATAGGCATAACCGCGCACCACCGCAATCGGATAGGTGTGCAGTTGTTGCAGATTGGCATAGTCGAGTGGCGTGTCTTTGCGCTTGAGAAACCGGATGCGGTTGAGCAGGTATTCCCCGGAAAACTCCCCGAGCCTGGTCCGCTCGTCGTTGTACCAGGCGTTGACCAGCACATCGTAACGGCCCTCACCAACCCCCAGCAGCGCCCGCGCCCAAGGCACCTGCTCATAACCGCTGGCATAACCGGCCCGGGCCAGCGCGGTGCTGACAATGTCGGTGGCCAGGCCACCATTGACCAGCGTGTCGTCGGTAAAGGGCGGCCAGATATCAAACACCAGCCGCAGCTTCTCCGCTGCAGCGCTTTGACTCAGCAACAGCAATCCGATCAAAGCAAAGGCTCGATGCAATCGCGGCATGCTTGAAAATCCTTAGCGGGCGGGCTGCCCAGCGTGTTTTCAGTCAAAACCCCAAGGCCCCTTACCGGCGAAACCCAGGCACTAACATTAGCTCAATGGAGCCAAGGCACTGCGCCCTCCAGCAGATTACACAAAGAAGTCATCCGTGCGAGAAAGGAATGATGGCATTTTGACCTTTGTCACAGACTCTTACGCCATACAGACATCTTTGGCGCGGGCGCTTAGTATCGGGCGACACGTTCAAGGAATCGGCACATGACAATCGAGTGGGTCTGCAAACATCACAGTGATCTGGGCAAGGAACAGTTGTACGCGCTATTGAAGCTGCGGTCGGACGTGTTCGTGGTCGAACAGAAATGTGCCTATCCGGACCTCGACGGCCAGGATCTGGAAGGTGATACCTATCATTTGATGGGGTGGGATGACGACCAGTTGATGGCTTATCTGCGTCTGCTCGACCCGGAGTCTCAGGGCGGTGACGTGGTGATCGGCCGCGTGATTACCGCGCCGCAAGGTCGAGGCAAAGGGCTGGGGCACGAGATGATGGAACAGGCGCTGAAACAGGCCGAGAAGCATTGGCCGCAAGTGCCGATCTATCTGTCGGCGCAGGCGCATTTGCAGGGGTATTACGGTAAGTACGGGTTTGTTGTGGCGGGTGAGGAATATCTTGAGGATGACATTCCGCATATCGGCATGCGTCGTTCTTAAGGGCCTCATCGCTGGCAAGCCAGCTCCCACAGGTTCAACGGTGAACACAAATTTTGTGTCCGACTGATAAGCCTGTGGGAGCTGGCTTGCCAGCGATGGCGTCAGCTCGATCACTGCAAGAATTAAGGATACTCAAGCACAGCCTTGATCTGCCGCAGATTGCGCTCGATCCACCCACGATCAATCGCCCCCCACTCACGAATCCGGTAGCGCCCGGCATGGTTGCGTGCGCCCTCTTCCTGCTCGAACTCACAAACAATATCCAGATCGGCCAGCGCCGCGATGGTGTCCTGCGCGGTGCGCCGGGGCATGCCGGTGACGTCGGTCAGCGTCGGGACGCTGGGGGCCAGGCCGCTGTCGATCAGGTAGGCCACATACAAACGGCGGTAGAAACTGCTTTTGGTCTTGCTTACGTCCATGCATGGGCCCCGTTGATTAGAAAGTCAAAAGATCGCAGCCTTCGGCAGCTCCTACAGAGGCTGTGATTTTTTGATTTTTATTGCATGTCGCGCCAGGTCAGGTACACGCGCAGATCAAACTCGATCTGGTGATACCCCGGCAGCATGTGCTCGCACAATTTATAAAACGCCTTGTTGTGATCCGACTCTTTGAAATGCGCCAGTTCATGCACGACGATCATTTTCAGAAAGTCCGGCGCGGCCTCCTTGAACAACGAGGCGATACGAATTTCTTTCTTGGCCTTGAGCTTGCCGCCCTGCACCCGCGACACCGTGGTGTGCAGGCCCAACGCGCGGTGGGTCAGGTCGAGACGGTTGTCGAACAGCACCTTGTCGATGGCCGGGGCGTTGCGCAGGTATTCCTGTTTCAGGTCCAGCGCGTAGCTGTACAACGCCTTGTCGCTCTGCACGTCGTGGCGTCCCGCATAGCGTTGATTCAGGTATTCACCCAGACGCCCTTCGGCGATCAATTGGCGCACCTGATCCTGCAATTGCGCGGGATAGGCCTGGAGGTACTTCAACACAGTCATGGACGGGCGACACGGTTCGAAAAAAGGTGCGCCAGTGTAGCGAATTCAACCGGGCAGCGCGCTCCAGTCGAAAGGCTCGGCGAAGCTGGCGGCGTCTTCGGCGATCAACGGCCGCGCGACGAGGAAACCTTGCACGTACTCGCAGCCGTGGGCTTGCAGCCATTGGTATTGCTCGACGGTTTCGACCCCTTCGGCAATCACCAGCAAACCGTATTCCTTGCACAGACTGATGACTGTGCTGACCAGCGAGGCGTCCCTTTTGGAGTCCGGCAATCGCGCGATGAGATGACGATCAATTTTTAGCGTATCGAGTTCCAGATCGCGCAGATGCGCCAACGAGCAAGGCCCGGAGCCGAAATCATCCAGCGCCACGCGCACACCGAGATTACGCAGCAAGCGCAGTTGCTTGCGGGTTTCGTCGGGGTTTTGCATCAGCGCTTCTTCGGTCACTTCGACTTCCAATTGCCGAGGCTGCAACGCGTGGCGCTCCATCACCTGACGCAACTCGGTGACCAGATTCGGCAAGCTGAATTGGGTGTTGCTCAAGCTCACACCAAGTACCAGATCCTCAGCGAACAGGGTTTCCCAGGCTTTGCGCTGACCGGCACCGCGATGATAGATCCAGCTGCCCAGCCGGCTGATCAACCGCGCCTCTTCCAGCAACGGCAAAAACAGCCCCGGCGGCACATCGCCGACGCTGGGGTGCTGCCAGCGCAGCAGTGCTTCAAATCCACGGATCTGGCCAGTGTCGATGGCCACCTGCGGCTGGTAGACCAGATTGAAATCGCGGTTCTCGATGGCGGTGCGCACGCTCTCTTCAAGCATCAAGCGCGAGCGCGCGCGACCGTTCATTTCGTGATCATAGAAGCGATACTGCTGACGCCCGGCGCGCTTGGCTTCATACATGGCGATGTCGGAGGCACGCAGCAAACCGTCGAGGTTGGAACCGCAATCCGGGAACGTCGCGATGCCGATGCTGGCGCCGAGAGCGATGTCGAGTCCTTCGATTTGCTGACAGATCGACACACGCTCGATGAGTTTTTCTGCAATTTTCGCCGCTTGCTCGGGAAACTCCAGATCCAGCAACGCGGTGAATTCATCGCCGCCCATGCGCGCAAGAATGTCGAACGGGCGCAGGCACGCCTTCAATTGCTCGGAGACCCAGCGCAACACGCGGTCGCCGGCATCATGCCCCAACGAGTCGTTGACCCGTTTGAAACCGTCGAGATCCAGGTACAACAGCACCCAACTGCTGTCGCTGCGTTCGCCGCGCAACAGCAGGTTTTCCACCGTCTGGTAAAAGCCTCGGCGATTGAGCAGGCCGGTCAGTGGATCCGTCACGGCCTGAAACTCGAGCTGTTGGTGCAAGTGGCGCACCACCGACATGTCGAGCACCGTCACCACCATCGCATGTTGTTCGCTGGGCAGTGCCGCGCAGGACAAGGCCACCGGCACCTGCTGGCCGGGCGCAGTGCGCAAAAACGCGTCGTGCAGTCTTAATGTTTCGCCACGTTTGTAACTGGCGTAGAAATCGGAATCGGCCCACAGCGGAATATGCGGTTTCTGCAGGTAATCGAGAAACTCCTGACCCTCCAGCTCCTTCACGGGCGCATTGAGCAGCCGCGAGATCGCCGGATTGGCAAAGCGGATCAAACCGTCCTCACCCACCACCAGAATCCCCTCGGCGGCGTTATCCAGCACCGAGGCATTGAAGGCTCGCGCCACTTCCAGGTCATGGCTCAAACGCTGCAAAGCACGGCGGTTACGCTGGTGCTCCAGCAATGCCTGCACTTTGGGCTTGAGAATCTGCGGGTCGAACGGTTTGAACAGGTAATCCACCGCGCCACTGGCATAGCCCTTGATCACGGCATCCTGGGATTGCTCGTTGGCGGTGAGAAAAATAATCGGCGTAAGCCGCGTGCGCTGGCTGCCGCGCATCAGCCGTGCGACCTCGAAGCCATCCATGCCCGGCATCTGCACATCCAGCAGCACCAGATCGACATCGTGTTCGAGCAACAGACTGAGCGCCTCGAAACCGGAGGCAGCGGTGATGACCTGCCAGTCCTGGCGTTGCAGCAACGCGCGCATGCTGATCAGGTTTTCAGGGTAATCATCAACGATTAAAAGGACAGAGCTGCCTTCACCTGGCTGGGGTTGCGCGCATTCCATGCTGCTTCTCTTGTCGGGACTACAGGCCGGTTCCGGTAAAAACCGTACACATACTGAGCGTTCACTCTAGTCCGGGATCCGTAAAAGCAGTAGCTGTCATCAGGCCATCATTTCGCCAAAGCTGCGATTTACCGACTAACGGTCACCGCTACAGCCCCCGGAATTCGGCAAAGATGGCATTTCGACAGGATGTTGACGTCAATCATCTGCCAAACGGGCGTTAACAAAAAACATCACTACGCTTATAAAGACCGCCCCCAAAAGGCGCGGACTAGAGCTTCTGGCACCCGCGTTCAGGATGAACTGAGTGGAACAACCGACATGATCGATCTCGCAACCTGGAACCTCAGCGTTCCCGTCGGCAGCCCGCCATACACCGTTGAAACCTCGAAGCTGGTAAAAGGCTTCAAGGATCAGTACTTCCATTCCGACACCGGCACCTTGTTCTTCTGGTCACCGGTTACCGGGTCAAAAACCGAAAACGCCATTTATCCGCGTACTGAACTGCGCGAGACCTACAGCAACGGCACGCTGCGCAATTGGTACTACCCCGACGCCGACAACTTGCTGCGCGCGACGGTTACGGTCAACAAAGTGCCGAGCTCCGGCAAAATCGTCATCGGCCAGATTCACGCTTATGAAAGCCAGAAGCCGATGGTCAAACTCGAATACCAATACAAGACCAAAACCGAGACCGGCAACCTGGTGATCAAAGTCCGCATGCACCCGGACGAGGATGAAAGCCGCGTTATCACCTTGGCGACCGGGATCAAACTGGATCGCGAATTCAACTACCTCATTCACTTGAGCCCCGGCGGCGCACTCGGCATCAGCGCGGCGGGTTATCAGTGGGATTCACAGATCAGCGCGACTTGGCGCAATAAACCGCTGTATTTCAAGGCTGGAGTGTATGTGCAGGACAACACCGGCTATACCAGCGAAGGCGGCCAGGTCACCTTCTCCAAACTCGACATCGATCACGATAAATAACTTCGCCGAGCCCCCCCTGTGGGAGTTGGCTTGCCAACGATGACGGCCTCAAAGTCACCTAATTTCCTAAGGTTCACATCCGATCCAACTGTAGGAGTGAGCCTGCTCGCGATGACGGACCAATATCCAGCATCTGTGGTGCCTGAACCACCGCCATCGCGAGCAGGCTCACTCCTACAAAGGTTCAACTGGGTGTTACAGACTGCGCCACTTCCACATTATCCAGCACCCGATTTACGGTAGTGATCGAACGCACGCTCGGCAGCGTCTGGAGCGTTCTTGAATCGATGGATTCGTACGGGGATGTGCAATCGCCTTCAGGCGGATTGGGTGTTGGTTTGATCATCGTGAAACTCCAAGTGATGCATTGAGCTGCCACTGATCGCTGCGACCCGACGAACAACCGACGCGAGTTGTCGGAATATTCCCGTTCACCGCTGACATATGTAGGACGTTGCCCAACTCTCATAGCCATCGGATCCATTAATCTAATGACAACCACTTCGGGGGTACAATCTTTCGTGTACGTCACATTTACCCAAGAATGTTGCAAATAAGGAACATGGATTATTTTTTTCGATAAGCCACCATTCACTTGGGCAACTCTTCGACAGCGCATCACTGAGTCTTAAGTTTTTAATAGGAGTGGTGACATCTATTTGAACAATCGAACCCATCTATTCCGAGCCTACGTAACGTTATGCTATCTAACCTTTGTGCGCGAAATCGTAAACCCCACTGCAGACATCAAAATATTTTACATTAAACTTAGCAAGTAGCTAGCCAATGCCTCCAGCCAGAAGAAGTGTGCCAGAGGCTGAATGTATATTGAAATCGACCAAAAAATGAGCATATCGAAAACTCCTATTTCATCGACCCCAGGCAGCACGGCTTACCTTTTATACATAAATCGTTGTCTTAGCCATGTCTAACGCGTTTAGAAATTAACTAAATCCGCGATTTCTATACAACCTTCAGCCAAATATATTTATGCAAATAACGCCAGCTCGCCAGTCACGTAATAGCAAAAAACTATAAAGAACTGTCATTTATCACAGGGTACAAAATTCAACATCTGCTTTAACATCCTCCCTTCATAGCAGGCAAATATTCATTCACTACGCTTTAGAAAGGAAAATTCAAATAAAAAGGGATGAATCAATTAAAAGTTTTATCGATAATTTTTTTAAGCCGATGTTTGACAGAGTCGCAGGCAATCACGGACTTGATAACCAAACTTGCCTAGACACCTCAGCCACTTCTAACAAACAAAGTGCACCTGGTAAATATGTTAATTTTTCCAAGGCTGCTTATATTTATGGAAATCGTAACAGCAACCCCGGGCAACGCTTTTACATCCCGCCTGGTGGCACCTCCGATTCTGACCGAGAAGAGGCCTGCAATATTCTTTGCAGAATCATAAACGGTGGGTATACAAACCCAGACGGTTCAATATATAGCAACCATGCATTCGAAAATGACTATTTCGCCTGGGCCAATAAACCTTAGCAAGATTAAAATAGTGAAGTAAAAAAACAAAAAACCCGCCTCTCGGCGGGTTTTTTGATTCAGCTAAAACACCAGCGGCTTAGTTAACCTTAGCGTTCAACTCACCTTTCAGATAACGCTGATACATCGCTTCCAGCGAGATCGGTTTGATCTTCGAAGCATTGCCCGCAGTACCGAACGCTTCATAACGAGCGATACACACATCACGCATCGCAGTCACGGTCGCGCCGAAGAATTTACGTGGGTCGAATTCGCTCGGGTTGGTGGCCATCAGGCGACGCATCGCACCGGTGGATGCCAGGCGCAGGTCGGTGTCGATGTTGACCTTGCGCACGCCGTGCTTGATGCCTTCGACGATTTCTTCAACCGGTACGCCGTAGGTTTCTTTGATGTCGCCGCCGTACTGGTTGATGATCGCCAGCCACTCTTGTGGCACCGAGGACGAACCGTGCATCACCAGGTGGGTGTTCGGGATGCGCTTGTGGATTTCCTTGATGCGGTCGATCGCCAGCACGTCACCGGTAGGTGGCTTGGTGAACTTGTAGGCGCCGTGGCTGGTGCCGATGGCGATGGCCAAGGCATCGACCTGAGTGCGTTTTACGAAGTCAGCGGCTTCTTCCGGGTCGGTCAGCATTTGGCTGTGATCCAGAACGCCTTCGGCGCCGATGCCGTCTTCTTCACCGGCCATGCCGGTTTCCAGCGAACCCAGGCAGCCCAGCTCGCCTTCTACCGAAACGCCGCAGGCGTGAGCCATGGCCACGGTTTGTTGGGTAACGCGGACGTTGTAGTCGTAGTCGGTCGGGGTCTTGCCGTCTTCGCCCAGCGAGCCGTCCATCATCACCGAGCTGAAGCCCAGTTGGATCGAGCGCTGGCAGACGTCTGGGCTGGTGCCGTGGTCCTGGTGCATGCACACCGGGATGTGCGGGAATTCTTCGATCGCGGCCAGGATCAGGTGACGCAGGAATGGCGCGCCGGCGTATTTGCGAGCGCCGGCCGAAGCCTGAACGATCACCGGGGAGTCAGTCTTGTCAGCGGCTTCCATGATGGCGCGCATCTGCTCAAGGTTGTTGACGTTGAAGGCTGGAACGCCGTAGCCGAATTCGGCTGCGTGGTCCAACATCTGGCGCATGCTGATAAGTGCCATTGTGTGTGTCTCTCCCGGTTGAGGGTCGTTAATCGTGCCAGCCTGCCGGAGCGGCGGCGGCTATTCAAGTGATTGCAGATCGGGGGTTGAGGCCCGGCCTGGTGATTCGATAAAGCCAATTCTTCAGAACTGCGCAGAACCCTTGTAGGAGCAAAGCTTGCTCGCGAATGCGCTGGCACATTCACTGTTGATGCAAGCTGAACCAGCGCTTTCGCGAGCAAGCTCTGCTCCTACAGGTGTTGCAATTACTCGGCTTTGCAGCCGCGGCCGATCAGGTCATTGGTGGCGACCCAGTACACCAGGCCTTCCTCACCCTTGACGTGAAACGCCAGCATGCCGTCGCTGTACAGCGTGCCCGAAGCGCCCGGCTCTTCTTTCAGGCGATAGACCTGATCGCCGCCACCCAGTCGAACGTCGACTTCCTTCTGGCCGGCATCGGCGTAACGCCACAGCACTTTGGCCTGGCTGTCGCAGGTCCAGGTCGTCCAGTTATCCGCCGGGGCAGACGACTGGAACAGGTTCAACTGCGCGCAACCGCCCAACAATGCCAACGCCGCAATGGCGATCAAGCCTTTCATCCGTGTTCCTCGACTGACGGCGCACGCCGCCAGCCCTGAGTTAAAGAGTCAGACCCGTCAAGGACAACCATGTTCCTTGGCCGGGGTTTGCGTCTCGTATTTGTCCAGACCGTCCGGCCCCGAGCGCTTGTTCAGCACCGGGTTGGTTTCAGCCTGCCAGTCGGCCTGATAGCAGCCCTTCTGCGACTCGCTCGGTGCCGGCGTCGCTTCGGCCTTCGGGTTACTCCCGCAGGCCGCCAGCGTACCGGTCAGCAACAACAGCGCTAACGACTTGACCATGTAAACACTCCTTTGCCTGGCCAAACGGGCGGCCTCAGGCCTTGGCCCGGCTTTCCAGGACTTCAACGGCTGGCAGCACTTTGCCCTCGACGAATTCGAGGAACGCGCCACCACCGGTGGAAATGTAGGAGATTTGCTCAGCCACGCCATACTTATCGATCGCGGCCAGAGTGTCGCCACCGCCAGCAATGGAGAACGCCGAGCTTTCAGCGATGGCTTGGGCCAGCACTTTGGTACCGTTGCCGAACTGGTCGAATTCAAACACGCCGACCGGGCCGTTCCACAGAATGGTTTTCGACGATTTCAACAGTTCGGCGAAGTTGGCTGCGGTTTGCGGGCCGATGTCCAGAATCATGTCGTCGGCAGCAACGTCAGCGATCAGCTTGACGGTGGCTTCTGCGGTTTCAGCGAATTCTTTGGCAACCACAACGTCAACCGGCAGCGGTACGCTGACTTTCGCAGCGATGGCGCGCGCGGTGTCGAGCAGATCTGGCTCGTAAAGGGATTTGCCAACCGGGTGACCGGCCGCCGCGAGGAAAGTGTTGGCGATGCCGCCGCCGACGATCAGTTGATTGCAGATCTGGCTCAGGCTGTTCAGCACGTCGAGTTTGGTCGACACCTTGGAGCCGGCAACGATGGCTGCCATTGGCTGAGCCGGTGCGCCCAGCGCTTTACCCAGTGCATCCAGTTCAGCGGCCAACAGTGGGCCAGCAGCGGCGACTTTGGCGAACTTGGCCACGCCGTGGGTCGAACCTTCGGCGCGGTGAGCGGTGCCGAACGCGTCCATCACGAACACGTCGCACAGGGCGGCGTATTGCTGGGCCAGTTCGTCAGCGTTCTTTTTCTCGCCTTTGTTGAAGCGCACGTTTTCGAACAGCACGATGTCGCCGGCCTTGACGTCAACGCCACCGAGGTAATCAGCCACCAGCGGCACTTCACGGCCCAGCGCTTTGCTCAGGTAGTCCGCGACAGGCTTGAGGCTGTTCTCGGCGGAGAACTCGCCTTCGGTCGGACGGCCAAGGTGCGAGCAGACCATCACGGCCGCGCCTTTTTCCAGGGCCAGCTTGATGGTCGGCAGCGAAGCCAGGATACGCGCATCGCTGGTGACAACACCGTCCTTGACTGGGACGTTGAGGTCTTCGCGGATCAATACGCGCTTACCTTGCAGATCGAGGTCGGACATCTTCAACACGGTCATGGGTCGCACTTCCTACGGTTTTTTTGAAATGGCTGTTTGCAGATAGTGTTCTGCAACGTCCAGCATTCGGTTGGCAAAACCCCATTCGTTGTCGAACCAGGCCAGGATGTTCACCAGTTTTGGGCCGGAAACACGGGTCTGACTGGCATCGACGATGGCCGAATGTGGGTCATGGTTGAAATCACAGCTGGCGTGCGGCAACTCGGTATACGCCAGCAGGCCTTTGAGCGGGCCAGTGGTGGCGGCCTCGCGCAGGATCCGGTTGACCTCATTGGCGTCGGTCGCGGTGGCGGTCTGCATCGTGATGTCGAGGCAGGACACGTTGACCGTCGGCACGCGTACGGCTTTGGCTTGAATTCGCCCGGCAAGTTCCGGCAGCAGACGCTCGATCCCGCGCGCCAGACCAGTGGACACCGGGATCACCGACTGGAATGCCGAACGGGTACGGCGCAGGTCTTCGTGGTGATAGGCGTCGATCACCGGCTGATCGTTCATCGCCGAGTGAATCGTGGTGATCGACACGTAATCGAGGCCGATGGCCTTGTCGAGCAGACGCAACAGCGGCACACCGCAGTTGGTGGTGCAGGAGGCGTTGGACACCAGCAACTCGTCGCCAGTCAGGCAATCCTGATTGACGCCGTAAACGATGGTGGCGTCGACATCCGCTTCGCTGGCCATCGGCTGCGAGAACAGCACGCGCGGCGCACCAGCGTCGAGAAAGCGCTGGCCGTCTTCACGGGTGTTGTAGGCACCGGAGCATTCCAGCACCAGATCGACGCCCAGCGACGCCCAATCGATGCCTTCAGGGGTAGCACTGCGCAGAACCTTCACGCAGTCGCCATTAATATGCAGACAATCGCCTTCTACTCGCACTTTTCCGGGAAAACGGCCGTGGGTGGAGTCGAAGCGTGTCAGGTATTCGATGCTGGCCATGTCCGCCAGATCGTTGATCGCGACAATTTCAAACCCGGCTTTCTCGCCTCGCTCAAACAACGCACGCAAGACGCAACGACCAATCCGGCCGTAGCCGTTGAGTGCAACTTTGTAAGGACGCGGTTGAGGCATGGGGTTCTCGATAGTATTCGCTACAACACAACCCCCATGTAGGAGCTGCCGGAGGCTGCGATCTTTTGATCCTGTTTTTTCAAGATCAAGATCAAAAGATCGCAGCCTCCGGCAGCTCCTACAGGGGAATGCGGTGGCTGGGGCCACCGCATTCGTACTGCTTAGTCTTCCAGCAGTTCTTCAGCCTGACCCAGGATGTTTTCCAGGGTGAAGCCGAACTCTTCGAACAGTGCCGAAGCCGGAGCCGATTCGCCGTAAGTGGTCATGCCGATCACACGACCTTCCAGACCCACGTACTTGAACCAGAAGTCAGCGTGCGCCGCTTCGATCGCGATACGCGCGCCAACCTGCAACGGCAGCACGTCCTGCTTGTAGCCCGCGTCCTGAGCGTCGAACACGCTGGTGCACGGCATCGAAACAACGCGCACTTTGCGGCCCTGTTCGGTCAGCTTGTCATAAGCCTGAACCGCCAGACCGACTTCCGAACCGGTCGAAATCAGGATCAGTTCAGGCTCGCCTGCGCAGTCCTTCAGTACATAACCGCCACGGCTGATGTCGGCGATCTGGCCGGCATCGCGTTCCTGGTGTTGCAGGTTCTGACGCGAGAAGATCAGCGCCGAAGGGCCGTCCTTGCGTTCCAGAGCGTTTTTCCAGGCCACGGCCGATTCAACGGCATCGGCTGGACGCCAGGTGTCGAGGTTTGGCGTGGTGCGCAGGCTGGTAAGTTGCTCGATCGGCTGGTGCGTCGGGCCGTCTTCGCCCAGACCGATGGAGTCGTGGGTATAGACGTGGATGACTTGCTTCTTCATCAGCGCGGACATGCGCACGGCGTTGCGGGCGTATTCCATGAACATCAGGAAGGTCGCGCCGTAAGGCACCAGACCGCCGTGCAGGGTTACGCCGTTCATGATCGCGGTCATGCCGAATTCGCGCACGCCGTAGTACATGTAGTTGCCGCTGGCATCTTCAGCGCTGACGCCTTTGCAACCTTTCCACAGGGTCAGGTTGGAACCGGCGAGGTCAGCCGAACCGCCAAGCAGTTCCGGCAACAGCGGGCCGAAGGCGTTCAGGGTGTTCTGGCTGGCTTTACGGCTGGCGATGGTTTCGCCTTTGGCCGCGACTTCAGCGATGTAGGCCGAGGCTTTTTCGGAGAAGTCAGCTGGCAGCTCACCGCTCAGACGACGGATCAGCTCGTTGGCTTCGGTCGGGAACGCGGCGGAGTAAGCAGCGAAACGCTGATCCCACTCGGCTTCGGCCGCGCGACCTTTTTCCTTGGCATCCCACTCGGCATAGATGTCGGCCGGGATTTCGAACGGACCGTAATTCCAGTTCAGCGCCTGGCGGGTCAGGGCGATTTCCGCGTCACCCAGTGGGGCGCCGTGGCAGTCTTCTTTGCCCTGCTTGTTCGGCGAGCCGAAACCGATGGTGGTCTTGCAGCAGATCAGGGTCGGCAGCGGGCTCTTGCGCGCGGTCTCGATGGCTGTCTTGATCTCTTCCGGATCGTGACCGTCAACGTTGCGGATCACCTGCCAGTTGTAGGCTTCGAAACGCTTCGGGGTGTCATCGGTGAACCAGCCTTCGACTTCGCCGTCGATGGAGATGCCGTTGTCATCGTAGAACGCGATCAGCTTGCCCAGACCCAGAGTGCCGGCCAGGGAAGCGACTTCGTGGGAAATGCCTTCCATCATGCAGCCATCACCCAGGAACACATAGGTGTGGTGGTCGACGATGTCGTGGCCAGGGCGGTTGAACTGCGCGCCCAGGACTTTCTCTGCCAGGGCGAAACCGACGGCGTTGGCCAGACCCTGACCCAGCGGGCCGGTGGTGGTTTCAACGCCCGGGGTGTAACCGAACTCCGGGTGGCCCGGGGTGCGGCTGTGCAGTTGACGGAACTGCTTGAGGTCGTCGATCGACAGGTCGTAACCGGTCAGGTGCAGCAGCGAGTAGATCAACATCGAGCCGTGGCCGTTGGACAGCACGAAGCGGTCACGGTCGGCGAACGATGGATTGCTCGGGTTGTGCTTGAGGTAGTCGCGCCAAAGCACTTCGGCGATATCTGCCATACCCATAGGGGCACCGGGATGGCCGCTGTTGGCTTTTTGCACGGCATCCATGCTGAGGGCACGAATGGCGTTGGCACGCTCACGACGGCTAGGCATCGCTGATCTCCTGGGTTCTGGTAAGTCGAAACGGAAAAAAGGAGGGCATTTTCCCTCACCGGAGCGCCTCGGGGCAATGACAGATAGTCATCGGGGGGCGTTTTTCCAATGGATAGCGGCGCTTTCTGTTGGTGAAACCTTTCCGCTACTCGTTTGTAGAGTTAATCGGTGAGTGAGAAGTGCAATAAAAAGCGCCATTGATCGAGCAATATCAAAACTTTTTGATATTGCTCTTGCGATGAATTCCCCCCATCACTAGACTGCGGCCCTATGAATTTACGCGTGCCTTCCATTCGCCATGACGATTGCGACGAGCTGGCGGCCCTGTGCAAGGCCGGCGGCGATCCGTTGCGGCTGAATGTATTGCGCGCGCTGGCCAACGATTCGTTTGGTGTACTGGAGCTGGCGCAGATTTTCGGCATCGGTCAGTCCGGCATGAGTCATCACCTTAAAGTGTTGGCGCAGGCCGATCTGGTGGCGACACGCCGCGAAGGCAACGCGATCTTTTATCGCCGTGCCCTGCCCCACACCGATCTGTTGGGCGGCAAGTTGCACGCGGCATTGTTAGAAGAAGTCGACAATCTGGATCTACCTGACGACGTGCAAGCGCGCATCGAGCAGGTTCACGGCCAACGCGCCGCCGCCAGCCAGGACTTTTTCGCCCGGGTCGCGGAGAAATTTCGCGCCCAGCAGGATTTGATCGCAGGCCTGCCGCAGTACCGCGACAGCGTGCTGGCCCTGCTCGACAAACTGAACTTCAATGGCGCTGCCACGGCCATTGAAGTCGGCCCCGGCGATGGTGCTTTTCTGCCGGAACTGGCGCGTCGTTTCGGCACCGTAACCGCGCTGGACAACAGCCCGGCGATGCTCGAACTGGCGCGTCAGGTATGTGAACGTGAACAGCTGGCTAACGTCAGCCTGCAACTGGCCGATGCATTGAACGGCACAAGCCTTCAGGCCGATTGCGTGGTGTTGAACATGGTGTTGCACCATTTCGCCGCGCCGGCCGATGCGCTCAAGCACATGGCCGACCTGCTGCAACCGGGCGGTAGTCTGCTCGTGACAGAGTTATGTAGCCACAACCAGAGTTGGGCCAGGGAGGCCTGCGGTGATCTGTGGTTGGGGTTTGAACAGGACGATTTGGCCCGTTGGGCCACCGCTGCGGGACTCGTTCCCGGGGAAAGCCTCTATGTGGGCTTACGTAATGGTTTCCAGATCCAGGTTCGCCACTTTCAGCGACCGACTGGCGACACTCACCATCGGTAAATTCAGGAAAACATCGAGATGAGCGAATACTCCCTCTTCACCTCCGAGTCCGTGTCCGAAGGGCATCCGGACAAAATCGCCGACCAGATTTCCGATGCGGTGCTGGACGCCATCATTACCCAGGACAAACACGCACGCGTTGCCGTGGAAACTCTGGTCAAGACTGGCGTGGCCATCGTTGCCGGTGAAGTGACCACCAGCGCCTGGGTCGATCTGGAAGAGATCGTGCGTAACGTGATTCTCGACATCGGCTACAACAGCTCCGACGTCGGCTTCGACGGCGCGACCTGCGGCGTGATGAACATCATCGGCAAGCAGTCCCCAGACATCAACCAGGGTGTTGACCGTGCCAAGCCTGAAGATCAGGGCGCCGGCGACCAAGGCCTGATGTTCGGCTACGCCAGCAACGAAACCGACGTTTTGATGCCAGCACCGATCACCTTCTCGCACCAGTTGGTGCAACGCCAGGCCGAAGCCCGTAAATCGGGTCTGCTGCCTTGGCTGCGTCCAGACGCCAAGTCGCAAGTGACTTGCCGTTACGAAGGCGGCAAGGTTGTCGGTATCGACGCGGTTGTTCTGTCGACCCAGCACAACCCTGAAGTGTCGTACAAAGACCTGCGCGAAGGCGTAATGGAGCTGATCGTCAAGCACGTACTGCCTGCCGAACTGCTGAGCAAAGACACCCAGTTCCACATCAACCCGACCGGCCAGTTCATCATTGGCGGCCCGGTAGGTGACTGCGGTCTGACCGGTCGCAAGATCATCGTCGACAGCTACGGCGGCATGGCCCGTCACGGCGGCGGCGCGTTCTCCGGTAAAGATCCATCGAAGGTTGACCGTTCGGCTGCCTACGCTGGCCGTTACGTTGCCAAGAACATCGTCGCTGCCGGCCTGGCCGAGCGTTGCGAGATTCAGGTTTCTTACGCGATCGGCGTGGCTCAGCCTACTTCGATCTCGCTGAACACCTTCGGCACCGGCAAGATCAGCGATGACAAGATCGTCAAACTGGTCCGTGAAGTGTTCGACCTGCGCCCATACGCAATCACCACCATGCTTGATCTGCTGCACCCGATGTACCAGGAAACTGCAGCGTACGGCCACTTCGGTCGCACGCCAGAGACCAAGACTGTTGGCGAAGACACCTTCACCACGTTCACCTGGGAAAAAACCGACCGCGCCGACGCCCTGCGCGCTGCTGCTGGTCTGTAATATTTCCCCGGCGGTACCCAAAAGCCCCGCACGGTTCGCGCCGTGCGGGGCTTTTTTATGCCTTGAAGATCAAAAGATCGCAGCCTCCGGCAGCTCCGACCCTGATCAATGTAGGAGCTGCCGAAGGCTGCGATCTTTTGATCTTCCGACGTTGAAACAACCCGATAAACACCCGTCCGACCTCGCTCAGAATCCTGACTAACCTTCAAAAACCTCCATGAGCAAGGACGCTCACGATGCATTGGTTTTTGTTTGTTTTGCTGCACCTCCTATGCCTGACTGGCTACGCGTCTCAATGCCCGGACTGGACACCCACCCAAGCCCAGCGCGAAATCACCGTCCTGCAAAACCAGATCAACCAATGGGACGACGCCTACCACCGCGAAGGCCGCTCACTGATTGCCGATGAACTCTACGACCAGTCCCTTGCGCAACTGAACGAATGGCGAGCGTGTTTCAAACTGTCCTCGCCAACCGATCCTTTGCGTACAGCTTCAGGCTCAATCGCGCACCCCATCGCCCACACCGGTCTGGATAAAATCCACAAAGCCGAGGCCGTAGAAACCTAGCTACGCGAGCGCAAGGATGTCTGGATACAACCCAAAGTCGATGGCGTCGCGGTGACGTTGATTTATCGCGAGGGCGTTTTGCAGCAGGCAATCAGTCGCGGGGATGGGGTTAGTGGTCAGGACTGGACGTCGTCGGCGCGCAACATCAAAGCCATCCCGCAACGCCTCACACAACCGTTGGATCTGCTCGTGCAGGGCGAGCTCTACTGGCAGCTGAACGAGCACGTGCAAGCCCGATCCGGGAGTGTTAACGCTCGCGCCACCGTCGCCGGCCTGATGGCACGCAAAAACCTGGAGGCCGAACAAGCCGCCGGAATTGGACTGTTTGTCTGGGACTGGCCCCAAGGCTCAGCGCAATTACCCGAGCGAATCGCCACGCTGACAAAACTGGGTTTCGCCACAATTGAACCCTACAGCCATCCCGTCACCGACTTTGCTGCCGCACGGAAATGGCGCGATCACTGGTATCGCTCGCCCCTGCCCTTCGCCACGGACGGCGTGGTGTTGCGTCAGCGTCAGCGTCCACCTGCCGAGCGCTGGCAAGCGCATGCACCTTATTGGGCAATTGCCTGGAAATATCCGTTTGCCCAGGCGCTGGCTGAAGTCCGCAGGGTCAACTTCAAAGTCGGTCGAACCGGGCGCATCACGCCAGTACTCGAGCTCAAATCCGTCACGCTCGATGACCGTGAGATCAAACGGGTCAGCGCCGGTTCCTTCAAGCGCTGGCAAGAGCTGGATATTCGCCCCGGTGATCAAGTGGCAATCAGCCTCGCCGGCCTGACCATTCCACGGCTCGACAGCGTGGTGCTGCGCGCCACCGCACGCACAGACCTCAACATCCCCCACGCCGACGACTTTCACGCCCTGAGTTGCTGGCAACCCACGCCTGGCTGCGAAAGTCAGTTTCTCGCCCGTTTGACCTGGCTCAGTGGCAAGCAAGGGCTGGCCATGCAACATGTCGGTCGTGGCACCTGGGAGAAACTTTTGGAAACAGGCCGCCTGAACAACCTGCTGGATTGGCTGACCCTCGACGCCCAAGAGCTTGCTAACATTGCCGGCTTCGGCGAACGCAGCAGCGTGCGCCTGACGCACAGTTTCCACAGCGCCCGACAACAGCCGTTTGCACGATGGCTAAAAGCATTGGGCTTGCCGCCGACCGGTCAGGCACAACTGACTGACTCATGGCAGGCGCTGGCACAACGTGACACCGAACAATGGCAAGCAGAAGCCGGTATCGGCCCCGGTCGTGCGGCGCAATTGAGCGCATTCTTTCGCGACCCGCAGGTGCTAGCCTTGAGCGAAACCTTACAGGCCGCCGGAATCGACGGTTTCTGAACACGTAATCCCGGCCCGCCGGGAACCCAACGGTCGCCGAGGCGCTCCAACAGCGCAGTGCCTACCCGACCCGAACGCCTTTGCACATGGAGCTTTTATGAAATTTCTCGCACCGCTGGCCATGCTGACCTTCTGCGGCATGCTTGCCGCCCCAGTCATGGCCGAAGAAGACGGCCCGGGCCTGACCGGCTGCGCCGCCAAGAAGCAGGGCATCATCAACCAGATCGAACAGGCCAAATCGCGCGGCAATGCCGATCAGCAGGCTGGCCTGGAAAAAGCCTTGAGCGAAGTGACCGAACACTGCACCGACGCCGGCCTGAAGAAAGAGCGCGAAAACAAAGTGCTTGAGGCCAAACACGAAGTGAGCCAGCGCCAGGCGGATCTGGACAAGGCGATGAAGAAAGGCGATCCGGAAAAGATCAACAAACGCAAAGACAAACTCGCCGAGTCGCGTAAAGAACTGCAGGACGCGCTGGACGAAATCGACAAGTAATTGATGCCCTTGTGGCGAGGGGATTTATCCCCGATGGGCTGCGAAGCGGCCCCAAGTCCATTCAACTCAGCTGTAACAGGCATACCTGGTTGAATGGATTTGCGACGGCTACGCCGCCGATCGGGGATAAATCCCCTCGCCACAGGGTTACTCAGCAGTCTTGAAGATCAATGATCGCGAAACTGTTTATGGCAAGCGCTGCAGGCATCTTCAACTTTCTGCACCGCAGGCCCGAGGTTGCTGGCCTTGTACGGCTGAACCTGGCTGGCGATCACCAATTCACCGGTGGCTGTTTCCAGTTGGCGGGCCATGTCCTGAAACTGTGCCTGTTTCTGCCAGACATCGTCCTTGGCGCTGGTGTGATCTTCTTCGCGAACCTGCGGGAAATGCTTCCAAGGTTCATGGGACAACGCGTCGAGTTTCACCGCACCTTCGGCGAACTTCGGCCCGTCGAACGGAATGCGACCACGCAACATGCCGCCGAGGTCTTCAGCGGTCTTGAGCATCTGTTTGAAAATGGCCTTGCGCTGGCCCAGCGGAGAATTCGGATCGACACCGCCACAGGCGGACAAGGTCAGACAGGCCAGCAATACAACAGCAATTCTTTTAAGAGTCATGGTGGCTTCAGGTCACGGAATCGGCGGCCAGTATCCTCGCGTCACCGACAAACACCAATAGCCCTATTAAAATTGAGGGTTGTCTGAACGCATGGAGCATTCGGGCGACCGGCACAGGAATCACTCCATGAACAGCCGTTCCCCGGCCTGGCGTCACCCGCTGATCCCGACCCTTGCGCTGCTGGCAATGCTTGCCGGCTGCACCGGTGGCGACAACGCCAAGCCGAAAACCCACGCCCTGGCCACTTACTCCAGCGCTAGCTGGGAAGCACTGCCGGCGGTGTCCGACAGCGATCTGGTCGCCGGTTTCGGTTCGTGGCGCAGCGCCTGCACCCGACTCAAGGCTGATGCGGTATGGGGCACCACCTGCGCAGCCGCCGCCAATGTGCCGCAGAGCGCCACGGAGATTCGTGCGTTCCTCAAACAGAATCTCGACGTTTACGGCCTGCGCGCCGAAAACGACAACCCCAACGGCTTGATTACCGGCTATTACGAGCCGGTCTACCCCGGCAGCCTGACCCCCACCGCGGTGGCCAATGTGCCGGTATATGGCGTTCCCGAAGACATGATCATTGTCTCGCTCGACAGCATTTATCCGGAACTGAAAGGCAAGCGCCTGCGCGGACGTCTTGAAGGCCGCGTGCTCAAGCCTTACGACGATGCCGCGACCATTGAATCGAAAGGCATCAAAGCCCCCGTGGTTGCCTATCTGACCGATCCGATGAACCTGCAATTTCTGCAGATTCAGGGTTCCGGGCGGATTCAGACCGAGGACGGCAAACAGCTGCGCATCGCCTACGCCGATCAGAACGGCCATCCGTACCGGCCGATCGGCCGCTGGCTGGTCGAGCAAGGCGAGTTGAAGAAAGAAGACGTGACCATGAGCGCGATCAGCAACTGGGCCAAGGCCAACCCGGCGCGCATCCCGGAGTTGCTCGGCAGCAACCCCAGTTATGTGTTCTTCACCCGCAACCCGGACAGCAACGAAGGCCCGCGCGGTTCGCTGAACGTGCCGCTGACTGCCGGCTACAGCGCAGCGGTGGATCGCAAAGTGATTCCGTTGGGCAGTCTGTTGTGGCTGTCGACCACACGCCCGGACGGCACGGCACTGGTGCGCCCGGTGGCGGCGCAGGATACCGGCGGCGCGATTGCCGGCGAAGTGCGTGCGGATCTGTTCTGGGGCACGGGTGACGCGGCCGGACAACTGGCCGGGGACATGAAACAGCAAGGGCAGATCTGGATGCTCTGGCCAAAAGGCGCGGCGCTGCCGCAAGTGCCGCAGGTGGCTGATACACCCAAGGACAAATCCTGAGATGTTTGTTGCCTGATCAATCGCCATCGCGGGCAAGCCCGCTCCCACAGTAATTGATGGTGACCACACATTTTGTGTACACCAAAAAAACCTGTGGGAGCGGGCTTGCCCGCGATGAGGCCATCAGCAACACTGATAATCAAACAGACACAAAGAAGAACGAAGCAATCAACCCCATCCCCACAAACCACACCAGCGAACGCAGGATCGCCCAGTCCGCCAGGTAGCAAATGATGTACAGCAGGCGACTGGTGATAAACAGCACTGCCAGCACATTCACCGTCACCAGCTCCGCCGTGCCCACCAGGTGCGCGACAATTACCGCCGCAGCAAACGCCGGCGTCACTTCAAAGCTGTTCATCTGCGCCGCATGCGCGCGTCTTGCGACACCGTTGAGGCTTTCGAGAAAGTCGCGCGGATCGTGGTTGTCACTCAGGCGGTAGCCGCCCACGGCCTTGGCCACCCCTGTGCAGATATACGGCAGGAAAATCGCGATCAACACACACCACAGAGCCACCGTCATAACGCCGTCCTTCTTTCGAGTTTTAGAATTCGCGAGCGGTCAGAACTTCATCACCAGCATGCCGATCAGCACCAACCCACAGGCTAAGAGCCGTGGCCGGCCAAAAGGTTCTTTGAGGTAGCGCATGCCGAACAGCACCACCAGGATCACGCTGATCTCGCGCAACGCTGCCGCCTCCGCAATCGAGCCCAACTGCATCGCCCATAGCACCAGAGCGTAGCTGGCCAATACGCAGAAGCCCACCGCCAAGCCCAGCTTCCATTGCTCACGCCAGAACTGCATGAACGCCGGACGCTTGGCGACCCATGCCAGCAGCGGAAACGGCCAGGCACTGAGCAACGTGACCCAGACCAGATAATCCAGCGGATGCGACCAGCGCCGCAGCGCCTGGCCATCGATGTAGGTGTAGCAACCGATGCACAGGCCGATCAGCACCACCACCGGCAGCATCGACCACGGCAAGTGTTTGCCACCGCCGCCCTGCCACAGCAGGCACGCCATGCCGAACGGGATCAGCATGATCCCGAAGATCTGCTGCGTGGTGAGCACTTCACCGGCGAAGATCAAGGTCAGCGCCAGCACCACCAGCGGCGACAGCCCACGCATCAGTGGATAAACCAGCCCCAGATCGCCGACCCGATAGGCCTGGATCAGCAGATAGCGGTAGAGCAATTC
Source organism: Pseudomonas sp. GM80 (assembly GCF_000282515.1). Taxonomy (GTDB): domain Bacteria; phylum Pseudomonadota; class Gammaproteobacteria; order Pseudomonadales; family Pseudomonadaceae; genus Aquipseudomonas. The sequence goes on from NZ_AKJD01000067.1 coordinate 24,043, forward strand.
AAACGCCGCTGAAGCCAGAATCCATGGCCAGATTTCCATCGGCGGCAAGCTCACAAATGGAAACGCAATGGCCACAACCAGCAGCGCCACGGTGTCCATGCACGCCACCACCAAAAGCCGTTCGGCACTGAACTTGATCAACGTATTCCACGTCGCATGCAACAGCGCCGCCATCAATACCAAACCCGTCGCCAGCACCCTTCACCCCTTATTTTTATCAGTCCCCGTGTAGGAGCTGCCGCAGGCTGCGATCTTTTGATTCTGATTTTCAACAACAAGATCAAAAGATCGCAGCCTTCGGCAGCTCCTACAGTGAAAATCGATAATTCGAATAGTCAGATTATTGATTCGCGATGTGTCAGCAGCTGTTTATACTGCAAGCGACCACGCCGCACTCAGTTGCGCACAGAAAAATTCCAATAATTCCTGCCTGCACCGCCTCTCTTCGAGATCGGTCGTCGGCCTGCGTATGCCTGATCAACGCGTCAAGACTAACGACAGAGACCTTGCGCATGCCACTCGCCTTGCTTGCACTCGCTGTTGCCGCGTTCGGCATCGGCACCACTGAATTCGTCATCATGGGCCTGCTGCCCGACGTTGCCCGCGACCTCGCCGTGAGCATTCCGCATGCCGGCCTGCTGATCACCGGTTACGCGCTGGGCGTGGTATTCGGCGCGCCGATCCTGGCGATCGGCACGGCCAACATGCCACGCAAAGCGACATTGCTGGGGATGACGCTGATGTTCATCCTCGGCAACATCCTCTGCGCCCTCGCGCCCAACTACGCAACGCTGATGGCCGCGCGGGTGGTCACGGCGCTGTGCCATGGCGCATTTTTCGGCATCGGTTCGGTGGTCGCCGCCGGGCTAGTGGCGCCGAACAAACGCGCTCAGGCGATTGCGATGATGTTCACCGGGCTGACCCTGGCCAACGTGCTCGGCGTGCCATTGGGCACAGCGCTCGGCCAGTACGCAGGCTGGCGTTCGACCTTCTGGGCGGTGTCGGTTATCGGTGTCATCGCTGCCCTCGCACAATGGTTGTGGCTGCCGAAACACATCCCCATGGACAAGGCCAACCTCGCCAGCGAATTCAAAGTGCTGGGCAAGGTCAATGTGCTGCTGGCGTTGGGCATGAGTGTGCTGGCCTCGACCAGTCTGTTCAGCGTGTTCACTTATATCGCGCCGATCCTGCAGGACATCACTGGCGTCAGCCCGCACGGTGTGACCGTGATGTTGCTGCTGTTCGGTGTCGGTTTGACCGGCGGCAGCATGCTCGGCGGACGTTTGGCCGATAGCCGTTTGTTGCCTTCGCTGGTCGGTGTGGCCCTGGCAGTGGTGGTGATTCTGGCGGCGTTCAGCCAGACCAGCCGCTCGGTGGTGCCAGCAGCGATCACCCTGGTGCTGTGGGGGATTTTTGCCTTTGCGCTGTGCCCGATCCTGCAACTGCTGATCATCGATCAGGCCCATGAAGCACCGAATCTGGGCTCGACGCTGAACCAGAGTGCTTTCAACCTCGGCAACGCGGCGGGTGCATGGATCGGCGGGTTGGTGGTTGCCAGCGGCGCAGATCTGGCCGACTTGCCTTGGACGGGTGCCGCGGTCGGTGTGTTGACGGTACTGACGGCGTTGTTCTTCATCTACCTGCAACGGCGCAGCGCGACTGCGGTCAATGTGTCCGGCTGAAGAACTCGAGATCACCGGACGCAGCCTATCGCTGGCGAGGGGATTTAGCGAAACATCGCACCGCTCCATTCGGCGACGCAGTCGTCGTAATCCCGGCGATCCGGTCGGTGGTGACTGTTTTGGGGCTGCTTCGCAGCCCAGCGGGGATAAATCCCCTCGCCACAGGAGACATCATGTGTCCTCGACCTGTGCGAACCCATCCAACCCTTGCACCGAAGAATCGGTGCGCTGTCTTTCCACCCCTCATCCAAAGGACCCCGGATGCTTGAACTCGTCGCCGCTTTCATCTGTTTGACCACCCTCCTCACCTTCGTCAACTTCCGCTTCATCGGCCTGCCGCCGACCATCGGCGTGATGGTTACCGCGTTGATGTTTTCCCTGCTGCTGCAAGGCCTCAGCGTGCTCGGCTACCCCGGCCTCGAAGAACGCGTGCAGCAACTGATCGGCCAGATCGACTTCGGCGATCTGCTGATGAACTGGATGCTGTCGTTCCTGCTGTTCGCCGGCGCCTTGCACGTGAACCTCAACGACTTGCGCAGCTACCGCTGGCCCATCGGCCTGTTGGCGACCTTCGGTGTCTTGATCGCCACGGCGGTGATCGGCAGCCTCGCCTATTACATCTTTGCCCTGTTCGGCTGGCACGTGAGCTTCCTGTACTGCCTGTTGTTCGGCGCACTGATTTCGCCGACTGACCCGATCGCGGTGCTCGGCGTACTGCGAACCGCCAACGCCTCGAAACCGCTGAAAACCACCATCGTTGGCGAATCGCTGTTCAACGACGGTACCGCGGTGGTGGTGTTCACCGTGTTGCTGGGCATCGCCCAACTTGGCGAAACCCCGACCGTTGGTGCCACCGCCCTGCTGTTCGCGCACGAAGCCATTGGCGGCGTCGTGTTCGGCGGGCTGATCGGTTATCTGGTCTACCTGATGATCAAGAGCATCGAGCAGCACCAGATCGAAGTGATGCTGACCCTCGCGCTGGTGATCGGCGGTTCGGCAATGGCCAGCGAACTGCACGTTTCGGCACCGATCGCGATGGTGGTAGCCGGTCTGATCATCGGTAACCTGGGGCGCAACCTGGCGATGAACGACATGACCCGCAAATACCTCGACGGTTTTTGGGAGTTGCTCGATGACATGCTCAACGCGCTGCTGTTTGCGCTGATCGGCCTGGAGCTGTTGCTGCTGCCGTTCAACTGGTTGCACTTGGCGGCGGCAGGTTTGTTGGCGGTGGCGATTCTATTGTCGCGCCTGCTCACCGTGGCCCCGGCGATTGTCCTGCTGCGCCGTTGGCGCACGGTGCCGCGCGGCACCATCCGCGTGTTGACGTGGGGTGGTTTGCGCGGTGGCGTCTCGGTGGCGCTGGCACTGTCGCTGCCGCTGGGCACCGAACGTGACTTGTTGCTGAGCATCACCTACATCGTCGTGCTGTCGTCGATTCTGGTGCAGGGCCTGACCATTGGCCGGGTTGTCCGTGGGGTGACTACTCCACAAGGCGCCAGCGCTGCCGATGCTGCGCACTGACACTTGACCGGGCTCCGTCGCAGCGCATCTGCGCTGCGACGGAGTACACGCAACACCCTCCCCGCCCGATACGATCTCTTCCGTTAGCCGGACGCTCTCAGCACCGCATCCACCTGCTCGGCCGCGTGCAAAAGAATGCTGTCGTCTCGAAAACCGCCAATCATTTGCAGACCTGCAGGCAACGCCCCGGCATTGCGCACGAGCGGAATGTTGATCTGAGGCAAACCGAACGCCATCCAGAATTTGCTGAAATCCGAAGGCCCGGTCGCGCCAAGGCCCAACGGGGCGACGATGCCGCAGCTCGCCCCCAGCATGGCGTCAAACGGTTTGAATATCGGTGCCAGCACAGCGGCCAATGCTGCCAGACGCTTCTTTGCCGCAGATTCCTGCTCCCACGTCGTCAGGCGGGCGCGTTCGATCATCGCCAACACTTCATCGCTGAGTAGCTCAGGCTGCGCTTGCAGTTCCTTGGCCAGTGACCGGGCACCCTCGCAATCGTTGATCAACAAATGGTCATCGAATACCGTCGCAAACTCCTCCGGCAACTCCACCTCGCGCACCTGATGGCCCGCCCGGCGCAGATCTTCAACGGCAGCGTCCAGCGATCTGGCGATGTCCTCGTCGACCTGATCCCAGCGCGCGGTGCGACAGAAGCCGAACGTGCACAACTGCCGCTCATGAGCACTCGCCGGCAACCCAGGGATCAAGACCTGAGCCATCAAGTGCAGATCACGCACCGAGCGGCCATACCAACCCACCGTGTCGAAGCTCGGCGCCAGCGGTTTTACCCCCTCCAGAGAAACCAGCCCATAGGTCGGTTTGAACGCATACAGTCCGCAATACGAGGCCGGTTTGATCAACGATCCAGCGGTCTGCGTGCCCAAGGCGATCGGAAAAAAACCGGCCGCCATCCCCGCTGCCGAGCCGGCACTGGAGCTTCCCGGCGTCCGCTCGAAATCATGCGGATTACGCGTCGGCCCGGTGTGCATGTACGCGAATTCGGTGGTGTGGGTCTTGCCCATGATCACCGCGCCGGCCTGACGCAACAGCGCGACGACATGCGCATCACGCGAAGGACAGTTGCCTGCATAGATCGGCGAGTAAAAACCCGTGGGATGATCGGCGGTGTCGAAGATGTCCTTGATCCCCACCGGCACACCGGCAAGGAGGCCATTGGTATTGCGGTTTTTAATCTGGCGAGCCTGGCGGCGTACCTGATCCGGGTCGACCGCAACGAAGGCTTGTACGCTGTGCTCCTGGGCTTCGACACAATCGAGAAAATGCTCGGCGACCGATTCTGCGCTCACCATGTCCGAACGCACCATGTGCGAAATGGCAGTGGCGTCAGCCTGATTAAAATTGTGCATAGATACCCTGCAGATCAGTGAAGCCCTTTATCTCGATCGGGTTTCCGGCAGGGTCCAGAAAAAACATGGTCGCCTGCTCACCGGGCTCGCCGGCAAAACGAAGGCTGGGTGGCAGAACAAATTCCATTTGGGCTTCGATCAAGCGGTCTTTCAAGACGTGCCAGTCCGACATTTCGAGGATCACGCCAAGGTGCGGCATCGGCACGTTGTGCTCACCGACTTTGCCGGTGTTACTCACCGCAAAGGGCTCGCCCAGATGCAACGACAATTGATGCCCGAAAAAATTGAAATCGACCCAGGTGGCGGTGCTGCGCCCTTCTTCGCATCCCAATAAATCCCCGTAGAACTGGCGGGTAACCTGCAAATCGCGGACGTGCATCGCGAGATGAAAAATCGATTGCATAGAGAACTCCTGACGATCGCCGGACGAAAGAAACAGCTCAACAGTTGAAGACTGTGCGGTTTGCATCAAAAGAGATAGCCTGTAATTCTTTCCGCCATCAAAAGCATTTCTTATGGACTCGCGCTATTTAAGAAGCCTGATCACCGTCGTCGAATGTGGCTCGATCGCCCATGCCGCACGCGTCGAAGGCTTGACGGCCGCAGCGATCAGCCAGCGCATTCTCGCCCTCGAACGGCAACTCGGCTTTGAGCTGTTATCCCGCGTCGGCCACGCCGCCAAGCCGAGTCAGGCCTGCCTCGACTTACTGCCCAGGGCCAGACGCATCGTGCGCGAAGTGGCGTTATTGGCGGGAGATGCGGACCTTGCAGGGCTGACGGGACCGTTGCGCATCGGCGCGATTTCCACGGTTCTGACCGGGCTGTTGCCGGGAGCACTGCGCGCACTGACCGAGTTGGCGCCAGGGCTGACGCCAGTGATCGTGCCGGGAACATCGCGGTCGTTGTATCAAGCACTTCTTTCGCGAGAAGTGGATGCGGCGATCCTCGTGGTGCCGCCGTTCGAGTTGCCCAAAGCGCTGCAAGCGGTGTCCCTGCGCAAGGAGCCGCTGGTGTTTCTGTCGAAGGAAGTGTCCGCGCAGAGCATTCCCGCACAACTGATGAACCAGCCCTACATCCGTTACGACCCTGACGCATGGGGCGGACGGCACGCCGAGCACTATCTGGCGGAGCATGGACTGACGCCGACGCCGCTGGTCGATCTCGACGCGCTGGAAACCATTGCCATGCTGGTGACGGGCGGCATGGGCGTGAGCCTCGTGCCCTATTGGTCCGGTTTTGAGCAATGGGCTCAGCAATGTGCGGTAAGCCCGCTTGGCACTGACCGCTACGACCGCGAGATCGCGCTGATCAGCCCCGCCCAGACCGATCGGCCGAACATGATCAGCGCCTTGTGCAAGGCGCTTTCAACCGCCGCCCCTGAGCGCAATCAATCTTTCTTCGACTCGCCTTGATCGTCTTCAGGGCCATCGACTTTCGCCGAGCCGCTCTCGCTGCGGATCTGCGCGTGGCTGATCAGGGCGAAGATAAAGCTGCCGCCGATGATATTGCCCGCCAGCGTAGGGCCGGCGAAGACCATCCAGAAATCACTCCACGGCAACTCGCCGGCAAACACCAGGTACGACACTTCGGCCGAACCGACGACGATGTGGGTGAAATCGCCGAGCGCCATGAGGTAGGTGATGAGGATGATGATCCACATCTTCGCGCTCTCCATGGACGGGATCATCCAGACCATGGTGGCAATCATCCAGCCGGAAACGATGCCTTTGGCGAACATCTGGCTGGCGTGGTTTTCCATGACCTTGCGGCCGATTTCGAGGAAGGCGTGGTCAGTCTTGGTGTCGAAGATCGGCAGTTCGAGCATCACGTACGCCACCAGAATCGTGCCGCAGAGGTTGCCGACCAGCACCACCGTCCACAGGCGGATCAGCCGGCCGAAGTTGCGAATCGTCGGTTTGGTCATCACCGGCAGCACGGCCGTCAGGGTGTTTTCGGTGAACAGTTGCTGGCGGGCGAGGATCACCGCGAGGAAGCCTGCGCAGTAGCCGAAACTGGCGATCACCTTGAATTCGTCGCCCTCGGGCAGGCGTGAATTGAGCAAGCCCATGCCCATCAGCGACAGGCCCATGGTCAGCCCGGCGGCGAGCGCCGACCACCAGAGTGCGGCAATGCTGCGCTCCAGTTCCTGATCGCCTTGGGTGCGAATGATTTCATGCAGGACGGCCGCACGGGGCGGCTGGTTTTTCTCGACTTCGTGCTGCTCTTTGGCCGAGAGGTCGGGGGTTTTGCCGTCGGTGGGCGTGGTCATGGCGTGGGAACCGTGGGGGGTGGTGTTTAGCTACGACCCTTGCGGCTTGTAATACGTTCTGTGAGCGCCACGCAAATCCT
>NZ_AKJD01000068.1 GCF_000282515.1 Pseudomonas sp. GM80
GAAAAAGCAAAAGATCGCAGCCTGCGGCAGCTCCTACATTGGAATACGATCCCTGTAGGAGCTGCCGCAGGCTGCGATCTTTTGATCTTGCTTATTGGCCCCGCAGGCTCTCAAGCAACTTGTGCGTGGGATAGCCATCCGCTGGCCAGCCAAACGACTGCTGTGCACTGCGAATCGCCTTGCGCGTATTGGCGCCGATAATCCCGTCCGCCGTGCCCGCATCGTAATTGCGCGCGCTCAGCAGGGTCTGCAACTCGATGCGCTCGGTGCGGCTCAACGGCAAGTCGTCTTTCGGCCAGTTGCCATTGATCAAGCCTGCGCCACTGAAACGCTCGGACAACAGGCTCACCGCCAAGGCATACGACGAGGAATTGTTGTACTTGAGGATCGCCCGGAAGTTATCGAGGATCAGGAACGCCGGGCCACGATAACCGGCCGGCAACAGCAGGGCCGCGGACAGTTGCTCGGAGCCCGCAGGTACCTGAGCGCCATTAGGCAAGTTCACACCCAGCTGACGCCACTCGGCGACGCTCTTGCGAATCGCCCCATCCGCCAGCGTGTAGTTGAAACTGCTCGGCAGTTGCACCTCGAAACCCCACGGCTGCCCACGCTGCCAGCCGGAGCTTTGCAGGTAGTGCGCGGTCGAAGCCAGGGCATCGGCCGGGCTGCCCCAGATGTCGCGGCGGCCATCACCGTCGAAATCCACGGCGTGGGTGTTGTAGGTGGTCGGAATGAACTGGGTCTGGCCCATCGCCCCGGCCCAGGAACCGAGCATCTTCTCTGGCGTGATATCGCCCTGTTGCAGGATCTGCAGGGCAGCAATCAATTGCGCATGGGCAAAGCCCGGGCGGCGGCCTTCGTAGGCGAGGGTGGCCAGTGAGTTGATCACCGATTTGCTGCCCTGGAACTGACCGAAATTACTCTCCATACCCCACACCGAAACGAGCGCCTGACGGTCGACCCCATAACGCTGTTCGATGCTTTGCAGAATGTCGGCGTACTGGTTGAGCAGCGCCTGACCCTTGCGCACGCGCAGCGGCGACAGCGCGCCGTCGAGGTATTCCCACACCGGGCGGGAGAATTCCGGCTGGCTGCGGTCGGCACGAATCACGCTGGCGTCGAAACTGACATCGGCAAAGGCGCGATCAAACAACTCAGGGCTGATCCCGGCGGCGAGCGCGTCCTTGCGGAAGCCTGCCTGCCATTCGGCAAAGGTCTGGGTCGGCTGAAGATCGAGAGGGTCGGCGGACGGCACTACCGGCGGGATAATCGCTGGGGCCGTGGCGACAGGGGCGGCTTGAAGAGGTTGCGCGTCGGCGGCGGTGGGTTTTTCCGCACAGGCGACAAGCAGAACGAAGCTTGCTGCAGCGATCGAATGGCGAACAGGCCAACGACGGGAAAGACTTAGGGGCATGCACAGTTCCAGGGGAAACGAATCAGGTGCAGACCTTAACACGACAGCCGTGCCAAGCGACTTGCGAGGGGGCAGATTTTGCTCGGGATTTAATGTTTATCCGGCCAGTAAAACTCCGAATTCTGCATTGATCAACTGTCAGGTTTGACAGTTACGCGCTTTGCCAAAGCGGCGCTAAATGAGTGCTCAAATGGTACAGAGAAGAGGGGAGAGGTCATCAGACGAAGCGAGTTCCAGCGTCATTCATGCCGCCAGAAAGCAAGAAGCCTCCCAGCTTTTAGACTGGAAGGCTTCGCGGCGGTAGCTGCCTTTGCCCTTGGTTGGTCGCTCTTGACGACTGCGAAACAAGGGTTGGGCGACGATGGATTTGGCCTTGTTGGGGCGCTTTTTGCTCATGGTGGGTCTCCTTTTAGACCGGGCCAGTATACAGCGTTGTTTCAGTAACGTAGCCGGTAATCCTGCTCTGCTGATCACTCAGGTCAGGCATTTGAACGCAAGTACGCCTATCGACCGTTTATGCATTACGGCAGATTTCATCACCACGATGCACAAGGGATATCGATCGTGAAAAAAATAATCTTGTTGGTCTGGGCCTTTTTGTTGATCGCCTGCTCCGCTACTCAGGAACAACCGGCCCCCGCCCCACCGGTACCGAGTGAAGAACAGATTTCAACTCAGAGCGTGCCAGGTGACCAGCAATTCGGTGCTTTCTCACAACCTCGCAACAATGGTCCGGCGGTGGTTGCTGATCTCAATGCGAAATGGAATCAAACGTCGCGCAATTGTTTCAATAGTGAAACTGCACCGAGTTTTTTGTGCTCAGGCGTTGTGATCAGGGGGACGACCAACGGACCGGGCTTCAATATCTGGGATCCTAGCCCGGCCAACGTGAAAAAAGGCTTCGTTGCGTTTTCTTACATGCGCCAGGACTCTCGGTTTCCAGCCCTCTATAGCCATGCCAACAACGGCTATATAGTCACGCCGGTCTCCGAGCTTGCCGGTCAGTTGAAGTTTCAGTATCTATGCTTCTTTCCCATAGATGGCGCGACAGAGTGGCGGTCGGACTACGGTTGTGGGCCACACAGTCTGCATGGCAATCGCAGTGCTTCCTGCGCTTCGCAGGCGATCACCACGTCGACTAAATTTTTGACGCACTACTTGGCCGGTGCAACAGTGCGCGAGCAGAAACAATGCAGTTTCGATGTTCGAGACACATCGCCTGATCAGACGGCAGTGTTGTTTCGAGAAGCGTTGCTGGTGATGCCAAAAATTCCGAAGAATGGCGTCAATGACGAAAACGAACTGGTTGTTCGTGTCTGGGCCAAACAAGCGGCTGCCAATATGCCCATCAAGGCGTTTTTCTACACCAGCGGCTCAACGCCAGGCTGGACTCAGGCAAGGCAGAATCAGAGTGCTTATTACAGTCAAAGTGGTGGCAAGGTTGTGCCTGTCGTAATGTTGACGATCAACAAGTCAACCTGGGCGGCTTCCTTTACCTACTCGGGTAGTGATCAGATTTACCCGTGAGGGCTGTTCAATCAAGGATGCAGAGCGGGCTTGGGCATTGGCGCCGCTTCGGTTGGCCTTACTCGGCAGGTAGCGTCAACCGCTGGCCTGCCATCAACAATGCCAGTCGGCTCAGACTCATCCACGGCGAACCCGCAGCCTGACCCTTGATCTGCGCATCGATGCGCTGGGCTTCCAGCAACAACTGCGCCCAGCGTTGCGCCGAGTAGCGTTGCAGGGCTTTGCTCATCAGGGGTTTGCGCTTGTCCCAGACCGGCGGTTTCGCCTGACTGAAACACTTGTCCAGTGGCGTGCCCTGGCTGTACTGCAGCGAGATATTGGCCAGCAGGCGCAACTCCCGCGCCAGCGCCCAGAGAATAACCGGAGGCTCGACCCCTTCACCGCGCAAGCCTTCCAGCATGCGCAATGCGTGCGCCGGTTCGCCGTTGAGCACCGCATCGGTCAAGCCAAACACGTCAAAGCGCGCACTGTCCGCCACTGCGGCCTGCACGGTTTCAACGGTGATCTGGCCACCTTCGGCCATCAGCTTGAGCTTCTCGATTTCCTGCGCGGCGGCGAGCAGGTTGCCCTCGACACGTGCAGCAATCAATTCGACCGCGTCCTGGCTGGCCGACAAACCGGCCTGCGACAGACGCTGACGAATCCAGCTCGGCAGTTGATTGGCATCCACCGGCCAGATCTGGATGAACTGGGTCTGCTGGCCTTCGACCAGCGCCTTGCCCCACTTGGTCTTCTGCGCACTGCCATCGAGCTTGGGCAAGCTGATCAGCAGCACCGTGTCTTCAGCGGGACGCGAGCAGTATTCGATGAACGCTGCGGCGCCCTTGTCACCGGGCTTGCCTGAAGGCAGGCGCAGTTCCAACAGGCGCTTTTCAGCGAACAACGACATGCTCGCGCCGGCCTGCAGCAACGTGCCCCAATCGAAATTGGCGTCGGCAGCAAAGACCTGGCGTTCGTCGAACCCTTGTTCACGGGCAGCGCGGCGGATGGCGTCGGCGGCCTCCTGGCACAGCAGCGGGTCATCGCCGCTGATGATGTAGACCGGCGCGAGGGCACCTTGCAGGTGTTTACCGAGTTGGGCAGGAGCGAGCTTCATAAGAAATACCGAACGGGGCGCCTGAGCGCCCCGAACGTCTTACTGCTGCGGTACTTCGAGCGGCGACTGACGCGGGGTTTCCGCTTCAGCCTTTTGCGCCGCTTGCAGCGCGTCGGCTTCAGCCTTGGCGCGGTCATTGGCCGCTTGTTGCAGTTGCTGCAGTTGACCTGGGGTCAGTTGTTGCAGGCGCAGCATCATCCGTTGAACCAGCTCGCGGCGGGTCTCGCGACGGGCGTCGTTGGCTTCCTGATCGGAGCCGACGAGGTTGTTGCCGTCGTGAATGAACACTTTCTGCACTTCAAGCTTGTCGCTCAGCAGGTTCAGGTTGTGTTCGCCGACGATGTCGTAGTTCAGAACGGTATTGACCTGGTATTCGCCAGTACGGCCGGCACCGGCGTAGCTGAGAATGCGCTGGTTTTCCTGCTCGTCAGCCAGATACAGCTTGTACGGCGCGCCGCTGTAGACCTTGACGCCACTGGACTCGAGCACCTGACGCAGTTCGGTTACCGTCTCGCCGTAGGCGTTGCGGGCGCTCAGGTCGAGTTCCTTGATCGTCAGTTCGGTAGTGCCAGTGCCACGCAGCTGGAAACCGCAGGCGCTCAGCAGCACAGCGAGGCCCATCACCAGCAGATTGCGTTTGATCATTGTGTTGCTCCCCTTGAAACCATGTGGGCCGACCCTGCGGCCCGAAAGGTTTTACAGTGCGTCAGGCGGACCTGACGCCCAATCCAATTTAGCTGGCGACGATGTTGACCAGTTTTCCTGGTACCACGATCACTTTGCGAATAGTCAGACCGTCGACGAAACGCAGCACGTTTTCGTTGATGCGCGCGGCGGCTTCAACTTCTTCACGGGTTGCGCTGGCCGGCATTTCGATCTGACCACGCAGTTTGCCGTTGACCTGGATAACCAGCGTCAGGCTGTCCTGCACCAATGCGCTTTCGTCCACAGCCGGCCAGCCGGCGTCGATGACTGCGCCAGTGTGGCCCAACTGGTTCCACAGTTCGTGGCTGATGTGCGGCGTGATGGGTGCCAGCAGCAAGGTCACGGCTTCGAGGCCTTCGTGAACCAGCGCGCGATCCTGTTCGGTGCCTTGTGCGGCTTTTTCCAGCACGTTCATCAGCGTCATCACTTGAGCGATGGCGGTGTTGAATTTGTGGTTTTGGCCGACGTCATGGCTGGCCTGCTTGATGGCCAGGTGGATCGAGCGGTGCACGGCTTTCTGCTCGTCGGTCAGCGCGGTAACGTCGAGTTTGCCCGGCAAGCCCTGAGTCACGTGGGCTTGCGCCAGGCGCCAGACGCGCTTGAGGAAACGGTGCGAACCTTCAACGCCGGAGTCCGACCATTCGGCGCTCATGTCAGGCGGCGAAGCGAACATCATGAACAGGCGGCAGGTGTCGGCGCCGAACTGATCGATCATCGACTGTGGGTCGACGCCGTTGTTCTTCGACTTGGCCATCTTCTCGGTGCCGCCGATTTCCACCGGCAGGCCGTCGGATTTCAGCTTGGCGCTGATGACCTTGGCTTTGCTGTCACGCTCAAGTTCCACATCCGCCGGGTTGAACCAGGTGTAAGCACCGTTGGCTTCGCGACGATAGTAGGTTTCGGCGATCACCATGCCTTGGGTCAGCAGGTTCTTGAACGGCTCGTTGGAGCTGACCAGACCTTCGTCACGCATCAGTTTGTGGAAGAAGCGCGCGTAGAGCAGGTGCAGAATCGCGTGTTCGATACCGCCGATGTACTGATCGACCGGCAGCCAGTGATCAGCTGCGGATTTCTCTACCAAGCCACCTTCAAAGTGCGGCGAGGCGTAACGGGCGTAGTACCACGACGACTCGACGAAGGTGTCCATGGTGTCGGTTTCACGCTTGGCAGGCTGGCCGCATTTCGGGCAGCTGCATTCGTAAAACTCAGGCATGCGTGCCAGCGGCGAACCGGCGCCGTCCGGCACCACGTCTTCCGGCAGGACCACAGGCAATTGATCTTCCGGCACCGGCACGTCACCGCAAGTTTCGCAGTGGATGATCGGGATCGGGCAGCCCCAGTAGCGCTGACGGCTGATGCCCCAGTCGCGCAGACGGAACTGAGTGCGCGAGGCGCCCAGTTCTTTCTTGATCAGGGCCACTTCCATGGCGTCGAACGCGCCAGCGAAGTCGAGACCGTCGAACTCGCCGGAGTTGATCAGCGTGCCGTGCTCGCCGTAGGCGTCTTGCCACGGGGCAGGGTTGGTGTCGCCAGAGCTGGTACGGACTACCGATTTAACCGGCAGGTTGTACTTGTGGGCGAATTCGAAATCGCGCTCGTCGTGCGCCGGTACCGCCATGACAGCGCCGTCGCCGTAGTGCATCAATACGTAGTTGGCGACCCATACCGGCAGTTTTTCGCCAGTCAGTGGATGCTCGACGAACAGGCCGGTCGGCAGGCCTTTTTTCTCTTGCGTAGCGACGTCGGCTTCGGCAACGCTGCCGCCCTTGCATTCAGCGATGAACGCTTGCAGCTCAGGGTTGTTCTTGGCGGCCAGGGTAGCCAGTGGGTGCTCGGCAGCCACGGCAACATAGGTTGCGCCCATCAGGGTGTCCGGACGGGTGGTGAAGACTTTGAGCGTGCCGGCTTCGCCGATCGAGTCGACGTTGTACGGGAACTGCACTTCCATGCCGCGGGATTTGCCGATCCAGTTGCGCTGCATGGTCTTGACCTGTTCAGGCCAGCCAGTCAGTTCGTCGAGGCTTTCCAGCAGTTCATCCGCGTAGGCGGTGATCTTGAAGTAGTACATCGGGATTTCGCGCTTTTCGATCAGCGCGCCGGAACGCCAGCCGCGACCGTCGATGACCTGCTCGTTAGCCAGAACGGTCTGGTCGACCGGGTCCCAGTTCACGGTGCCGTTTTTACGGTAGATCACACCTTTTTCGAACAGGCGAGTGAACAGCCATTGCTCCCAACGGTAGTAATCCGGCTTGCAGGTGGTCACTTCACGCGACCAGTCGACCGCCAGCCCGAGGCTGCGCAGCTGCGACTTCATGTAGGCGATGTTTTCGTAGGTCCATTTTGCCGGCGCTACGTTGTTCTTCATCGCGGCGTTTTCTGCCGGCATGCCGAAGGCGTCCCAACCCATCGGTTGCAGAACGTTCTTGCCTTGCATGCGCTGGTAGCGGGAGATCACGTCGCCGATGGTGTAGTTGCGCACGTGCCCCATGTGTAGCTTGCCGCTGGGGTAAGGGAACATCGACAGGCAGTAGAAAGTCTCCTTGCCTGGCTGTTCACTGACTTCAAAGGACTTTTGCTCATCCCAGAATGACTGGGCGGCGGCTTCAATTTCACGGGGCTGATATTGTTCGTGCATGGCTACTTTTGTACTGGATAGGGGTGGCCTAATCCTCTTCAACGCAGGTTCCGGGGTTGGCCCGGACGAGCTGGAAGTGGAATTACAGGAAGCGCCGTAGCATACATGACCGCGCTTGGCCTAGGGAAACCCTGATTACAGCTACATGTCCCGCAATACTTGCGTCGGGGCCGTTGGTCGCGGCGTACAGCCGGTTTGTGCAGCGAAGCTAAGCTCTAACTGGGGAGTGAGTCTTATCTTCAATGAGGTGAGGGATGGTGGAGCAACGGCAAAAAAACGTGACTAAACCCGAGTTGTACGAGAGGTTGATCGACCGTCTGGGTATGGCCCTGGACGCTGTAAAAACCGCTGACCGGCTGCGCGACGAGCGCCCCCTGGAACTGGAATTGCGTGGCTTGAGCCCCGCTGAGTTCAAACTGGTCAAGGCCTATCTGGATCGCAGTGAACGTGAAACGCATGGATGCCTGTCACAAGCAGTGAAGCAGCTCGATGCAGCACATTCGGCCAAGGTCATCTGGCTCAAGGACAAGGCGCCCGGCAGAGACACCGTCAAAGTACGTGCTCTGCAGGCCAAGTAAGCGCATGGCAGGTCAAGAACCGGATCTTTTTCAACAGGATCCCACCTATCGGTTGTAACGCTTCATCAACACTTTTAGGCTTCGGGCATCTTTGGAGATGCCCGATGCCTTTTCGCTATTTGATCAAACAACTCTTGTTGCCGCCCGGCATTCTGCTGCTGTTGTTGCTGGTTGCGTGGTGGCTGCGCCGTTCGCGGCCGCGCCTGGCCGGAGTGTGTTTTGCCCTGGGGCTTGGCGGGTTGTGGTTGATGAGCCTGCCGGTGGTCGTGCAATGGGGCGCCAAGGCGCTGGAGCTTGAGCCACCGTTGGCTCGTGCCGAATGGGCGACGCTGGCGCAACGGGCCGATGCGATTGTGGTGCTGGGTTCCGGGCGCGAGCGTGGTGATCTGGCGTGGGGTGAGGATCAGCCAACCGGCGTGGGGCTTGAGCGTCAGCGTTATGCGGCGCGACTGGCAAAGGCGTCGGGTCTGCCGATTCTGACCAGCGGCGGTCTGCACTACGGTACGCCGCCGACCGAGGCAAAGCTGATGGCAGATTCACTGCTCGATGACTTTGGCGTGACGGTGCGTTGGCAGGAAGGCGACAGCCGCACCACGTGGGAAAACGCCAAATTCAGCGCCGACCTGTTGCTGCCGCAGGGCATCAAACGCGTAGTCGTGGTGACGCAGGCCTGGCACATGCCACGTGCGGTATGGTGCTTCGAGCAGGCCGGGTTTGAAGTGGTTGCGGCGCCGGTGGGCTTTTTAGGCACTGATAACGCCCGACCCTTCGGTGGTTGGCTGCCGGAATTCAAATCGATCTGGCAGAGCGGGCAGTTGCTAAATGAAGCGGTGGGGCAGGTGGGGTATTCGCTGTTTTACCGCTGAGAAAGCGACTTCTTGGTTGGATAGAGCTTCTGTGGCGAGGGGATTTATCCCCGATGGGTGGCGAAGCCGCCCCAAAACCTGCAATCGCGGTATATCAGATATACCGTGTGTTATGGATTTGCGGCGGCTTCACCACCGATCGGGGATAAATCCCCTCGCCACAATGAATCCCTCACAGAAGTAGGAATGCTTTTAGAGGGTTTTCGACATCCGGCTGGCCATCAGTGCCCAGCCAAACAGCAGCAAGCAGACAATGATCAACGGCCACGAGCGATATTGCAGATACGGCGTCAGGTTGTGCATCGGCACCACTTCGCCATACAGCACACCCTGTTCGAACTGCGGAATCTGCTCGGTGATCTGCCCGAACGGGTTGATCAGCCCGGTCACGCCGTTGTTGGTCGCGCGGATCATCCAGCGACCCGCTTCCAGTGCGCGCATCTGCGCCATCTGCAAATGTTGCAGCGGGCCGATAGAGGTGCCGAACCAGGTGTCGTTGCTGATCGTCAGCAGTAAATCACTGCGCGCCGACAACCCGGCAGCGAAGTCCGGGTACACCACTTCGTAGCAGATGAACGGGGCAATCTGATAACCCTTGGCTTGCAGCAACGCCTGATCGGCCGGGCCACGGGCGAAGTCGGACATCGGCAAGTCGAAGAACGCGATCAGGCCACGCAGGATGTCCTGCAGCGGCACGTACTCGCCGAACGGCACCAGTTTCTGCTTCAGATAAGTGCCGTCGCCTTCGCCGACCACGGTGATGCCGTTGAAGAAGCGGCGTTCGTGACGGACCGTTTCGCGAATCGGCACGCCGGTGATCAGCGCTGATTTACGCTCGGCGGCGAAGTTACCCATCATGCTCAGGTAGCCCTCGGCGGACTCTTTGAGCACCGGCACGGCGGTTTCCGGCCAGATCAGCAGATCCACCGGTTTCGAACGGAAACTCAGATCGCGGTACAGGGCCAGTTGCGCGTTGAGCTCGGCCGGGTCCCATTTCATGCTTTGTGCGACGTTGCCCTGAATCGCGGCAACGCTCAGCGGCGCGCCGGATGGACTGGTCCAGGCGTGGCCCTTGAGCGCGATACCGGCAGCCCACGGCGCGATCAGCAACACCAGACCGGCAACGACAAAACCTTTGCGTCCGGTTTGCAGCAAGCGCGGTGCGTTGTAGATCAACGCAGCGGTCAGTGCCAGCACGAACCCCACCAGCCACATGCCACCGACCGGCGCAAGCCCGGCCAACGGACCATCGAGCTGGCTGTAACCCGAGTACAACCACGGGAAACCGGTGAGGAACCAGCCACGAAACATTTCCTGAGCGACCCACAGCGCGGCGAACGCCAACGCATCAGCGAGCGGCGCTTCGTTACGGCGCAGCCAGCGCGCCCAAATCCAGGCGGGCAGGGCGAAGAACCAGGCAATCGCCGCCGTGAACAGCAGCATCAGGAACCCGGCCAACAGCACCGATGCACCGCCGAAATGGTGAATGCTGTAATAGATCCAACTGGTGCCGGCGCCGAACAGGCCGAAACCGAAACACCAGCCACGGCCCAGCGCCTGACGCGGGCTCAGCTCGCGCATGCCGGCATAGAACAAACCGACCGCCAGCAAAGCCAGCGGCCAGATGTTGAACGGTGCCAGAGCGAAGGTGGTGATTGCACCGGCCGCCACGGCCAGCAGGTTACCGGGCCAGCCGGGGCGGGTTGTCCAGCGCATTTCAATCCTTAGATGTATTACCGGGCGATTGGCGTGAGTCGCAGCAAATGAATCCGACGGCTGTCGGCGTTCAGGATGCGGAAACGATAGGCGCCGATTTCAGTGATTTCGTTGCGTTTTGGCAAGTGCCCGAACGCGCTCATCACCAGCCCTCCGACGGTGTCGAACTCGTCATCGGAGAATTCGCTGTCGAAGAACTCGTTGAAGTTCTCGATCGGCGTCAGGGCCTTGATCAGGAAGTCGCCGCTTGGCAGCGGCTTGATGTAGCTGTCTTCTTCGACGTCGTGCTCGTCTTCGATGTCGCCGACGATCTGTTCCAGCACGTCTTCGATGGTCACCAGGCCCGCCACACCGCCGTATTCGTCGATGACGATGGCCATGTGGTTGTGGTTGGCGCGGAATTCACGCAGCAACACATTCAGACGCTTGGACTCCGGCACGAACGTGGCCGGGCGCAGCAGATCCTTGATGTTGAAGCTGTCGCCGTTTTCTTTGAGGATCAGCGGCAGCAGATCCTTGGCCAGCAGCACGCCCATCACGTCGTCATGGCTTTCGCCGATGACCGGGTAGCGCGAGTGGGCCGAGTCGACCACGGCCGGGAGGAATTCACGGGGTGTCTGGGTCGCCTTGATGCTGATCATCTGCGAGCGCGGCACCATGATGTCGCGTACTTGCAGGTCAGCCACCTGAATGGCGCCTTCGACGATGGCCAGCGCTTCGCTGTCCAGCAGTTTGTTCTGATGTGCATCACGCAGCAGCTCGAGAAGCTCCTGACGGTTTTTCGGCTCGTGGGCAAAAGCCTGGGTCAGTTTACCCAGCCATGACTTCTGCCCGTTGCTCGATCGATCTTCGCTCATAGCGATTACTCTGAATCCTTTGTTGTAACGATAGGGGATGTTTCGGTTTCGTCGTCCGCGTACGGATCGGGATAGCCCAATTCGGCAAGCAACTCGCGTTCCAGTGCTTCCATTTCTTCGGCTTCCTCGTCATCTATATGGTCGTAACCAAGCAGATGCAAGCAGCCGTGAATGACCAGATGCGCCCAGTGGGCCTTTAGTTCCTTGCCTTGTTCGGCGGCTTCGCGCTCAACCACCGCCAGGCAGATCACCAGATCGCCGAGTAATGGGATGTCGAGAAACTCGTCGGGCACTTCGGCAGGGAATGACAGGACGTTGGTCGCGTAATCCTTGTGGCGCCAGGTGTGATTGAGCTCGCGGCCTTCTTCCTCGTCGACCAGACGAATGGTCATTTCCGAGTCAGCGGTGCGCTGGCGCAGGGCCAGTTCGCACCACAGGCGGAAGTCGGCTTCACTCGGCGCGTTCGCTTCAGTCGCGATTTGCAGGTCTAGCTCAAGCATTTCGCGAGGTGTCCTTGGGTGCTTCGTCACGGTTTTCGAAGCGCTCGTAGGCTTCGACAATCCGCTGGACCAAAGGATGGCGCACGACGTCTTTCGGCTGGAAGTGGGTGAAGCTGATGCCCGGCACGTCTTTGAGCACTTCGATCACATGGTGCAGACCCGACTTGGTGCCTTTCGGCAAGTCGACCTGGGTGATGTCACCGGTGATGACCGCTGTAGAGCCGAAGCCGATCCGCGTGAGGAACATTTTCATCTGTTCGACGGTGGTGTTCTGACTCTCGTCGAGAATGATGAAGCTGTTGTTCAGCGTGCGACCGCGCATGTAGGCCAGCGGCGCAACTTCGATCACCTGACGTTCGATCAGCTTGGCCACGTATTCAAAGCCGAGCATCTCGTAGAGCGCGTCGTAGAGCGGGCGCAGGTACGGGTCGATCTTCTGCGACAGGTCGCCGGGCAGGAAGCCGAGTTTCTCACCCGCTTCAACCGCCGGACGCACCAGCAGGATGCGGCGGATCTGCTCGCGTTCCAGTGCATCGACAGCGCAGGCCACGGCCAGATAAGTCTTGCCGGTACCGGCCGGACCGATGCCGAAGTTGATGTCGTTGCCGAGGACTTCCTTGACGTAGCGCAACTGATTCAAGCCGCGCGGGCGAATCATGCCTTTCTTGGTGCGCAGGGCAACGGAAGCTTCGGCGGGGGCGTGATTGTCCAGCTCGACCACGGCCGATTCCTGCAGGAACAGGTGCACCGTATCTGGCGACAGCTCTGAACCCTTGGTTTCCCGGTACAGGCGACGAATCAGATTTTCCGCAGACGTGGTGTGCTTGGGATCGCCGATCAGCTCGAACTGGTTTCCGCGGTTGCGGATCTCGATGGTCAGGCGCTGTTCGATCAAGCGCAAATGCTCGTCGAATTGCCCGCACAGATTGGCGAAGCGGCGAGCCTCAAAGGGCTCGAGGATAAAACGATGTGGTTCTATGGGTGCGTTCAAGGTCGTATTTAGCCGCCCTGGGGCAATTAGGATGAAATCAAGGATAACGCCAGAGGCCTGGGTGCGAAAGCTCTTAAATGGATGAGTACATTCTGAAGAACAATGCTGTCCACTGTGGGAGCTGCGGTGCGACGATTCGACTTGCCAGCGATAGCGGTGCAGCAGGCGACATATTTGTCGGGGCTGATGGCCTCATCGCTGGCAAGCCAGCTCCCACAGGTTTTTCTGTGCTGCTGATATCTGTTATTGGATCAGCGAGCCGCGCAGCGAGTGCGGTTGGGCCGCGTCGATGTGCACGTCGGCGAACTGGCCGATCAGGGTGGGATTGTCGCAGCGGAAGTTGACGATACGATTATTCTCGGTGCGTCCTTGCAGCTCGCCCGGGTCTTTCTTCGAATAATCGGTCACCAGAATGCGCTGGATCGAGCCGACCATTTGTCGGCTGATCTCGAAACCTTGCTGATTCAAACGATGTTGCAGTGCGTTCAGGCGCTCCTTCTTCAACTCTTCCGGTGTGTCGTCGGCCAGATCGGCAGCCGGGGTGCCCGGGCGCTGGCTGTAAACGAACGAGTAGGAAAAGTCGAAACCGACGTCGGCAATCAGCTTCATGGTCTGTTCGAAATCTTTCTCGGTTTCGCCGGGGAAACCGACGATGAAGTCCGAGCTGATGCAGATTCCCGGCACAGCGGCGCGCAGTTTGCGCAGCTTGGATTTGTACTCAAGCGCGGTGTGGTTGCGCTTCATTGCCGCGAGAATCCGGTCGGAGCCCGATTGCACCGGCAAATGCAGGTGTTTCACCAGTTCCGGCACGTCAGCGTGGGCCTGAATCAGGCTGTCGGAGAATTCCAGCGGGTGCGAAGTGGTGTAGCGGATGCGGTCGATGCCGTCGATGGCGGCGACAACGCGAATCAGCTCAGCGAGATCCGCCAGGCGCCCGTCATGGGTGGTGCCGCGATAGCCGTTGACGTTCTGCCCGAGCAGCGTCACTTCACGCACACCGTTTTCGGCGAGGTGGATGACTTCGGCGATCACGTCATCGAACGGCCGGCTGACTTCTTCGCCGCGGGTATAAGGCACCACGCAGAACGTGCAGTACTTGCTGCAGCCTTCCATCACCGACACATAAGCGCTCGGGCCATCGATGCGCGGCTCGGGCAAGTGGTCGAATTTTTCGATTTCCGGGAACGACACGTCGACTTGCGGCAGCTTGGTGATGCGCGCGGCGTCGATCATTTCCGGCAGGCGGTGCAGCGTCTGCGGGCCGAAGACCACGTCGACGTACGGTGCGCGATCGCGAATCGCCGCGCCTTCCTGGCTGGCCACGCAACCGCCGACGGCGATCACCATTTCCGGGTTGGCCAGCTTCAGTTCGCGCCAGCGGCCCAGCTGCGAGTAAACGCGATCCTGAGCGCGCTCGCGGATCGAGCAGGTGTTGAGCAGAATCACGTCGGCGTCTTCCGCGCGGGCGGTGACTTCCAGGGCCTGATGTTCACCCAGCAGATCGACCATGCGCGAGCTGTCGTACTCGTTCATCTGGCAACCGTGGGTTTCGATGTAAAGCTTCTTGGCCATGGATTAGGGTCATCACGTGATTCAAAGAACCCGGCATTATAGGGAACAAGCCCTCAGGTTCCTACCGCTGTGCGCCCGGAGGCTATGCTATAGTTTGCGCCCTCATTTTTATCCCCGATGTTATCCCCCCGCCATGACCAAACGCGAAGCTCCAATCTATAAGGTGATTTTCCTCAACCAGGGCCAGGTGTTCGAAATGTACGCCAAGCAGATCTATCAAAGTGATCTGTGGGGCTTTCTGGAAGTGGAAGAGTTCGTCTTTGGCGAGCGCACGCAAGTGGTCGTCGACCCGAGCGAAGAAAAGCTCAAGGCGCAGTTCGAAGGCGTGGTGCGCAGCTTTGTGCCGATGCATTCGATCGTACGCATCGACGAAGTGGAACGTCTGGGTACCCCGAAAATCAGCGAAGCCCGCGGTGCGGTCGGCAATGTGATGCCGTTCCCGATGCCGATGCCTGAGAAGTAACAACAGATCCTGGATTGGAATGAATTTGTGGCGAGGGGATTTATCCCCGATGGGCTGCGAAGCGGCCCCAAAACCTGCAATCAGGTTCTTCCTGACACACTTCATTGAATGGATTTGCGACTGCTGCGCAGCCGGTCGGGGATAAATCCCCTCACCACAAGTTAGTCACCGCACCCATCAAGGCAATGGTGAGAAAGGCGTACGCCCATCGGCGCTCTGCAGTTCCATCAGGTATTTACGGAAAATTTGCCCGAGCACCTGCGTGGCGGTCTCAAGGTCTTCGCGAGACATTTTTTCAGAGACTTCATCAGCCGTATCCAGCGCATCTTCAGCGCCGTTGACCGCAGCCATCTTCAATACGATATACGCCTGAATGTTGTTGGCCTGCACGCCTTCACCGTGGAAGAACATCGTGCCGAGTTTGAATTGCGCCTGAGCGTGGCCTTGCAACGAGGCTTTTTCGAAATAGCTCAGGGCTTGATTGAGGTCGCGCGGCGCATTTTTGCCGTCGTAGTAGAACTCACCCAACTCGTATTGCGCTTGCGCATCCCCTTCGTCCGCCGCTTTCTGGCAGGCGGCCAGTGCCTGCGTGACGTCTTGCGGCTGAGTATTGAGGGTGCAACGACCCATCGCCGGGATCAACAACGAGTTGCCGCCTGCTTGTGCATGCGCGAGCAGGGGCTGAAGGAGCAACAGGCAGCCCAAGGCAAGGGTGCGGCCGGTGCGGTTCATGGGAATCGACTTACCTCTGAAGGGCACGCGGACCCATCGAGGGATCCAATAAGCGCGCATTATGAAATAAGCAGGGCCAACCTTACAAAGTCTTTACTCGTTTTTCTGCTGCGCGGGGAATATATCGCCCACTTTATGGAAGATTTTTAGCAGAGCGTCGGAAAAACCATGGGGATGTAGGTGAAAGCTGACGCTGGTCATAGCCAACGTCAGCGGTACGGCAATTACTTCAGTGCAGCGAAGGCGCGTTCCGCAGCGTCCAGCGTCAGTTGCAACTCGGCGTCGCCGTGAGCGATCGAGGTGAAACCGGCTTCAAAGGCGCTCGGTGCCAGGTACACGCCACCTTCCAGCATCAGGTGGAAGAAGCGCCCGAACAGCGCCGCGTCGCTGGCCATCACGTCTTCAAAGGTGACGATGTCGTCGGCACCGCTGAAGTACAGACCGAACATGCCGCCGGCCTGAGTGGTCACGAACGGAATGCCAGCGGCATCGGCACGTTGTTGCAGACCGTCGAGCAAGCGCGTGGTGTAGTCGGTCAGCTCGGCGTGGAAACCCGGACGGCTGATCAAACGCAACGTGGTCAAACCGGCGGCCATGGCCAGCGGGTTACCCGACAGCGTGCCGGCCTGATACACCGGGCCCAGCGGCGCGATGCGCTCCATGATTTCACGCTTGCCGCCGAAGCAGCCGACCGGCATGCCGCCACCGATGATCTTGCCGAAAGTAGTCAGGTCAGGGTTTACGCCGTAGTAAGCCTGAGCACCGCCGAGGGCAACGCGGAAACCGGTCATCACCTCGTCGAAAATCAGCACCACGCCATGTTTGTCGCACAGCGAACGCAGGCCTTCGAGGAAGCCCGGCGCTGGTGGCACGCAGTTCATGTTGCCGGCTACCGGCTCAACGATGATGCACGCCACTTCCTCGCCCACTTCGGCGAGCATTTTTTCAACGGCGTCGATGTCGTTGAACGGCAGCGTCAGGGTGTGTTTGGCAAACGCCGCCGGCACACCGGCCGAGCTCGGTACGCCTTGGGTCAGTGCGCCGGAACCGGCCTTGACCAGCAGACTGTCGGAGTGACCGTGGTAGCAGCCTTCGAACTTGATGATGCTGTCGCGGCCGGTGTAACCACGGGCCAGACGGATTGCGCTCATGGTCGCTTCGGTGCCGGAGCTGACCATGCGCACCATGTCCATCGATGGCACCAGCGAGCAGACCAGGTCGGCCATCTCGGTTTCCATCGCGGTCGGCGCGCCGTACGACAAGCCGTGTTGCAGCTGATTGCGCACCGCGTCGAGCACGTCCGGGTGGCTGTGGCCGAGGATCATCGGGCCCCACGAACCGACGTAATCGACATAACGCTTGTCGTCTTCATCAGTGACGTAAGCGCCTTCAGCGTGCTTGAAGAACAGCGGCGTGCCGCCCACGCTCTTGAATGCGCGGACTGGCGAGTTCACGCCACCGGGAATGTGTTTCTGGGCGTTGGCAAACAGGGTTTCGGAACGAGACATGATCGGGCTCTCAATCTTCAGGATTTGAACAATTCGTTGAACGCGCGGGCGCGGCGGGTCACTTCGGCGGTGCTCTCGGCACCGAACAAACCGTGAACCACGGCGAGCAGGTCGACCCCGTGGGCCACCAGCGGCGCGGCGTTGTCGAGGCTGATGCCGCCAATCGCGCAGATCGGCAGGTGCAGAGTGCGTTTGGCTTCGTCGAGCAGATCGAGGCTGCAGGTCGGTGCGCCGGGCTTGGTGTTGGAATTGAAGAAGCGACCAAAGGCGACGTAACTCGCACCTTCTTTGGCGGCTTGTTCGGCCAGCGCGATTTGCGCGTGGCAGGTCGAGCCGATGATCGCTTTTGAACCGAGCAGGGCGCGGGTCGGCGACAACGGGCCGTCGGTCTGGCCGAGGTGCACGCCGACGTTGAGGCGCGCCGCCAGTTCAGCATCATCGTTGATGATCAGTTGCGTCTTGTAGCGCTCGCACAGATCGCGCAACGCTTCGGCCTCACGCAGGCGGCGGGCCTCGTCGTTGCTCTTGTCGCGGTATTGCAGCAGGGTGACGCCGCCTTCCAGCGCCGCCTCCACGTAAGAGAGAAACTTGCCGGCCAGCAATTCGCTGTCGGTAATGGCATACAGGCCACGTAGTTTCATCGGGCAGACCTCACGACGTTACGAGCAGAAATCCAGCGGCAGGCGACGCGGGACGAACTGGCCTTTGCCCAGTTGTTCGGCATCGCGCAGGGTGCGCCAGGTGTAATCCAGTGCACTGCGCACAGCGCTGGCGAGGTGTTCGCCTTGCGCCAGTCGACCGGCCAATGCGCTGGCCAATGTGCATCCGGAACCGTGATAGCTGCCCGGCAGACGCTGGCAGATAAAGGTTTCACGCAGGCCGTCGCGGCTGTACACGCGGTTATGGATTTCAGTTTCGTCGCCGTGGCCGCCGGTGATCAGCAGGTTTTTGACGAACGGCAGGAGTTTTTCAGCGCATTCGTCCGCAGTGCCTTCGGGCAGTTCGGCGAGGATGCGCGCTTCAGGAAGGTTAGGGGTGGCAATGATCGACAGCGGCAGTAGACGCTCGCGCATCGCATAGCCAACCTCGTCCTTGCCCAGGCGACCGCCGCCACCGGCGCGCAGCACCGGGTCGCAGACCACCGGCAAGTGCGGGTGCGCCGAGAGCAGTTCGACAACGGTGTCGACCATTTCCAGCGAACCGAGCATGCCCAGTTTGACCGCGGCGACTTCGGAGTCGTTGAGCACGGCATTGGCCTGGGCCAACACCCACTCACGGTCGAGGACGCGGAAGTCAGCGACGTTGACGGTGTCTTGCACGGTCAGCGCGGTGACGGCCGGAGCCGCATGGCAACCCTGCGCGAGCAGGGCTTCGATATCTGCCTGCAAGCCGGCGCCACCACTTGGGTCGTGGCCGGAGAGACAGAGGACAACGGGGCGGGAGCTGTAGATATTCATGGTGCGCGAGCTTACCACCAAAGCTGATTTTCGGGTTCAGTCCTGACGGTGTTTGCGAGCAGATTGTCGGACAACGCTGCAGCACCGGATGAACCCATAACTGTGGCGAGGGGATTTATCCCCGTTCGGCTGCGAAGCAGTCGCAAGTCCATCCCGCGAGGTGTGTCAGAAAGAACCGGATTGCAGGGTTTGGGGCCGCTTCGCAGCCCAACGGGGATAAATCCCCTCGCCACAATTGATCACCTATCAAAGAGGTTGTTGTAGTGAGCTGACCAACCCAACAGCTCTAGCCCGCTGCTTTGCTCTGGAACGCCCGTGCTAGAGCCTTTGTAGGAAAAATTTCAATGGTGCTCAATGGCCATCAACGGCTATGCTAGTCTGGATCCAAACCAATAACAGGTAATACCGGTTTTACGTCTACTCAAAGGGAATGGGGGGGCTTCCTGACACAACCGGACGAGCCACGCTGGGGCTTCAATGCGCTATTTGCTGATGTTGCTGTTCTGCTTGCCCTTCATGGCGAGCGCCGTCGAATTCGACGAATTTACCCAGAGCCTCCCTCTGGGCCGGTCGCTGCAAGTGTTCGAAGACCCAAGCGGTCAGGCGAGCATTGCCGATGTCCGTGCGCAGGCCGCTGCCGGTAATTTCAAAGCCCACGATAAAGCCACGCTCAATGCCGGTTACTCGCGCTCGGCGTTCTGGCTGAAGATCGACCTGCATTACCGCCCGAGCAATCCCGAGGCCCAGCGCACCTGGCTGCTGGAGTTGGCGTATCCACCGCTCGACCACCTCGACTTGTACCTGCCCGACGCCACTGGCAACTATCGCCTGGCCCGCCAGACCGGCGACGCCTTGCCGTTCGCCAGTCGCGAGATTCGCCAGAACAATTACCTGTTCGATCTGGCCTTCGAGCCCGATCAGCAACAAACCGTTTACCTGCGACTGGCCAGCGAAGGCTCGATCCAGGCACCGGTCACCTTGTGGTCGAGCACTGCGTATCTCGAAGATCAGCCGGTGCGCCTGTATGTGCTGGGCATCATTTACGGCGTGTTGCTGGGGATGCTGGTCTACAACCTGTTCATCTATCTCAGCGTGCGCGACACCAGTTACCTCTATTACATCTTCTACATCGCCTCGTTCGGCCTGTATCAGCTGTCGGTGAACGGCGCGGCGGCCGAGTATTTCTGGCCGGACAACCCGTGGTGGACCAACGCCTCCACGCCATTCTTTATCGGTTGCGCTGGCCTTTTCGGCAGCCAGTTCGCGCGCAGCTTCCTGCAGACCAAAACCCACAGTCGCGGGCTGGATCGCTTGCTGATCGGACTGATTGCGTTTGGTGCGCTGGTCATCGGCCTGTCGCTGATGACCAGTTACGCCCTGGCCTTGCGTCTGGCGACGACGCTGGCGCTGACCTTCACCGTGGTGATTTTCGCCGCCGGGATCATGGCCTGGTGGCGGGGGCTGCGCGTGGCGCGCTACTTCATCATCGCCTGGTCGGCCTTCCTGCTGGGCGGCATCATCAATACGCTGATGGTGCTGGGCCTGCTGCCCAACGTATTCCTGACCATGTACGCCAGCCAGATCGGTTCGGCCATCGAAGTGGCGCTGCTGTCGCTGGCGCTGGCCGACCGCATCAACGCGATGCGCGAGCAGCAGGCGCAGACGCTGTACGACGCCGGGCAGAAACTCGAAGTGCTCAACCAGCAACTGGCCCACAGCAACAAGCTCAAGGATGAATTCCTCGCGACCCTGACCCACGAGCTGCGCACGCCGATGAACGGCGTGATCGGTTCGCTGGAACTGATGCAGACGGTCGCGATGGACCCGGAGCTTGAGCAATACCAGCAGACTGCCGCCGGTTCCGCCCGCGACATGATGCGCATGGTCAACGGCATCCTCACCCTCACCGAGTTGCAGGCCGGCAAACTCAAGGCCGCGCCGGGCAGTTTCAGCCTGCGTGGCGTGGTCGAATCGTTGCGTGTGCAATTCGACGGCAATGCCTCGAGCAAGTCGCTGGACTTCAAAGTCGACGTGTTGCCGACCTTGCCGGATCGCCTGCACGGCGACAGCGCTAAACTCGCGCAGTGCCTGGAATGCCTGCTGGATAACGCGATCAAGTTCACCCGCGTCGGCGGTCTAGCATTGCGCGTCACCGGCAAACCGTCGACCGGTAATCGTCTGGCGCTGTCGTTTGCGGTGATCGACACCGGCATCGGTTTCACCGATCTGGGCGAGGCGACGATGTACCAGCGCTTCTTCCAGCTCGACGGTTCGATGACTCGCGAATACGGCGGCCTCGGTGTGGGGCTGGCGATCTGCCGACAACTGGTGGAGTTGCTCGGCGGCAAGCTCACCCACCGTTCCGAGCCCGGCAGCGGCAGCCGCTTCCAGCTGGATGTCGAGTTTGAATTGCCGGTGGTTGAGCCAGCGCCAACGCTGGTGTCTGGCCGTGATTGCGTTCGCGCGCCGCAGGACTGCACGGTGTTGCTGGTGGACGACAACAGCGTCAACCAACTGGTCATGCGCGGCATGTTGCTCAAGCTCGGTTTCCGCGTGCGCACCGCCGACAATGGCGCGGCGGCGCTCGATTGCCTGCAACGTGAGACCGTCGATGCGGTGCTGATCGATTGCCAGATGCCGAGCCATGAAGGTGCATCACTGTGCTGCCAGATCCATGCGCTGCCGGGGTGTGCCAATTTGCCGGTGTTCATGTTGGCGTTGAACGCGGATCGAGAGCTTTGCGCAACCGGTACGGTGATCGATTACCTGAACAAACCGGTGAAATTCGAAGAGCTGCAGGCCGCCCTTGAACGGCGTGTGTTGTGCTGCTGACAGGGTAAAAGCGCCGCCAATTCGGCGTTTATGACACTTTGATCAACCTTGGGGCGGTGCTTAACTGACCTTTCCGGTTGATTCAAGGAGCCCCGTCATGAACCTGCATCAGTTCGCCGAAACCCACGAAGTGACCAACCAGCCGCCGTCGCTGGACGGCACCAACCTGTACCGCATCGACCTGCCGTTGCAGGAGTGGTCGCGCAGGTTTGGCGCCGGTTGGGCCGAGTCGCGGATCGATGCCTACGGCGCATTGGCCGGTGGGCCGTTGATGGAAGCCGGGTTCCTCGCCAATCAGAACAAACCCGTATTTGTCAGCCACGATCGTTACGGCCATCGCATCGATCTGGTGGAGTTTCATCCGGCTTATCACGAGCTCATGCGCACGGCGATCGAGCATGGTTTGACCTCGCTGCCATGGACCCATCCCCAGGACGGCGCGCATGTTGCCCGCGCCTCGATGAGCTATCTGCACAGCCAGGCTGAGGCGGGCAGCGGTTGCCCATTGACCATGACCTTCGCCAGCGTGCCGGCCCTGCGTTTGCAGCCGAACCTGGTTGAGCAATGGCTGCCGAAAGTCCTCGCCACCGAATACGATCCGCGCAACGTCGGCATGGCGCACAAGCCTGGCGTGACCATTGGCATGGCGATGACCGAAAAACAGGGCGGCACCGACGTGCGCGCCAACACCACCAAGGCTTATCCGGTCGGCGCCAGTGGCCCGGGCGAGGCGTATGAACTGGTCGGGCACAAGTGGTTCTGCTCGGCACCGATGTGCGATGCATTCCTGACGCTGGCGCAGACCGACAAAGGTTTGAGCTGTTTCCTGCTGCCGCGCCATCGTCCGGACGACACGCGCAATCAGTTCTATATTCAGCGCCTGAAAAACAAACTCGGTAACCAGTCCAACGCCTCCAGCGAAGTGGAATTTCGTGGCGCGCTGGCGTGGATGGTCGGCGAAGAAGGGCGCGGTGTGCCGACCATTATCGAGATGGTCGCGATGACCCGTTTTGATTGCATGGTCGGTTCCAGTTCGCTGATGCGCCAGGCGCTGACCCAGGCCAGCCATCACTGCGCGCACCGCAAGGTCGGCGGCAAACTGCTCAGCGAGCAGCCACTGATGCAAAACGTGCTGGCCGATCTGGCGCTGGAAAGTGAAGCTGCACTGGCCCTGAGCTTGCGCATGGGCAAGGCGCTGGATCATCTGGATGATCGCCACGAAGCGCAATTCGCGCGACTGGTAACGGCGGTGGGCAAATATTGGATCTGTAAACGCGCGCCGGGGATGATCAACGAAGCGGCGGAATGCATGGGCGGCGCCGGGTATGTCGAAGAGAGCATCCTGCCGCGTCTGTATCGCGAGGCGCCGGTGAACTCGACGTGGGAAGGTTCGGGGAATGTGCAGTGTCTGGATGTGCTGCGGGCGTTGTCGAAAGAACCGGGCGTGCTGGATGTGTTGTTCAGCGAACTCGGAGATGGCCACGGCGACAAGCGGCTGGCTGCGCATATTCAGCAGTTGCAGGCGCAGTTCAAGGACACCAGTGACATTCAGTTTCGGGCGCGGCAACTGACCGAAGACATCGCGCTTGGTTTGCAGGCCAAGCTCCTGTTGGAGGCCGGAAACTCAGCCGTCAGCGATGCCTTCATCGCCAGTCGCCTGAGCGCTGGCGGCCGCGTCTACGGCGCCTTGCCACGCGGCCTCGACATCGAAGCCCTTGTCGCCCGCTCAACCCCCCAAGCCCTCTGACCCCACACAAATACCCTGTAGGAGCGGCCGAAGGCTGCGATCTTTTGATCTTATAAACAACAAGATCAAAAGA
Source organism: Pseudomonas sp. GM80 (assembly GCF_000282515.1). Classification (GTDB taxonomy): domain Bacteria; phylum Pseudomonadota; class Gammaproteobacteria; order Pseudomonadales; family Pseudomonadaceae; genus Aquipseudomonas. The sequence continues at coordinate 23,270 of NZ_AKJD01000068.1, forward strand.
TCGCAGCCTTCGGCAGCTCCTACAGGGATTGGGGTGGCGCTTATATTGTGCGGTTGCCAACATGCCACTGTTCCCGTGACGCCACGATGCAGGCAAGATGAAGCTCTGCAAGTCAGAACACAGGAAGCTGATCGTGACCGAAGCGTTTATTGTTGTTCAAACCGCCGAACAAGCCGTGGATCGTCTCGCCGAGTTGCATGAGCGGGCCACCACTGCGCTGAACTCGGCGCTCAAGCGTTACCTGAAAGATCGCGTCGAGCCCGACGCCGCGCAGCGTGCTCTGTTTCGTTATCCCGAACTGCGTCTGACCTATCACTGCCAGGGCGAAGTCCCGCAGACCACCCGCGCTTACGCCAAGGTGCAACTGCCGGGCACTTACAGCGTCACCGTCACCCACCCGGCGGCGTTCCGCAAATACCTGCTTGAACAGCTGGTGCCGTTGATGCACGACTTCACCGTGACTGTGGAAGTCGGCGTCAGCCAGCAAAACATTCCATATCCGTACGTGGTCGAGCAGGGCGATGAACTCGCCGGTTCCGGCGTCACCGCTGCCGTGCTGGCGCGGGTGTTTCCGAGCACCGACCTGTCCGCCGCCACCGATGGCATCGCCGACGGTCTCTACGATTGGGAAAACACCGATCCGCTGCCGCTGGCCTTGTTCGATGCGGCGCGCGTGGATTTCTCCCTGCGTCGTCTGGTGCACTACACCGGCAGCGACTGGCGCCATGTGCAGCCGTGGATCCTGCTGACCAACTATCACCGCTACGTCGACCAGTTCATCGTCCATGGTCTGGAGCAGTTGCGCAGCGACCCGCGTTTCGTGCGCATGGTCTTGCCCGGCAACGTGATCATCGAAAAGAGCATGGATCACGGCGAAGCCTCGGCAATCGCGGCGGGTGTGGTCTGGCACCGTTACCAGATGCCGGCGTATCACCTGATCGCCAACGATGGCCACGGCGTGACGCTGGTCAACATCGGCGTCGGCCCGTCTAACGCCAAGAACATCACCGACCACCTCGCCGTGCTGCGTCCGCACTGCTGGCTGATGATCGGTCACTGCGGTGGTTTGCGTCAGTCGCAGACCATTGGCGACTACGTGCTGGCCCACGCGTATATGCGTCGCGATGGCATTCTTGATCGCGTGGTACCGCCGAACATTCCGATCCCGGCACTGGCCGAAGTGCAGATGGCGCTGCAACAGGCAGCGGCGAACGTCACCGGTGAGAAGGGCGACGATCTGAAAAAACGCCTGCGCACCGGCACTGTGCTGACTTACGACGACCGTAACTGGGAATTGCGATGGGCGCAGGAACGACCGTTGATCAACCTGTCTCGCGCCGTCGCGGTGGACATGGAAAGCGGCACGATTGCCGCGCAGGGTTACCGCTTGCGCGTACCGTACGGCACGTTGTTGTGTGTTTCGGACAAACCGCTGCATAGCGAAATCAAACTGCCGGGTTCGGCCAACGCGTTTTACGAGCGCGCGGTCAGCCAGCACTTGAAGATCGGCATTGAAGCGGTCGATCTGCTGCGCACTGAACTCAACTCGCTGCACTCGCGCAAACTGCGCAGCTTCGACGAACCGCCGTTCCGTTAACGGTTAGTCGTGGTCATTTGGCGGTCGGGGCACTAGCATTGTCAGCCCTGATCGCTAAATGTTTGCTCTCCCTATGTCTCGTCCCCCGCGTCCACCTTCCCGCCGCCCTGGCGCGAAGCCTCAGTCGTCTTCGCCGCGCCGTGTTGCCAAGGCGCCACCGGCCGAGCCGAAACTGATCCTGTTCAACAAACCGTTCGATGTGCTGACGCAATTCAGCGACGGCGAAGGGCGGGCGACGCTCAAGGATTTCATCGATGTGCCCGGCATCTACCCGGCCGGACGCCTTGATCGTGACAGCGAAGGCTTGTTGCTGCTGACCAATGACGGCCAGTTGCAGGCGCGCATCGCCGATCCGAAACACAAATTGGCGAAGACCTATTGGGTGCAGGTCGAAGGCGTACCGACGGCCGAGCAGTTGCAGCGTCTGCGTGATGGCGTCGAGTTGAATGACGGCATGACCTTGCCCGCCGAAGCGCGGCAACTGGATGAACCTGAGCTGTGGCCGCGCAACCCGCCGGTGCGCTTTCGCGCGACCATACCGACGTCGTGGCTGGAACTGGTGATTCGCGAAGGGCGCAACCGTCAGGTACGGCGCATGACCGCAGCGGTCGGGTTGCCGACGTTGCGCCTGGTGCGGGTGAAGATTGGCGACTGGTCGATCGAAGGGCTCGATCAGGGCCAGTGGAAAGAAGTGCCGGCGCGCTTATAAAGCGCCAGATTCGATCAGGCCGATCACCACACTTTTAATGATGAACGCGGCCACGCCCAGGCCCAGCACGAAAAACAGAATGAACGAGCCAAAGCGCCCGGCCTTGGACTTCTTCGCCAGATCCCAGACGATGAAACCCATGAAAATGATCAGGATGCTGACCAGTCCGGTCATCATCCACTCTTCTAATAAGGCTGGATCCATTGGGCATCTCCGGCGCGCACGCGGCTAAAAGGGCGCGGCGAGTATACGCCAAGGGCGGATGGCGGGGCATTGACCTGTGTCGGTGTGCCGCGGTCATTCATCTGCAACCAATCCTGCCAGTGCTGCGCACTGGAACGGGGATAAATCCCCTCGCCACAAAAGCGCTCTGTAGGAGCTGCCGAAGGCTGCGATCTTTTGATCTGGCTTTGAAAGATCAAAAGATCGCAGCCTCGTTTCACTCGTCAGCTCCTACAGGGAGGTGTTCAGTTGCGCAGGTGGGTGAGGGGCAGTTCGGTGCTGTTTAGGACTTGGTTCAGCACAAAACTTGAGCGCACGCTGGTCACGCCTTCGATGCGGGTGAGGTGCCCCAGCAACAACTTCTGATAGTGATCCATGTCCGGCACCACCACTTTCAACTGGTAATCGGCATCCACACCCGTGACCAGGCTGCACTCCAACACCTGCGGCAACGTGCGAATCGCCGCCTCGAAATTCTCGAAGCGCTCCGGCGTGTGCCGATCCATGCCGATCAGTACATACGCTGTCAGGCTCAGCCCGAGCATCTTGCGATCAAGCAACGCGACCTGGCGCGAAATATAGCCGTCGTCTTCCAGTTGCTTGACCCGACGCGAACAAGGCGAGGGCGACAGACCGATGCGCTCGGCCAATTCCTGGTTGGAGATGCGGGCGTCGCGCTGCAATTCCGCCAAAATACTCAGGTCGTAACGGTCGAGTTTGCTCATCAATCTGTCCTTGGTTGTAACTATTGCGGCGGATTATCTATCCAGGGTTAAAAATTGCGCAAGTGGTGTTTATTTCAGCAATCTTCGCAATCCTCTATCGCGGCCTCAGGCCTATTCTTATCACCAGAATCACTGCTCGGTAACACAGTCCACGCGGCCCGCCCTATCCGGCCTGCCGCGGCCGCCACCCCCACCGGGGTTGTGCCGGCCCCCGAGCTGCACACTGTCCAGAAGACGGCGTGAGGTGAGCCGACGTCAAAAGCGTCGAGCCAGGACGAAGTTCTCTAAAGGGAGGCCGACGGGTCTCCCTTTTTTCTTGCCTGCGATTTCATGTGGCGGCGCTCAATAAATAAGTTGCGCGACTGATAACCTGTTGCAGAACCCGGTGTGTGTATTCCCGGTCTTAGCTACAAGTCCTCTTACATTTACAGGCCCCGCAGTGAAAAAAAGCATGAAGTCGCGCATCTGGCGTCTGGCCGGTGTTGGTTTGCTGTGTGTGAGCGTCAGTGCGCAAGCACTTGCCGATGATCCCGAGAGCCGCAGTCCGAATGGCAACGGTAACGGCGGACGCGGGCCGGAACATCAGGGCAACAATCAGGGGCATGGCGGCAATAATCAGCAGCCGCGTCCGCAGAACAATCAACCGCCGCAGCAGAATCAACCGCGCCCGCAGAACAACGAAATCATTCGTGGCGACAACAGCCGCCAGTTCGAGCACAACGGCCAGCAGCACAATAACAATGGTCAATGGCAAAACCACGACCAGAACCGCCCGGCCTACAACCCCAACCCGGTGCGTCAACCGCCACCACCGCCGCAATTGCCGGCCAACAGCCTGCCGATCCAGCCACGGCCCGACGCGGTGCGCCAGACCCAGGAACCGCGCCAGGGTTACTACCGCGACGAGCGTCCGCAAAACGGCTACAACAATCAGCATTGGCAGACCAACAACCGGCCCAATGACAATCGCTGGCCGGGTCGTCCCGACGGGCATGGCAACGGTTGGGGCCCTGGCCCGCAATACCGGCCGGGGCATGTGATCGACCGCTTCCCGGATCGCGATTATCGCGTGCCGTATCGTGGCCAGGATTACTTCTTCTCCGGCGGCTACTGGTATCGCCCGCAAGGCCCACGCTACATCGTCGTGCAACCGCCGCGCGGGATTCGCATCCAGTATTTGCCGGATTACGCCCGTGAAGTGTGGATCGGTGGTTCGCTGTTGTTCCTTGCCGCCGGTTCCTACTACGCGTATCAGGAAGCAACGCAGGATTACGTAGTCGTCGAGCCGCCCGTGCAGCAACAGCCGCAGCCGCAATCCCAGGGCTATGACGTCGAAGCCTATCCGGCCAACGGCCAATCGCCAGAGCAGGTGCAGCAGGATGGTTATCAGTGCTATCAGTACGCCGTGCAGCAAAGCGGTTTCGACCCGCGCACCGCGACTTATCAACCGGCGCCCGAAGTGGTTCAGGCGTACCGACAAGCTCAGGGCAATTGCCTGAGCAGTCGCGGTTATCAGGTCAGTTACTGAGCCCTAGCGGCCTGCACCACTTCTTGCGGATCGGCGTGCACCAGCACTTCGGCGCGCGGGTAGGCTTTGTGAATGGCATCGGCGGCTTGATCGCTGATGCCGTGCGCCACTGACAGGGTCAATTCTCCTGGCAATTCCAGGTGCAACTGCACGAACCAGTGGTTGCCGGAGATCCGCGTGCGCAAGTCATGCGCGCCCAATACGCCCGGCACACCGCAGGCCAGTTCCAGCATGTGCTGACTGACGTCCGTCGGCAGTTCCTCATCCATCAGCACCGAAAAACTTTCCCGGGCGATCTGGATCGCGCTCCACAGAATGTACGCAGCAATCCCCAGACCGAACCACGCATCCAGTTGTTCAAACCCGAATCCGGCGAGGATCAGCGCGATCAGAATGCTGCCGTTGAGCAACATGTCCGAGCGATAGTGCAGCGAGTCCGCGCGCACGGCATTGGAGCCGGTCTGCTTGATCACCCGATGCTGCAACACCAGCAGCGCCGCCGTCAGCAGCAGCGAAAACACGATCACACCGATGCTCAGCCATGGCGCGCCAAGCGGCTGCGGATCATGCAACCGTTCGTACGCCTGAAACGCGATCAACACTGCACTGCCACCGATGAACAACGCCTGCGCCATGCCCGCCAGCGATTCCGCCTTGCCGTGACCGTAACGGTGATCGTCATCCGCCGGACGCAGCGCGTAATGCACAGCCAGCAAATTAAGCATCGAGGTGATGCCATCCAGCGCCGAGTCGGTGAGGCCGGCGAGCATGCTCACCGAACCACTCAGCCACCAGGCGATGGCTTTGGCGACGATCAGCGTGCAGGCGACCGCCACCGAGGCGCGGGTCGCCAGCCTGAGCAGGCGAGCGTGTTCGGGGCTGGAGGTCATTGCGTTTCCTTTTTAAGCGGCCGGTTGCAGGCCGAACATCGCCAGTTGTTGCGTGCTGCCCTTGTGTTGAATCAGGCGCGGGTCATCCAGAGGGAAGTCCTTGCCCAGCTCGCTTTCGAGAATAGCCTGCAACTTGTGGTTATCGACCTGACCGTCCGGGCCGATGGCTTGTTTGAGTTTGGCCGGATCGATCTGCGCGGTGTGGCCTGGTTCGAAATAGATCGCACCGGTGGCGAAGTCGACGGCAAACGCGATCAGACCGGGGATGATGTAGAACAGCAGGCCTACGGCGTCGAGCACGGCAATCGCCGGGTCGACTTTGCCGTCAATCTGACCGCGACGATCCGGATAGAAAATCGAACCGCACGCCGTGATTTGCGTGAGCAGGGTGGCGACCAGTACACCGCCGATCAGGCGAAAAGGTAAGCGCATGGGAAATCTCCTGATTGATCTAAGAACGAAGAGTCGTCGAGTGAAGTTAAGACCCTGACGAACGCCTTGCAGTTCGCCGTTATACTCGCCGCTGGCAGGGCGTGCCCACAGTAAATTGCGGCCTCGTCTCACCCCTACCGAAATACGTTGAGGATTGAAGTTGTTTTCTCCAGATCGACACCGCGTGAAGGCTAATGAATCCTGTCGGGGTTCGGCCCTCCGGGCTAAAGCTGTGAGCGCGCCATGCTGCGTTGCGGGACTTGGCAAGGAAACGACCCTTACCTGCGTCCCGCGCCTTGCCTGGCACGCTCACAGCTTTAACGCGACTCGCAATTTACTGTGGGCACGCCCTGGGGAGCCAGCATGAATTCTTTGCCGATCGATGAAGTTTTACCCGCCCTGCGTGAAGCCTTGGCGACTCGCCATGAAGCCGTGCTCGAAGCACCGCCCGGCGCCGGTAAAACCACCCGCGTGCCGTTGGCGTTGCTCAATGAAGCGTGGCTGGCCGGGCAGACCATTCTGATGCTCGAACCGCGCCGCCTCGCCGCGCGGGCAGCCGCTGAACGGCTGGCCAGCGAGTTGGGCGAGAAGGTCGGGGAAACCGTCGGTTATCGCATTCGACTCGACAGCAAGGTTGGCCCCAACACACGCATCGAAGTGGTCACCGAAGGCATTCTCACCCGGCGTTTGCAAGATGATCCGGCGCTCGAAGGCGTCGGCCTGCTGATCTTCGACGAATTCCACGAACGCAGTCTTGATGCCGATCTGGCGCTGGCCCTGAGTCTGAACGGTCGCGAGCTGTTTCGAGCTGAACAGCCGCTGAAGATTCTGCTGATGTCGGCCACCCTCGAAGGCGAGCGTCTGGCCGGGTTGCTCGATGACGCGCCGATCCTGCGCAGCGAAGGCCGCATGTACCCGGTGACGATGCGCTGGGGCCGACCGTTTCAGCCCGGCGAATACATTGATCAGCGTGTTACGCAAACCGTGCTCGAAGCGCTGCACGATGAAACCGGCAGCGTCTTGGTGTTTCTGCCGGGACAGGCGGAAATTCGTCGCGTGCATCAACAGTTGGCCGACGCGATCGGTGAGCGCAGCGATGTGTTGCTGTGCCCATTGCACGGCGAACTCGACCTCAATGCGCAACGCGCGGCGATTGATCCGGCGCCGCCCGGTCAGCGCAAAGTGGTGCTGGCGACCAACATTGCCGAAACCAGTCTGACCATCAACGGCGTGCGCGTGGTGATCGATGCCGGGTTGGCGCGGGTGCCGCGTTTCGATCCCGGCAGCGGCATGACGCGCCTCGACACTCAGCGGATTTCCAAGGCCAGCGCCACTCAGCGTGCGGGCCGTGCGGGGCGCCTGGAGCCGGGCGTTTGTTATCGCTTGTGGTCGCAGGATCAGCACGAGCAATTGGCGGCGTATGGCAGTGCGGAAATTCTTTCGGCGGATCTCGCCAGTCTTGCGCTGCAATTGGGACGTTGGGGCGTGACGCCGGGCGAACTGGTCTGGCTCGACGTTCCGCCAGCGGCGGCTTACGCCCAGGCGCAGGATTTGCTGCAACGACTCGGAGCGCTGGAAGGCGAGGCGCTGACTTCTCACGGTCAGGCCATGGCTGAGTTGCCCGCGCATCCGCGCATCGGTCATTTATTGTTGCGCGGTCAGGCGTTGGGTTTGGCCAACATGGCGTGCGATGTTGCCGCGTTGCTCGGCGAGCGCGATATCTTGCGCGGCGCCGGCGCGGATTTGCACAGTCGCCTGGTGCTGCTGTCCGGCGAAGAACGCGCCGCCCGTGGTGCGCAGGGCGGTGTGCAACGCGCCCGGCAACTGGCGCGGCAATATCGCGGATATTTGCGCGGCAAGGCGAGCGAGCCGGTCAGCGATCCCGATCATCCACGCTGGCTCGGCGCTTTGTTGGCACTGGCCTATCCCGATCGCGTCGCGCAACAACGGCGTGCCGGCGGTGCCGAATACCGTCTGGCCAACGGTCGCGCGGCGCTGTTCGCCGAAGCCGACAGCCTGATGAAAGAACCGTGGATCGTCATCGCTGACCTCGGCAGCCGTCAGGGCCAGCGCGAAGAGCGGATTTATCTGGCAGCGGATTTCGATCCGGCGCTGTTCGATTCCGTGCTCGCCGAACAAGTGCGCAACGTCGATCAACTGGACTGGGACGAGCGCGAAGGCGTGCTGCGCGCCGAGCGTCAGCGCAAGGTCGGCGAGCTGATTCTCAGCCGCGAGCCGCTGACCGGTCTCGACGAAAATGCGCGCAGTCAGGCGCTGGTGAATCTGGTGCGACGCAAAGGTCTGGAGCTGCTGCCGTGGACGCCAGAGTTGCGTCAGTGGCAGGCGCGAGTGGCGCTGTTGCGGCAACTTGATCTGACTAATCAAAACGACAGTCAGTGGCCGGACGTCAGCGATGCGACGTTGCTCAACACCCTCGAAGATTGGCTGATGCCTTATCTGGGCAAGGTCTCGCGGCTCAGCCATTTTGCCAATCTGGATCTTTCGAGCATCGTGCGTAACCTGCTGCCATGGCCGCTGCCGCAAAAGCTCGATGAGCTGGCGCCGCATCATTTGAGCGTGCCGTCGGGGTCGTCGATTCGTCTGGACTACAGCGAGTTTCCGCCGATTCTCGCGGTGCGTTTGCAGGAGTTGTTCGGGCTGGCGGATACGCCACGGATTGCCGGCGGGCGCCAGGTGGTCAAGTTGCATCTGCTGTCGCCAGCGCGGCGACCGGTGCAGGTGACGCAGGATCTGGCCAACTTCTGGCGCAGCACTTATGCCGAGGTGAAGAAGGATTTGAAGGGACGCTATCCGAAGCATTATTGGCCGGATGATCCGTTGGTGGCCGAGGCGACTGCGCGGGCCAAACCGCGTGGTACGTGAAGGTCAAAAGATCGCAGCCTGCGGCAGCTCCTACATGAGCAAAATCAATCCCATGTAGGAGCTGCCGAAGGCTGCGATCTTTTGCTGTCAAGGGTGCGTCTTGGCCGTCAGTTGTTCGCGGCAATAATCAGCGAACAACTGCGCCGGTTTGGTCAACTGCCCTCGCTTGAGCCATGCCGCCACCAAGCCTGAACCGGTGACGTCCTCGACGATGTCCACGCACACGACTTTCTTGCCGTCGTAGGTGCATTCCGAATGCGGTTTGGTCACCAGAATCGAAAACCCGAAACCCTGGCCGACCATCCCGCGCACCATCTCGATCGATGGCGAGCTGAACTCGATGCGTGGGGTCAGCCCCAGCTCTTCGAACAGGCTGACGAAGTAGGTTCGGCTCGGTTGCACGTCGAGCAGGATCATCGGTTCCAGACACAGATCGCGCAGCGAAACCTGCTTGTACTGAGCAAAGCGATGATCCGCCGGCAATAGCGCATAGGGTCGTTGCGCGGGCATCAGCGGTTCGGTCTGAATGGTCGCGTCGAGTTCATGTTCATAGAGAATGACCAGATCAAACGTGCCTGACGTCAGGCCTTGCACCAGTTCCTGCTGCTCGCCGTCGCGGATGCGGATTTTCACTCCCGGATACAGCGCCGAAAACCCGGCGATCAACTGCGGCAGGTACAACGGCGCAACCGTTTCGAAACAGCCAATATCGATTTGCCCAGCGACCACGTCGTTGTCGGCGAGGGCGTTCTGCTCGAACTCCTTGGCCATGCGCAGCAATTCTTGAGACTTGCGAAAGAACCGCGCACCGCTGGGCGTCAGCGACACGCCTTGGGCGTGATGACGGATCAGCAGTTGCACGCCGAAGCTGTCTTCCAGACCTTTGATCGCGGTGGAAATCGCCGGTTGCGCGATGTACAGCTTGCGCGAGGCTTCGGCAACGCTGCCGCATTCAACGGTGGTGATGAAGTATTTCAACTGACGCAAATTGTAGGCGGCCACGGCAAACCTCAGGACGAGCGGACTCGACTTCAAAGCAATTTGTGCGCCGCCACGTCCGTTGCACGACGATGTTTTTATCCTTCAACCATAGCCACCTGCGCGATGTTTGGGGGAAGTGGTTGCCCAGTGTTTTTATTGCCTGCGAAGACATTTTTACTATTTTTAGCCCGCGCGGGCGTGAGCGACCATCGAGGCACAATAATGTCTCAGGAGCATCCGTCGTGTTCGAGCTTGCAGAGTGGCAGCGCCGCGCCGTTGCATTGAAATTTCCCGATCAAGCCGTGATCGACGGCAAACATTGCGCCGCGCAATCGGGGCAGACCTTTGCCGCGATTAATCCGGCGACTGGGCAATGCCTGGCGAATGTCGCTGCATGTGGCGAGGAAGATGTCGATGTGGCAGTGCGTAATGCGCGGCAAGTGTTTGAGGCGGGCACTTGGTCGCAACGCCCGCCCGCCGAGCGCAAGCAAGTGTTGCTGCGCTTGGCGGATTTGCTGATGACCCATCGCGAAGAACTGGCCTTGCTCGACTCGCTGAACATGGGCAAACCAGTGATGGACGCCTACAACATCGACGTGCCGGGCGCTGCCGGGGTGTTCCGTTGGTACGCTGAAGCCATCGACAAGCTCTACGACCAAGTCGCGCCCAGTGCACCGAATGTATTGGCGACGATTACTCGCGAAGCGCTCGGTGTGGTTGCGGCGGTAGTGCCGTGGAATTTCCCGTTGGACATGGCCGCTTGGAAACTCGCCCCGGCGTTGGCAGCGGGTAATTCGGTGATTTTAAAACCGGCGGAGCAGTCGCCGTTTTCGGCGTTGCGACTGGGTGAGCTGGCGCTGGAAGCAGGGTTGCCGGCGGGTGTGCTCAACGTGTTGCCGGGTCTTGGCGAGCAGACTGGCAGGGCGTTGGGTTTGCACGCGGACGTCGATTGTCTGGTGTTCACCGGCTCGACGCAGGTCGGCAAATATTTCATGGAATATTCCGCGCAGTCGAACCTCAAGCAGGTGTGGCTGGAGTGCGGCGGCAAGAGTGCCAATCTGGTGTTCGCCGATTGCCAGGATCTCGATCTGGCGGCGGAAAAAGCCGCGTTCGGGATCTTCTTCAACCAGGGCGAAGTCTGCTCGGCCAACTCGCGGTTGCTGGTGGAGCGTTCGATTCATGATGAGTTTGTTGAACGGCTGAAAGCGCAGGCTGAACGCTGGTTGCCGGGCGATCCGCTGGATCCGCAGAGCAGCGCGGGGGCGATTGTCGATAGCAAGCAAACGGCGAGCATCATGGGTTTTATTCGCAGTGCCGAGCAGTCGGGTGCGACGCGGATTTGTGGCGGGCAGCAGCGGCGGTTTAACGGGTCGGATAATTTTATTGAACCGACGATTTTTACCGACGTAACAGCCGACATGCCGTTGTTTTGGGAAGAGGTGTTCGGGCCGGTGCTGGCGGTGATGCCGTTCGACAGTGAGGAAGAGGCGATCAGGTTGGCCAATGACAGTGTGTACGGTCTGGCGGCGTCGCTGTGGACCGATGACCTGAACCGCGCCCATCGCGTGGCGCGGCGGTTGCGCGCGGGCACGGTATCGGTCAACACGGTGGATGCGCTGGATGTGACGGTGCCGTTTGGCGGCGGCAAGCAGTCCGGTTTTGGCCGTGATCTGTCGCTGCATTCGTTCGATAAATACACCCAGCTGAAAACCACCTGGTTCCAGTTGCGCTGAGACCGAGTCGCCGCCATCGCTGGCAAGCCAGCTCCCACAGGTTTTCGCGGTGTGCATGAAATCCAGCCACACCCGAGATCCCTGTAGGAGTGAGCCTGCTCGCGATAGCGGTGGGTCTGTCAACAAATTATCGACTGACCTGACGCTATCGCGAGCAGGCTCACTCCTACAGGTTCAATGTTGCCCAAAAATCCGAAGTACATCGGGTATCACTGTGGGAGCTGGCTTGCCAGCGATGACATTCTTCCACTCGCCGAAAACCCCCAATCTGCACTCACCTCGCGCACCCCTGCAATCCCCGCCCTATAGCAGTGCGCACTACCCAGTTTTTTCATCATTTGCAGCCAACAATTTCCTGATTTTCCTCACCGCGCACATGGCCCACCATCGATCTTGCCCGCCAGCCGAATGTTGTCTGCCCAAGCGTCCGCGAGAGACCAACAGCAGCAACTGCACAACGGCCGGCGACCGTACTGCCCATGACAAAACTAAATCAACAGCGTCGGGAGTGCTCCATGATCAAGTCCTTGTGTCTCCGTCTCACTCACCCTCTGGCAATCACCGCCCTTGCCGCCACGGTCGCGACCAGCGCCCAGGCCGGCACCCTGTCCATCGGCCACACCACGTGGGTCGGTTACGGCACGCTTTATCTGGCTCAGGATCTGGGCTACTTCAAGGAAAACGGTTTGACCGTCGAATTGCCGGTGGTCGAAGAGGCGTCGATGTACATGGCCGCGCAGGCGTCCGGGCAATTGTCCGGCTCGGCGTCGACCATCGATGAAGTGCTCAAGTACCGTCCGCAGTTCTGCTTCAAAGCGGTCGCGGCGCTGGATGACAGCCATGGCGGCGACGGCGTGCTGGTCGGCAAGGACGTCAAGAGCCTGCAAGAACTCAAGGGCAAATCCGTGGCAGTCAACGAGGGTTCGACCTCGCAATTCTGGCTCTCGTACCTGCTGAAAAAGAACGGCATGAGCATGAGCGACATCACCGTGCAGAACATGACCGCTGACGATGCCGCCACCGCGTTCATCGCCGGTCGCGTGCCCGCCGCCGTGACCTGGGAACCGCACCTGTCGATGGTCCGCGACAAGCAGCAAGGCAAAGTGCTGATCGACAGCAGCAGCACCCCCGGGGTGATCGTCGACGTGGTCGCGCTCAATTGCAGCGTCATCGACAAGCAACCGGAAGACGTCAAAGCGCTGGTCGCCGGTTTGTACAAAGCCGTGCAGTACACCAAGGATCATCCGGAAGACGCTTACAAAATCATGGCCAAAGGCGTCGGCGGCTACCTCTCCGATCCGAAGGAACTGGCCGCCGCTGCGCAGGGCGTGCGTTTTTACGATCAGGCGATGAGCGAGAAACTGCTGGGTTCACCGGGCAAACCGGGCGACAGCGCGCCGCTGATCAAACTGGCCAACGAAACCGCCAGCGAATTGCAGGGCAAGCCTTACAACGTCAGCAACGACGATCTGGTCGACAACCGTTTCGTCAGCCCGCTTTAGGAGGTCTGCAATGTTCAAGCGCAATTCGTGGCTGAGCCGCAGCCTTACGCCGAAAACCGCGTTGCCGGTGCAAGTGGTGTGGAGCGCCAGCGCTCTGGCCTGGGTGTTGTTGGTCGGTCTGTGGGCCGGACTTTCTTATGGCGGCATCGTGCCCGGCATGTTTTTGCCGACGCCGGGCGCGGTGGTTGAAGCCGCCGTGCGCCTGAGCCGCGACGGCACGCTCGGCACACATGTGTGGGCCAGTGTCGAAGTGGTGATGGTCGGCTTCATCGTGTCGTCGCTGGTGGCGGTGCCGTTGGGGTTGCTGATGGGCAGCTTCCGCATCGTTCAGGCATTCCTTGAACCGCTGGTGAACTTCATTCGTTACCTGCCGGTGACCTCGTTCGTGCCGCTGTTCATTTTGTGGATCGGCATCGGTCTGGAGCAGCGCGTTTCGGTGATTATCTTCGGCGTGTTCTTCCAGCAACTGGTGATGATCGCCGACGTATCGAAAGGCATTTCCAAGGATTTGATCAACGCGTCCTACACCTTGGGCTCCAGCCGCCGGGATGCGGTGTTGCATGTGATCGCGCCGGCCTCGGTGCCGGGCGTGCTCGATACTTTGCGGGTGACCATGGGCTGGGCCTGGACGTATCTGGTGGTGGCGGAACTGGTCGCCGCGTCCAGCGGTTTGGGTTACCTGAGCCTGAAAGCCATGCGCGGTTTTCAGGTGGATGTGATTTTCCTCGCCATCGCGATCATCGGCCTGCTCGGTCTGGTCACCGATCAACTGTTCCGCTTTCTCCGCCTGAGGGTTGCCGCATGGGCTCAGTGACTGCTGCCAATCATCGTTATATCGAATCCGTTGCCGCGCCTGCGCAAGCGGCGCCGCGCTTGCAGGTGGACAAGGTCAGCCTGCGTTACAAGAAGCCCGACGGCGGCACGTTTACCGCGCTGGAAGAGGTCTCGTTCGAGGTGCCGGATCAGCAGTTTGCGGTGCTGGTCGGGCCTTCGGGTTGCGGTAAATCCAGCCTGCTTTATTTGACCGCAGGCTTGGCCGAGCCGACCTCCGGCGAAATCTATGTCGGTGGCCAGCAAGTGCAGGGGCCGGGCGCGGATCGCGGCATGGTCTTTCAGAGCTACACACTGTTCCCGTGGCTGACGGTGCGCCAGAACGTCGAGTTCGGGTTGAAACGGCGCGGCATGCCGGCGGCGCGGCGCAAGGAGATTGTCGATTACTACGTCAACGAAGTCGGCCTCGCCGGGTTCGCCGACAACTACGCCAAGCAGTTGTCGGGCGGGATGATGCAGCGCGTGGCGATTGCCCGGGCGCTGGCCAATGATCCGCAGATTCTGTTGATGGACGAACCGTTCGGCGCGCTGGACAGCCAGACGCGTTTACAGATGCAGCAACTGTTGCTGCGGGTGTGGGGCAACAGCAAGAAGACCGTGTTGTTCGTCACTCACGACATCGATGAAGCCATCCTGCTCGGCGACCGGGTGTATGTGATGGGCGCAAAACCGGGGCGGATCAAACAGATTCTCGACGTGCCGATCGAACGCCCGCGCTCGCTGGACATGGTCATGGAGCGCTCGTTCATCGACATGAAACGGCAGATCTTCGGCCTGCTGCACGACGACCTCGAAGAAGTGCATTGATCCGCTGTAGGAGCTGCCGCAGGCTGCGATCTTTTGATGTTGTTTTTGAAGATCAAAAGATCGC
>NZ_AKJD01000069.1 GCF_000282515.1 Pseudomonas sp. GM80
AACCGTTAATTTCGCTTTTCTTTCAATCACTTGCAGATTGGTTAAATAACGACCAAATGCACCCATATATAGGCAGCAAACGTGGTTCCTATATATAGAAGGGATCTTCAGAGCACCCCAGCCGCCTTCAGCTCAGCCACCGCACCCGCGCCCAAGCCCAGCACACCCTGCAGAACCTCCAGCGTATGCTCACCCAACAAAGGCGGGGCACGACGATACTCAACCGGTGTCTGCGACATACGAATCGGGCTGGCCACCTGCGGCACCATTCCCGCCAACGCATGTGGCAACTCTATCGCCAGGCCACGGGCCTTCACCTGCGGATCTTCAAACACCTGCGACAGATCATTGATCGGCCCACAAGGTACGCCCGCCTGCTCCAGCTCGGCAACCCACTCGGCAGTCGTCTTGAACACCGTCGCCTGGCGAATCAGCGGAATTAACACCGTCCGATTCGCTACTCGCAGCTTATTAGTAGCAAACCGCGGATCGTCAGCCCACTGCGGCTGCCCGGCCACTTCGGCAAACTTGCGGAATTGCCCGTCATTACCCACGGTAAGAATGAAATCGCCGTCAGCTGTAGGAAAGTCCTGATAAGGCACGATGTTCGGATGCGCATTGCCCAGACGCTTCGGCGCGTTGCCCGTCGTCAGGTAATTCATCGCCTGGTTCGCCAGACACGCAACCTGCACATCCAGCAACGCCATATCGATGTGCTGACCACCCCCGTCGTGATCGCGATGAGCCAACGCCGCCAGTATCCCGACAGTCGAATAAAGCCCCGTAAGGATATCCGTCAGTGCCACACCGACCTTCACAGGCCCGGCACCTTCATCACCCTCGGGACGACCGGTCAGACTCATCAGCCCGCCCAGCCCCTGAATCATGAAGTCATAGCCAGCACGCTTGGCATAAGGCCCGGTCTGGCCGAACCCGGTAATCGAGCAATAGATCAGGTTCGGATTGATCGCCTTCAGCGACCCATAGTCCAGCCCATAAGCCGCCAGACCACCGACCTTGAAGTTCTCGATGAGGATGTCCGACTTCGCCGCCAACTCGCGCACCAGCTTCTGACCCTCGGGGCGGGTGAAGTCGATGGTCACCGATTGCTTGTTGCGGTTGGCCGACAGGTAATAAGCCGCTTCCGAGGTGTTCTCGCCATAAGCGTCTTTAAGGAAGGGCGGCCCCCAAGCGCGCGTGTCGTCACCATTACCCGGGCGCTCAACCTTGATCACCTCGGCGCCAAGGTCGGCGAGGATCTGCCCGGCCCACGGCCCGGCCAACACGCGCGATAAATCCAGTACCCGCAGATGCGACAGCGCGCCCATGGTCGCTCTCCTATTAATAGAACGCCTGCAGACCGGTTTGCGCACGCCCAAGGATCAGTGCGTGAACGTCATGAGTACCTTCATAGGTATTCACCACTTCCAGGTTGACCAGGTGACGCGCCACGCCGAATTCGTCGGAGATACCGTTGCCGCCGAGCATGTCGCGCGCCATACGGGCGATGTCCAGCGACTTGCCGCAGGAGTTGCGCTTCATGATCGAAGTGATTTCGACCGCAGCGGTACCTTCGTCCTTCATGCGACCCAGGCGCAGGCAGCCTTGCAGCGCCAACGTGATCTCGGTCTGCATGTCGGCCAGTTTCTTCTGGATCAGCTGAGTAGCGGCCAATGGGCGACCGAACTGTTGGCGATCCAGCGTGTACTGGCGGGCGGTGTGCCAGCAGAACTCGGCAGCGCCCAGTGCACCCCAGGAAATGCCGTAGCGCGCAGAGTTGAGGCAAGTGAACGGGCCTTTCAGACCGCGCACGTCCGGGAAGATGTTCTCTTCCGGCACGAACACGTTGTCCATAACGATCTCGCCGGTGATCGACGCACGCAGGCCGACCTTGCCGTGAATCGCCGGAGCGCTCAGGCCTTTCCAGCCCTTCTCCAGGACGAAGCCACGAATGTCGCCGGCATCGTCCTTACCCCAGACTACGAACACGTCGGCGATCGGGCTGTTAGTGATCCACATCTTCGCGCCGGTCAGGCTGTATCCACCGTCGACTTTGCGGGCCCGGGTAATCATCGCGCCCGGGTCGGAACCGTGGTTTGGCTCGGTCAGACCGAAGCAGCCGATCCACTCGCCGGAAGCCAGTTTCGGCAGGTATTTCTGTTTCTGTGCTTCGGTGCCGAATTCGTTGATCGGTACCATTACCAGCGACGATTGCACGCTCATCATCGAGCGATAGCCGGAGTCGACCCGCTCCACTTCGCGAGCAATCAGGCCGTAGCTCACGTAGTTGAGGCCGCTGCCACCGTATTGCTCAGGGATGGTCGCGCCCAACAGGCCGACTTCGCCCATTTCGCGAAAGATCGCCGGATCAGTCTTCTCATGACGGAAAGCTTCAAGAACACGCGGCGCGAGCTTCTGCTGAGCGAACTGCTCGGCGGTGTCGCGGATCATGCGCTCTTCTTCGGTGAGCTGTTGATCCAGCAGCAGGGGATCGATCCAGTTGAAGCTAGCTTTACCGCCCATGAGTGTGTCCTCGCAAATCGGGTGAATTAACGTGGCATTGATCCTAGGCGTGGTTCGTCGTCGCGGCAAACGAGGATTTCGCATTCTGTTGTGCTAATTTCTCACTCCGAAACGTCGCGAAATGCCTTTTATGCGGCGCATTAGTGAGGTTGACGTACATGCGCAGGAAGATCCCCAGCACCACCGCCCTGATCAGCTTTGAAGCCGCTGCACGCCACGAGAGCTTTACCCGCGCCGCCGAAGAACTTTCCCTCACCCAGGGCGCCATTTGCCGACAAATCGCCAGCCTTGAGGAGTTCCTCAGTGTGGAACTGTTCCGACGCTCGCGACGCGGGGTGAAGCTGACCGAAGCGGGACTTTCCTACAGTCGCCGGGTCGCCACGCAACTGGATGCAGTGGAGCGCGACACGTTGTCGGTGATGGGCCAGCAAGGCACCAATGTGATCGAGTTGGCGGTGGTGCCAACCTTCGGTACGCAATGGCTGCTGCCGCGCCTCAAGGATTTCCAGCTCAAGCACCCGGAAGTCACGGTCAACCTGACCAACCGCACCCGGCCCTTCCTGTTTGCCGACACTGAATTCGATGCCGCGATCTACTTCGGCGATGCCGACTGGTCTGGTACCGAATCCCACAGGCTGATGGGCGAAAATCCGATGCCGGTGTGCAGCCCCGCCCTACTCGGCAACAAGACGCTTCTGACCGCCGACGAGATTGCCGAGCTACCGCTACTGCAACAGACCACCCGCCCTTACGCCTGGCGACAGTGGTTCAACTCGCAACACCTGAATATCCCCCGCGACATGACAGGCCCGCGCTACGAGCTATTCTCCATGCTCGCCCAAGCGGCCATGCACGACATGGGGATCGCGCTGATTCCACCGTTCCTGATTCAGCGCGAGTTGGCTGAGAACCGCCTGGTGATTGCCAACCCGCAGGCACTCGCCAGCATCAAGGCCTATTACCTGATGATTCCCGAACGAAAGGTCGAATCGGCGTCTTTAAAGGCATTTCGCGACTGGCTGGTAAATCAGGCACAGAGCTACAGCCTAGAAGGGTGAAGGCTTTCAGCGATTATTGACCTCGTAGTCAGAAAAACCAAAGCCCTACAGATATAAGTATTTGTCGCATATGCGCAGACTGTATCCGAAAGTCGTACAGACGTCCTACAAGCGCCTGAAGACGTGGCTTTGAGCCTCCATTCACGACGTATTGCGGTCTATTCACGTCACCGATGAGAAATTTTTCCATATTGCGCCAGAATCCTTGCAGGGCACGGCCTGTAAGGGATTCGACAGGGCATGTGCGACATTCGGTCACGGCATGACTTGTAGTTAATTTTCCGTCACCCGTCATAATCCCTTGAAGGGCATAAAGTTCGCCTGCAAAATGCCGCGCCCCGCCCTGATTTGGCGGGATCGTGCTGATCGGCCGCCCCAGTCGCACCATCCGTAGTGCATGGGTTTACTCAATAAGATCACGCAGGAGATTTGACGTGCACATTGGTGTTCCTCTCGAAACCCAGACCGGTG
This sequence comes from Pseudomonas sp. GM80, assembly GCF_000282515.1. Lineage (GTDB taxonomy): Bacteria > Pseudomonadota > Gammaproteobacteria > Pseudomonadales > Pseudomonadaceae > Aquipseudomonas. Next base: position 4,053 of record NZ_AKJD01000069.1, read on the forward strand.
AAACACGGGTTGCTGCAACCCCGGAAACCATTAAAAAGCTGATCGGCCAAGGTCATAAGGTCACTGTGCAAACCGGCGCCGGCGTTAACGCCAGTGTGGTCGACAGTGCCTATGAAGCGGCAGGCGCAACCATTGGCAGTGCCAATGACGCGTTTGGCGCCGAGCTGATTCTCAAAGTGGTCGCGCCAAGCGATGCCGAACTCACGCTGATCAAGCGCGGTACGGTGTTGGTCGGCATGCTCAACCCGTTCAACAACGAAACCATCGCGAAGATGGCCGAGTGCGGCATTACCGCGTTCGCCCTCGAAGCGGCGCCGCGCACCTCGCGAGCGCAGAGTCTCGATGTGTTGTCGTCGCAGGCGAACATTGCCGGCTATAAGGCTGTGTTGCTGGCCGCTCACCACTATCCGCGCTTCATGCCAATGCTGATGACGGCTGCGGGCACCGTGAAAGCGGCGCGCGTGCTGATTCTCGGCGCCGGCGTGGCCGGGTTGCAGGCGATTGCTACGGCGAAACGTCTGGGTGCGGTGATCGAAGCGTCCGACGTGCGTCCGGCGGTGAAAGAGCAGATCGAATCCCTCGGCGCTAAGTTCGTCGACGTACCTTACGAGACCGATGAAGAGCGCGAATGCGCCGTCGGTGTCGGCGGTTACGCGCGGCCAATGCCGGCGAGCTGGATGCAGCGTCAGGCGCAGGCCGTGCACGAGCGCGCCAAGCAAGCTGACATCGTCATCACCACCGCGCTGATTCCGGGCCGCAAGGCACCGACGCTGTTGAGCGCGGACACCGTGGCGCAGATGAAACCGGGTTCGGTGGTCATCGACCTCGCAGCTGCTCAGGGCGGCAACTGCCCGCTGACCGTGGCTGATCAGGTCGTGGTCGAAAATGGCGTGACCATTTGTGGCCCGACCAATCTGGCCGGCGAAGTCGCTGCAGACGCTTCGGCGCTGTACGCACGCAACCTGCTGGACTTCCTCAAGCTGGTCTTCACCAAAGAAGGTCAGTTCGACGTCAACCTCGAAGACGACATCGTCGCCGCGTGCCTGATGTGCCGCGACGGCCAAGTCATCCGCAAAAACGCCTAAGCAGGGATTCAGACGATGGAAGAGCTTATCTCCCCCGGTATCTACAACCTGATCATCTTCGTGCTGGCGATTTATGTCGGTTACCACGTGGTCTGGAACGTTACACCTGCGCTGCACACGCCATTGATGGCAGTGACCAACGCCATCTCGGCGATCGTGATCGTCGGCGCCATGCTCGCGGCCGCACTGACCGTTACGCCGCTGGGCAAAACCATGGGCACCCTCGCCGTGGCACTGGCCGCGGTCAACGTGTTCGGTGGCTTCCTGGTCACCCGCCGCATGCTTGAGATGTTCAAGAAGAAAGCCCCGAAAGTAAAAGAAGAGGCGCCGAAGTAATGAGCATGAATCTCGTCACGACGCTCTACCTGATCGCGTCGATCTGCTTTATCCAGGCCCTCAAAGGCCTGTCGCACCCGACTACTTCGCGGCGCGGCAACCTGTTCGGCATGCTCGGCATGGCGTTGGCCATCCTGACCACTGTCGGCCTCATCTATAAGTTGGGCGCTGAGCTGGCCACTGCCGGTATCGGCTACGTCATCGTTGGCCTGTTGGTCGGCGGCACGGCCGGTTCGATCATGGCCAAGCGCGTTGAAATGACCAAGATGCCGGAACTGGTCGCCTTCATGCACAGCATGATCGGCCTCGCGGCAGTGTTCATCGCGATCGCTGCGGTGGTTGAGCCGCAATCGCTGGGCATCGTTAAACAGCTGGGCGACTCGATCCCGGCGGGCAACCGCCTGGAGTTGTTCCTCGGCGCTGCCATCGGTGCGATTACTTTCTCCGGTTCGGTGATTGCCTTCGGCAAGCTGTCGGGCAAATACAAGTTCCGTCTGTTCCAGGGCGCACCGGTACAGTTCACCGGTCAGCACAAGCTGAATGCCGTGCTGGGTCTGGCTACACTGGCACTCGGCCTGACCTTCATGTTCACCGGCAACCTCACCGCGTTCGCGCTGATGCTGGCGCTGGCGTTCGTGATGGGCGTGCTGATCATCATCCCGATTGGCGGCGCCGACATGCCGGTGGTGGTGTCGATGCTCAATAGCTATTCGGGCTGGGCGGCGGCGGGAATCGGCTTCTCGCTGAACAACTCGATGCTGATCATTGCCGGTTCGCTGGTGGGTTCGAGCGGTGCGATCCTCTCGTACATCATGTGCAAGGCGATGAACCGTTCCTTCTTTAATGTACTGCTCGGCGGTTTCGGCAACACGGCCGATGCAGGCCCTGCCGGTGCGAAAGAAGCACGTCCGGTGAAATCCGGCTCGGCTGACGACGCGACCTTCCTGCTGACCAACGCCGACACCGTGATCATCGTGCCGGGTTACGGCTTGGCAGTAGCGCGTGCGCAGCATGCGCTGAAGGAATTGACCGAGAAGCTGACTCACCGTGGTGTGACCGTGAAGTACGCGATCCATCCGGTTGCCGGCCGTATGCCGGGGCACATGAACGTTCTGCTCGCCGAGGCCGAAGTGCCTTACGATCAGGTGTTCGAGATGGAAGACATCAACTCCGAGTTCGGCCAGGCCGACGTGGTGCTGGTGCTGGGCGCGAACGACGTGGTCAACCCGGCGGCGAAGAACGATCCGAAGTCACCGATTGCCGGCATGCCGATTCTCGAAGCGTTCAAGGCCAAGACCATCATCGTCAACAAGCGCTCGATGGCCAGCGGCTATGCCGGCCTGGACAACGAGCTGTTCTATCTGGACAAGACCATGATGGTGTTCGGCGACGCGAAGAAAGTCATCGAAGACATGGTTAAAGCGGTCGAATAATTCCCCGCTGCAACACCGAACGCCCCGACTTGTCGGGGCGTTTTTGTTTGCGCAAACAGTCGGACAATATGCCGCGTTGTTGCAGATCCGGTAACGGTGTTTTACTTGAAACCCGCTAAATAGACGCCTCGTTTGCGACCTTGGTAGCGGGACAGGCGCCCGTCAAATTCACTAGACTGCGCATCCTGCTACTCGCTTCCCGAGATAATAATCCATGTACCGTGACCGTATTCGCCTGCCTTCGTTGTTGGATAAAGTGATGAGCGCCGCCGACGCAGCCGCTCTGATTGAGGACGGCATGACCGTTGGCATGAGCGGTTTCACCCGTGCCGGCGAAGCCAAAGCCGTCCCTCACGCACTGGCCGAGCGGGCCAAGGTCACGCCGCTGAAGATCAGCCTGATGACCGGTGCCAGCCTGGGCAACGACCTCGACAAGCAACTGACCGAAGCCGGCGTACTGTCGCGACGCATGCCGTTCCAGGTCGACAGCACCTTGCGCAAGGCGATCAACGCCGGCCAGGTGATGTTCATCGACCAGCATTTGTCGGAAACCGTTGAGCAACTGCGCAATCAGCAACTAAAGCTGCCGGACATCGCGGTCATTGAAGCCGTGGCCATCACCGAACAAGGCCACATCGTGCCGACCACCTCGGTGGGCAACTCGGCGAGCTTCGCGATTTTCGCCAAACAGGTGATCGTCGAGATCAACCTGGCGCACAACGCCAACCTCGAAGGCCTGCATGACATTTATATCCCGACCTACCGTCCGACGCGCACGCCGATCCCGCTGGTAAAAGTCGACGACCGCATCGGTAGCACCGCAATTCCGATTCCGCCGGAGAAGATTGTCGCCATCGTTATTACCCAGCAGTCGGATTCGCCGTCCACCGTGTCGACGCCGGACGTCGATACCAACGCCATCGCCGAGCACCTGATCACCTTCTTCAAACAGGAAGTCGACGCCGGGCGCATGACCAACAAGCTCGGCCCGTTGCAGGCCGGTATCGGCAACATTGCCAACGCGGTGATGTGTGGCCTGATCGATTCGCCGTTCGAAGACCTGACCATGTACTCCGAAGTGTTGCAGGATTCGACCTTCGATCTGATCGATGCCGGCAAGCTGAGCTTTGCTTCGGGCAGTTCGATCACCTTGTCGGAGCGCCGCAACAGTGACGTGTTCGGCAATCTGGAGAAGTACAAAGACAAATTGGTGCTGCGTCCGCAGGAGATCTCCAACCACCCGGAAGTGGTGCGTCGCCTGGGCATCATCGGCATCAACACGGCGCTGGAGTTCGACATCTACGGCAACGTCAATTCGACCCACGTCTGCGGTACGCGGATGATGAACGGTATCGGTGGCTCGGGTGATTTCGCGCGCAACGCGCATCTGGCGGTGTTCGTAACTAAATCGATCGCCAAGGGCGGCGCGATTTCCAGCGTGGTGCCGATGGTCAGCCACGTTGACCACACCGAGCATGACGTCGACATTCTGGTGACCGAAGTCGGTCTGGCTGACCTGCGTGGCCTGGCGCCACGGGAACGTGCGCGGGTGATCATTGATAACTGTGTGCACCCGGACTTCCGCCAGGCACTGAACGATTACTTCACGGCAGCCTGTGCTATCGGCGGCCACACGCCGCACATCCTGCGTGAAGCGCTGAGCTGGCACATGAATCTGGAAGAAACCGGGCGCATGCTGGCCGTGTAATTCACACAGATAAACCGCTGATGCAAACACAGTTTGCGTCAGCGAACTTCCGCAAGTCATGCGACCGACAAAAACTGTACTGCTGTACTGGTCATTTCCTACGGCATTTGCCTACCTTTCCTGCCGAAATAAGCAAAAATGCACCACTTAAGTGCGCATAGGTACAGTTTGCTCAATTTTGACCCGTACACCGCGTATAAACAGTTAACTGGTCACTCACAATACTGTTGAACTGTATCTAGAGGGACTAGGCAAACGAGAGGATCATGGGCACCAGTCAAACCACTACCTGATCCCGCCACAAGCGGAAGGATGTCAACCATGGAACGTACACTCAGTTCCGAACTGTTCTTCGAAGACAAAGCTGTAAACACCCAGGCTTCCCTGCCTCTGCGCGTTCTCGCCAACCTGATGTTGTGGCAGCGCCGCATCTCCAGCCGCCACCAGTTGGCCCGTCTGGATTCGCGTCTGCTGGCTGACGCCGGTATCAGCGAAGCACAACGCTACGAAGAGCTGAGCAAGCCGTTCTGGCGCTAAGCAGCGTCGCTGGCTCTGGTCGTTAGACCCACCGCCAGCAACCCGAATTGAACAAGCAAAACCCGTCGTGGGAAACCGCGACGGGTTTTGTCGTTTTAGCTCTTGAAAAGCAATACCAGTACAGTTCACATAATTTGAAATAAGACCACTACAATTGTAGGAGCTGCCGAAGGCTGCGATCTTTTGATCTTGAAAATCCAAAGCAAAAGATCGCAGCCTTCGGCAGCTCCTACGGTTTTTCGTCTGGATGCTGGTTTGGCGAACGGATCTGCGCCTAATATCCACACAGAACGTGGCGAATGATGCGCAACAGGCGTCTGACTCCTCAGATACCGAGCCACCTCTCAATACGGTTTATTCACAGGAGTTACCCTATGTCCCGTCTTCGTCTGCTCAGCGCTGCCGCCCTGCTGGCCGTGGCTGCCAACGCCAGCGCCACCAGCTTCATCGTTACCACCGACGCCGTCGTGGGTGCGCTGAAATCTTCCTCCGATGCCACTTCCGACGTGACCTCGTCGTTCCGTGACGACAAAATCGTCCTCGCTGCCCGTGATGACGCGGCCAGCTTCGTCGCCACCCAAGGCGACATCCGTGGCGTGAAACTGGAAAGCGCGCTGGATCACATTCGCCACCAGGCTCCACAACTGAACGCGACTGACGCGGAGCTGGCTCAGGCCATCCTGACGATCTAATCGCTGCAAGGCATTACGGGACACGCCGGGCGTGTCCCGATGTTTCGAGACTGGCTCTGGCCCGGGCATTGCGCTAGCCTTGCGGCTCGCTAACAGTTACCGAGTCCGATGCGTTTTCTTCCAAGTCTGCTGATCCCTTCCGTTTTGCTGAGCGCCTGTTGGGCGACGTCGGTCGATGCCTATGATGCTTTCAACGCGTCGACGCAAGGCATTGTCGTCAGTGGTTACGCCACCAGCATGGTGTCTTCCGCGCCTTTCGACCGTAAACTGCTGTTCGCCGCTCACGATGACGCGGCAGCGTTCGTGGCCAGTGACGGCCAATTGCGTGGGGCGCAGCTGGAATCCGCGCTTAATTACCTGCGTAAAAAACGGCCGAAACTTCATGTCTCTGATCTTGAACTGGCAGAAGCAATTCTCGTCCAATAGTTAACCTAGCCCTTAGTTAACCTGTCCCTTCGGAGTCGTTCCATGCGTAGCCCGCTGATTGCTGCCGCCCTTGGCCTGTTTTTGTTGGCCGACGTGGCCCAGGCGCACACCCTGGTAGCCACCAGTAACATCATCGTTCGTGCCTCCCAGCGCACCATCGATTTCACCTCCGACACCACCACGTCGATTCGCGACTCGAAGATCATCCGTGAAGCGCACGATGACGCCGCCAGTTTCGTCGCCACCAACGGTGATATCCGTGGCGCGCATCTGGAAGCCGCCCTCAACACCTTGCGCACGCGCGTCCCGGAAGCGCGCGACGCCAGTGATCAGGTCCTCGCCGAAGCCATCCTCGCACTGTGAAGTCACTCGGCGCCTGGCTGCTGGCCGGGGCGTTGTTGCTGCTTGGCAACAGCGCCCACGCCAGCCTGCAATTGCGGCTCAAGACTGACGGTCTGAGCCCCGCCCAACAACAGGCCAGTCAGGCGTTGATCGATGAGGCCATGCAGAGATTGCCGCCGAGCTTTATCGAGCGGCTGGATCGGCGCATTGATGTCGGCTGGACCGACGACATGCCTGCCAATGCCTACGGCCAGGCCACGCTGGTTGCCGAACTCGATCTGAACCGCAAACTGCTCGCCAGCCTTACCGACGGCAGCGCAGCGAAAGAAAAAACCAATCGCCCCCACGGCACAGTGCGCCAGGAATTGCTCGCCACGGTGCTGCACGAAATCACCCACATTTATGACCGCGCGCGCTTGTGGCCAGCCGCCGAGCGCACGCTGATCCAGCGCTGCACACGCCGCTTCAACAGTGCCGGGCTGATTGGCATTCCTGACGAATGCCGTGGCCAGAACGGTCGCCGCTTCACCCTCAGCGACGACCCGCGCGTGCTCGACCTCGCCGGTTGGCAGCAATACGTCGGCCGTCGCGGTGAACGCGAGCAGCACAACCGACAGATCGCCCGCAGCCCGGATCTGTACGAAATTTCCAGCCCGAAAGAGTTCGTCGCGGTCAACATGGAGTATTTCCTTCTCGACCCGAGCTACGCCTGCCGTCGCCCGGCGCTGTATCGCTATTACCAGCAACACTTCGGCTGGGCGCCGCCGGCCAAGGACACTTGCAGCAAGACCTTTGCGTTTTTGAACGCGGGTAACGATTTCGCCAAACAGCCTTTAGGGCAGGTCGATCCGGAGCGGGTTTACGCGGTTGATTACTTGTTGGCCGAAGCCAATCAGAACTGGGTCAGCCGCTGGGGCCACAGCATGTTGCGCCTGGTGATCTGCGCGCCGGGCCGTCCGCGTGGCCCGGATTGCCGACTCGATCTGGATCAACATCTGGTGTTGTCGTACCGCGCCTTTGTCGGCGATGTGCAGCTGTCGAGTTGGGACGGACTGGTCGGCAAATACCCTTCACGGCTGTTCGTCCTGCCGCTTGCGCAGGTGATCGACGAATACACCAAGACCGAATTGCGCAGCCTCGCCTCCGTGCCGATCAACCTGTCACGGGAAGAGATCGAGGGCGTGGTCGAGCATGCGGCCGAAATGCACTGGAGCTACGACGGCAACTACTTCTTCCTCTCCAACAACTGCGCGGTAGAGGGTCTGAAACTGTTGCGCAGCGGCAGTGACAACAGCCAGTTCGTCGGGTTGGACAGCATCATGCCCAACGGCTTGCTGGAAGTGATGAAGGGGCGCGGGTTGGCCGATACCAGCGTGCTCGATGATCCGAAAGAAGCGCTGCGTCTGGGTTATCGCTTCGACTCGTTCCGCGATCGCTACCAGGCGATGTTTGATGTGCTGAAGAAACAACTGCCGATCAAACAGACCACCGTTGAGGAATGGCTGTCGCTCACTGCCGAAGAACGCCGCGAGTGGTTCGAGCGTGCGGATCTGCGCACCAGCGCTGCCTTGTTGTTGCTGGAGCAGGCGAGTTATCGACGTCAGTTGCTGTTGGCTCAGGATGAGGTCAAGCAACGATACCTCGGTGCTCGCGAGCTGGAAAATGGCGGCATGGACAAGGCCAACGCGACGTTGCAGGAAATCCTCGCCAACAGTGGATTCCTCAGTCGTCCGGCAGAGCTTCTTGATAGTCGTGGTTATGGGTTGCCACAGCCGAGTGAGTTCAAGCGACTGGAAGATGAAAGCAGCCAGCGGCAGAAGAAGTTGCTGGTGCTGTCGGGGGATCTCGACGCGGAGGTGCGCAAGTTGCTGGAGCCGAAGCGCGCTGCCGAGATTGCCGCGAGTGAGGAGAATGTGAAGCAGATTGGCGCGCATTTGCGCAAATTGCACAAGGCTTCTGGCGGCCTGGAACTCCCCTGAAACTGAGCCTGATTGCATACCTTGTGGCGAGGGGATTCATCCCCGTTGGGTCGCGAAGCGGCCCCAAAATCAGCGAACCCGGTCAATCAGATAAACCGCGTCCGCTGGACTGCGACTGCTGCGCAGCCGAACGGGGATAAATCCCCTCGCCACAGGTGATGTGTGTCAGATCAATACAGGACGCCATCCAGGATTTCGTACACGATCCCGGTACCCACCGCGATCAGCACGATATCGCCCCCCGCCCGGCGCCATTCATACCCCGGATACACCGGCAAGCGACCCAACGCGCGATTATCCAGACGCTCCCCGTAATACCCATGCGGCAACGGCCGGCCACGCTCCAGATGAATCCCCGGAGGCGGCGGCGCCCCGCGGACAAAGTAGCCATGATTGTCGCGAATGGTCTGGCGCACCGGGCCAAAGTCGCGCGGTGGCGGGCCACCACGGTGGTTGTTCTGCGGGCCGTGGTGATCATCACCATGGTTGTCGCCGCGGTTGTCGTGTTGGCCCTGCTGCGGGCCGCCGTGGTCGTGATCATCGCGCTGATCGGCGCTGGCCAGCAGCGGAGTCGCGCTGATCATCAGCACGCCCAGTCCGGCCATCAGACGTTTCGGCATTTTCATCGAGTCTTTCCTCACGGCACAAACAGCAAAAAGGGCCTCAGAACGATGTTCTGAAGCCCTCGGTCTTGCTGGATTAGTCTGCACTTTGAGGTGCTAATTCCTCTGTATCAGGAACTTTACCTTCAGCTGACGCGGGCCTTACGCACGCCTTCGGAGAGTGCCGAGCACAGGCCCAACACACCGTCGACGGCTTGGGCTGGAGTGGTCGCATTAGCGATGTGATCGATCAATGCCGAACCCACCACCACACCATCAGCCAGACGCGCGATGGCCGCCGCTTGCTCCGGGGTACGGATGCCGAAACCGATGCTGATCGGCAGATCGGTATGCCGACGCAGACGGGTCACCGCCTCTTCGACGTGTTCCAGCGTTGCAGCGCCAGCACCGGTCACACCAGCCACCGACACGTAGTAAACGAAACCGGAACTGCCATTGAGCACTTTAGGCAAACGCGCATCATCGGTGGTCGGGGTGGTCAGACGGATGAAGTCCAGACCTGCAGCCTGCGCCGGATCACACAGCTCGGCATTGTGCTCAGGCGGCATGTCGACCACGATCAGACCGTCGACACCGGCCTCTTTCGCGTCAGCGATGAAGCGCTCAACGCCATACATATGAATCGGATTGTAGTAACCCATCAACACCAGCGGGGTATCGCTGTCGCCTTCACGGAACTCGCGAACCATTTGCAGGGTTTTCACCAGATTCTGTTTGGCGCCCAAGGCACGGATGTTCGCCAACTGGATCGCCGGGCCGTCGGCCATCGGGTCGGTGAACGGCATGCCCAGCTCGATCACATCGGCGCCGGCACCCGGTAAACCTTTGAGGATCGCCAGCGAAGTGTCGTAGTCCGGATCACCGGCGGTGACGAAGGTCACCAGCGCGGCACGGTTCTGTTCTTTCAGGTCGGCAAAACGGGTTTGCAGGCGGCTCATCAGTGTTTCTCCTGCTTGGATGGCTCTTGTTGAGCGTTTTCCATGTGATGCATGACGGTCTGCATGTCTTTGTCGCCACGGCCCGAGAGGTTGACCACCATCAGGTGATCCTTCGGCAGCTTCGGTGCGCGTTTGAACACTTCAGCCAAGGCGTGGGCGCTTTCCAGTGCAGGAATGATCCCTTCCAGGCGGCAGCATTTGTGGAACGCGTCGAGGGCTTCGTCGTCGGTCACCGAGGTGTACTGAACGCGACCGATGTCATGCAACCACGCGTGTTCCGGGCCGATGCCCGGGTAGTCGAGGCCGGCGGAAATCGAGTGGGCGTCGATGATCTGGCCGTCGTCGTCCTGCAACAGGAACGTACGGTTGCCGTGCAACACACCCGGAACGCCGCCATTCAGGCTCGCCGCGTGCTTGCCGGTTTCGATGCCGTAACCGGCCGCTTCAACACCGATGATCTCAACGCTCTTGTCGTCGAGGAACGGGTGGAACAGGCCCATCGCGTTGGAACCGCCACCGATGCACGCCACCAGGCTGTCCGGCAGACGACCTTCCTGTGCTTGCAACTGATCGCGGGTTTCCTTGCCGATCACGGCCTGGAAGTCGCGAACCATCGCTGGGTATGGATGTGGGCCGGCCACGGTGCCGATCAGGTAGAAGGTGTTGTCGACGTTGGTCACCCAGTCACGCAGGGCTTCGTTCATCGCGTCTTTCAGAGTGCCGGTGCCAGCAACCACTGGAATCACTTCAGCGCCCAGTAATTTCATGCGGAAGACGTTGGCCTGCTGACGTTCGATGTCAGTGGTGCCCATGTAGATCACGCAATCCAGACCGAAACGGGCGGCGACGGTGGCCGTGGCCACGCCGTGCATGCCGGCGCCGGTCTCGGCGATGATGCGTTTCTTGCCCATGCGTCGCGCCAGCAGGATCTGGCCGATGCAGTTGTTGATCTTGTGCGCGCCGGTGTGGTTCAGCTCTTCGCGCTTGAGATAAATCTTCGCGCCGCCGCAGAATTCGGTCAGGCGTTCAGCGAAATACAGCGGGCTCGGACGTCCGACGTAGTCACGCTGGAAGTAGGCCAATTCTTCTTTGAAGGCCGGATCTTCCTTGGCCGCTTCGTATTCGCGGGCCAAGTCGAGGATCAACGGCATCAGGGTTTCCGCCACGTAGCGGCCACCGAACGAGCCAAACAGGCCGTTATCGTCCGGGCCGTTGCGCAGATCAGAGGTGTTCGAAGTCTGGGTCATGAGTTGCTCCAGGTGAATTCGGGTCAAAAGACAATGACGACCACTCTACCCCTGACCTTCCAGGCTGAAAACCGATAAGATCGCCACAACCTGTCAGGAAAACTCACAGATACCATGAGCCATGACCTTCCCCCGCTGAACGCCCTGCGCGCGTTCGAAGCCACCGCCCGGCTGAACAGTGTCAGTCAGGCTGCCGAGCAGCTGCACGTTACCCACGGCGCAGTCAGTCGTCAGCTCAAGGTGCTGGAAGAGCACCTCGGCGTCAGTCTGTTCGTCAAGGATGGTCGCGGCTTGAAACTCACAGATGCCGGTATGCGTTTGCGTGATGCCAGTGGCGAAGCTTTTGATCGGCTGCGCAGTGTTTGCGCCGAGTTAACTCAGAGTACCGCCGATGCGCCGTTTGTGTTGGGATGCTCGGGAAGTCTGCTGGCGCGCTGGTTTATTCCGCGTTTGGGACGATTGAATGCCGATCTGCCGGATTTGCGTCTGCATCTTTCAGCGGGTGAAGGCGATCTCGATCCTCGGCGTCCGGGGCTGGATGCTTTGCTGCTGTTCGCCGAACCGCCATGGCCGGCAGACATGCAAGTTTATGAATTGGCCGCAGAACGTATCGGCCCGGTCATGAGCCCATTGTTCAGCGGCTACCAACGTCTGCAAACCGCGCCAGCCTCGGCCCTGCTCAATGAACCGCTGCTGCACACCACCTCGCGCCCACAAGCGTGGCCAAGCTGGGCACAGCAAAGCGACCTCGACGCAAAAGCGTTGAAGCTCGGGCAAGGTTTCGAGCATTTGTATTATTTACTGGAGGCAGCCGTCGCTGGTCTCGGCGTGGCGATCGCGCCGGAGCCGCTGGTGACGGAAGATTTGAAGGCCGGTCGCCTGGTTGCGCCATGGGGTTTCTGTGAAACCCCGGCGCAACTGGCGTTGTGGCTACCCAAGCGCGCCGCAGACGGACGCGCTCGGCAACTGGCGCAATGGCTCAAGAATGAGCTGCGCCAGAGCGATCACTCGCCGCGCTTGAACAGCAAGTAAGCGGCGAGCAGACCGATTGCACCGACCGCAACACCGGCAGTCGTCCACGGATGTTCCTGCGCGTAGTCGCGGGTGGCGATCCCGGTCTCGCGGGTCTTTACTTTGACTTCTTCATAGGCGTCGCTGAGCAGATGACGCGAATGTTTCAGCGCGCTTTCGGCGTTGCTTTTCAGCGCCTTGAGGGTCTTGCGCGACTCGTCCGAAGCGTCGTCCTTCAGGCTTTCCAACGACTTGAGCAGACTCTCGATCTCGGCTTCCATGCTTTGCAACGAGGCTTTACGTAAAGAGGTGTTGGCCATGGTGGCTCTCCTGCATTGGTGATGAGTGGCGTGTGTTGTTTGGGACTTCAACGGTTTGAGAAAGTGCAGAAAATCTGAACTTCGCCTTCGCAGAGCCACCGAAATCAACAGTGCAGATTCACTGCTAGTCTCAATTCCACACGCCAAGGAGTTCGTTATGAGTGACCACCACACGTACAAGAAAGTCGAGCTGGTCGGTTCGTCCACCACCAGCATCGAAGACGCCATCAACAACGCAATTGCTGAAGCCAACAAGACCATTCGCAACCTGGAATGGTTTGAAGTGACTGAAACCCGTGGTCACATCAAGGACGGCAAGGCAGCGCACTTTCAGGTGACATTGAAAGTCGGTTTCAAGATTGCCAGTAGCTGAGTTTGGTCTAGTCTTCTGAACTTGCGCGCTGGCCGAGTGCCATAGGAATGGCAAAGCGCTACAGGGTGAGTGCATCGGGTGAACGCTCGATGCCCGCCTCTTTTAATCCGACCAGGGAGTGCGACCGATGAAGAAGTTCATGTTGGCAGTAGGTTTGTTGAGCCTTGCGGGTGGTGCGTTTGCTGCCGGTAAGCCTTGTGAAGAGCTGAAAAGCGAGATCGCGGCGAAAATTGATGCCAAAGGTGCGTCCAATTACTCGCTGGAGGTTGTCGATAAAGGCGCCGCAGCTGACGGTAAAGTGGTCGGCACCTGCGAAGGTGGCACCAAGGAAATCGTCTACAAACGCGGTTGATCGCGCCTGAAATACAAAAGCCGACGCCAATGCGTCGGCTTTTTTGTGTCTCATGTAGGAGCTGCGGCACGCTGCGATCTTTTGATCTTGCTCTAAAAACCTGGATCAAAAGATCGCAGCCTCGTTTCACTCGACAGCTCCTACAGGGGGGCGCGCGTTATCCCTTCATGACTTGTGCCAGCAGTTCGTAGGAATGCACGCGATCGGCGTGTTCGTAGAGATCACTGGTGAAAATCAGCTCATCGGCCTGTGTTTGCTCGACCAACACCTCCAGCTTCGCGCGGATTTTCGCTGGGCTGCCGACCATCGCCAGCCCAAGGAAATCACCCACCGCCTCACGCTCATGCGGCAGCCACAGGCCGTCCATGGTTTTCACCGGCGGACGCTGCACCAGACTCTGCCCACGCATCAACGCCAGAATGCGCTGGTACACCGAAGTCGCCAGGTAATCAGCCTGTTCATCGGTATCCGCTGCCACCAACGGCACACCGAGCATCACGTACGGCTTGTCGAGCACTGCCGACGGCTTGAAGTGATTGCGATAAACGCGGATCGCCTCGTGCATGAAGCGCGGGGCGAAATGCGAGGCGAAGGCGTACGGCAAACCACGCTCACCGGCCAGTTGCGCACTGAACAGGCTGGAACCGAGCAACCAGATCGGCACATTGGTACCCGTGCCCGGCATCGCGATCACCCGCTGATCCGGGGTACGCGGGCCGAGGAAACGCACCAGTTCGGCGACGTCTTCAGGGAAATCATCAGCGCTACCGGAGCGTTCACGGCGCAGCGCACGCGCGGTCATTTGATCGGAACCGGGCGCACGGCCCAGACCCAGATCGATCCGCCCCGGGTACAGGCTTTCCAGCGTGCCGAACTGTTCGGCGATCACCAGCGGTGCGTGGTTGGGCAACATCACGCCACCGGAGCCGACACGAATGGTCGACGTACCGCCGGCCAGATAGCCGAGCAGCACCGACGTTGCCGAGCTGGCGATGCCGTCCATGTTGTGGTGTTCCGCCACCCAGAATCGCGTGTAGCCGAATTTCTCGACGTGCTGCGCCAGGTCCAGCGAATTGCGCAGCGCCTGCGCCGGGCTGCCGTTTTCGCGCACCGGCACCAGATCGAGGGTAGAAAATTTTACGTCGGACAGTTGCTTCATAAACCTGCGTCTCCGAGTGAGGCGGCAGGTTTTTCTTGCAAACGAATACCTGCCGAATCCATAAGCTTGTTTGTGCAATAAGGGCATATACCCGAGTTTCAATAGCGGAGCCGAAATTTCCTACTAAAAAAGTCAACGATTCAGACGAGCTGAACTTTGTTCCGACGTCTATCCTCAGAAGCCTTGCAAGCAAAAACCACGACGACGCGGCGTTTCCGCGTCAGATCTTGAGGAGGCAGACATGGCTATCGTGAAGAAAGCATCCGCACATTGGGCAGGCGATCTGAAAACCGGCATTGGCTCGATCTCCACTGAAACCGGTGTCCTCAGAGAAGCACCGTACGGTTTCAAGGCGCGCTTCGAGGGCGGCAAGGGCACCAACCCGGAAGAACTGATCGGCGCTGCACATGCCGGTTGTTTCTCCATGGCGTTTTCGATGATTCTCGGCGATGCGGGCCTTAAGGCTGACAGCATCGACACCCAGGCTGAAGTGACCCTCGATCAGGTTGAGGGCGGTTTCGCGATTACTGCGGTGAAGCTGATCCTCAAGGCGAAAATCCCGGGAGCCACGCAGGCGCAGTTTGATGAGCTGAGCAAAAAGGCCAAGGAAGGGTGCCCGGTGTCGAAAGTGCTGAATGCGCAGATCAGCCTTGAGGCGACGTTGGTCAGTTGATCGCGCGCGATCCAGCCACAGCAACATAATCCCTGTGGGAGCTGGCTTGCCAGCGATAGCGGTGTATCTGGCGACCTCAATGGTCGCTGTGCCGACGCCATCGCTGGCAAGCCAGCTCCCACAGGTTTTTCAGGGCACCTGATATTTCGTCAATTCCTCCACACATCTTGTGAGCGAAGTCAGAACTCGTTTTATGAAAATATGGTCGAATACATGACAGCAGCTTCAGCGCACGCCCGTGCGCGCTGCCTCAGGGAGCTTCACTCATGAAACGTATTGGCTTGGCGATCCTTTGCAGTGCACTGGCCACCTCGGTAGTTGCAGCACCGAAAGACTGCGAAGAACTGAGAAAAGAAATCGAGATCAAGATCCAGGCCAAAGCCGTGCCCTCGTACACGCTGGAAATCGTCAGCAAGGAAGAGGCGGCCAAACACGACATCGCCATGGTGGTGGGTTCGTGTGAGAACGGCACCAAAGCGATCATCTATCAGAAGAACGACTCCTGATAACGCCTACGGCACGCAGTTGATCTGCCGTTCTTCGGCAACGATCTGCCCCTGACGATTGATCAACCGGGCGCTTGGCGTGAAGGCCAGCGAGCGGGCTTCGAGCCGGTAACGTTGCCCGGCTTCGAAGTGGTCATAAGGCACGGTCATGTAACACAGCCGCTCCTGCGGGTCGGTGTCCATGCCCTGGCCGCCGCCGAAAATCTCGAAATCGAAGCGCACCGTCAGTTCATGACTGCCCGGCGTGACCTGGAAAAAACGCCCATCGCGTAGACGCTGATTATCCAGGCGTTCAGCCATCAACACTTTGCCGCCGGGTGTCGGCATCGAAAAATCGACCCAGGCCATCTGTGGATCGACCGCTGGCAGCGGGCTCTGACAGCCGGCAAGCACACTTCCTACCAGCAACAACGTCAACCTGCGCATGATCAAATGTCCTTTGATGTGGACAGCCAGCATACCGCCGATCAAGTCTTCTGGCAGCCCGCCGGTGTGCCCTGCCCCACCACGTTGCGCTGCTCATCATAAAGTTTGGCCCATGGCCGGAAACCGATGCTGCCGGCCTGTAATTGATAACGCTGACCGGCATTGAAATCCTTGAATTTCACGTTCATCCGGCAATCACGCCACAGCGGTTCGGCATCGGGGCCGATGTTGGTGGCGTCGACCGGAAACTGATAGCGCACCGTCAACTCATGGCTGCCGGGCTGTACCTCGAAGTAACGTTTATCGACGGCCTCGCTGCTATCGACCTTCAGCGCTTGCAGTGCCGTGTCCTGCTGCCGTGCATCAAGATCAATCCAGGCTTGCGAAGGGTCCGGATCGGGCATTCCGAAATGGGCACAACCGGCCAGCGTCAGCAGGCCTCCCGTCAGCATCAACATGCGCATAGCGGTGCTCCTTAAGGCGGGATAGTCTTGCGAGCAGACTCTCCGGGGGGATTTCTTATTTTGATCAGGCCGTTTGCAAGCCATGGGTTACTTGATCGCGTTTTTCGGGTTTTGTTTCCGGGTGTGATGTTTTTGTTGCTCAACGGTTGCGCCAGCGTCAGCTATTACGGCCAGTTGGCCAGTGGCCAACTGCAACTGTTGCGGGCGCGTGAGCCGGTGGCAAAGGTCATTGCCGACCCCAGCCGCGACGCCACGTTGCGCGCGCACCTGAGCCAATCGCAAAAGGCCCGCGCATTCGCCAGCGAGCATCTGCACCTGCCGGACAACCAGAGCTATCGCCTGTACGCCGACATTGGCCGGCCGTTCGTGGTGTGGAATGTGTTCGCCACTCAGGAGTTTTCCCTGACGCCGCAGAATCATTGCTTTCCGATTGCCGGGTGCGTGGCCTATCGCGGCTATTACAGCCAGGGCGCGGCGCGGGGTGGAGCGGCGATCCAGCGCTTGCAGGGCATGGACGTGTCGATTGGCGGCGTCGAGGCTTACTCGACGCTCGGCTGGTTCAACGATCCGATCATCAACACGATGCTGGGCTGGGGCGATGAACGCCTGGCCACGCTGATCTTTCACGAACTGGCGCATCAGCGTTTCTATGTGAAGGATGACACCGAGTTCAACGAGTCCTTCGCCACCTTTGTCGAGCAGGAAGGCACACGGCAGTGGCGCGCGTTTCGCGGGTTGCCGGCGGATAGAGACTCTCGGCTAAAGCAACGCGATCAATTCATTGAGTTAGTCCTCGATACCCGCTCACGGCTGGAAAAGCTGTACGCACAGCCATTGCCGGCTGAGCGGATGCGCGAACGCAAAGCGGCCGAGTTCGAACGGTTTCGCCGGGATTATCGGGTGATGAGGGACAGCCAGTGGGCCGGGGACAAGCGCTATGACGCCTGGGTGAACGCGCCGCTGAACAACGCGCGGTTGTTACCGTTTGGGCTGTATGACCAGTGGGTGCCGGCGTTTTCGGCGTTGTTCAAACAGGTCGGGGGGGATTGGCTGAGATTTTATGCTGAGGTTGAGCGGTTGGGTGGGTTACCGGTGACTGAGCGCAAGGCGGCACTGAAAGCATTGGCAGATGATGAGATATCAGTGGCTGATCTGGCCTCATCGCTGGCAAGCCAGCTCCCACAGGGACAGCGCTGAGCCTGAGCACATCGCTCACCTGTGGGAGCTGGCTTGCCAGCGATAGCTTACTGATCAGCGCCGCAGAAAGGCCTGATGCATCTCATCCAGCGTTTCAAAGTGATAAGCCGGCGCCTCGGCATTCAGCTCTTCAAAACTGCCAAATCCATAACCGACCGCCGCCGCATCCAGCCCATTGCTGCGCGCACCGATCAGGTCGTGTTTGCGGTCGCCGATCATCAGCGTATTCGCCGGATCCAGCCCCTCTTCTTTCATCAGGTGCGCAATCAACTCGACCTTGTTGGTGCGCGTGCCATCCAGTTCGCTGCCGTAAATGACTTTGAAATGCCGGGCGAAATCAAAGTGCCGGGCGATCTCGCGGGCGAATATCCACGGTTTGGACGTCGCGATATACAGCTGCCGACCTTGGCCACCGAGGGTTTCCAGCAACGGTGTGACGCCATCAAACACGCGGTTCTCGTACAGGCCAGTGACCTTGAAACGCTCGCGATAGAAATTCACCGCTTCCCACGCCTTGGCCTCATCAAAGTCATAGAACTGCATGAACGCCTGCAACAGCGGCGGGCCGATGAAGTGTTCGAGCTTGGTCAGATCCGGCTCATCGATGCCGAGCTTGGCCAAGGCAAACTGAATGGAACGGGTGATGCCTTCACGCGGGTCGGTTAGGGTGCCATCGAGGTCAAACAGTACGGTTTGGTAATGCATGGGAATTCCTGGGCAGTCGCCAATTCAGTTCAGAGTGTGTCGTAGCCTTCGGCCAGATGCAGATCCTTGAGCTTCACGTAATTGGCGGCGCTGTAGGTAAAGAAGGCTTTTTCCTTGTCGGTAAGCGGGCGGATCTGTTTCACCGGGCTACCGACATACAGGAAGCCGCTTTCCAGGCGCTTGCCCGGCGGCACCAGGCTGCCGGCGCCGATGATCACGTCGTCTTCAACCACCGCGCCGTCCATGACGATGCTGCCCATGCCGATCAGCACGCGGCTGCCGACGCTGCAGCCATGCAGCATGACTTTGTGGGCGATGGTCACGTCGTCGCCGATCAGCAGCGGAAAGCCGTCAGGGTTGAACGGGCCGGCGTGAGTGATGTGCAACACGCAGCCGTCCTGCACGCTGGTGCGCGCACCGATGCGGATGCGGTGCATGTCGCCACGGATCACGGTCAGCGGCCAGACCGAGCTGTCTGCGCCGATTTCGACGTCGCCAATCACCACCGCCGAGCTGTCGACAAATGCGCCTTTGCTCAGGCTGGGGGTGTGATTCTGGTACTTGCGAACGGACACGATAATTTCTCTCTCTGTCGCCGATAGCTGCGGTGAATGCCGATTGTAATTAAGATGGGGCAATGTTTCCCCAGCCAAGGTGCCAACCGTGAGCGTGAACAACCCTCTGCTGCAGTCCTACGACCTGCCACCGTTCTCCACGATCCGTGCCGAACACGTCCTGCCAGCCATTGAAACCATCCTGGCCGACAACCGCGCCGCCATCGCCGAAATCCTCAAGACCCAAGTGCAGAACCCGACGTGGGCCGGCCTGGTACTGGCGATGGACGAACTCAATGATCGCCTCGGCGCTGCCTGGAGCCCGGTCAGCCACCTCAACGCCGTGTGCAACAGCGCCGAACTGCGTGAAGCCTACGAATCGTGCCTGCCAGCCCTGAGCGCCTACTCCACCGAGATGGGCCAGAACCGCGAGCTGTTCCAGGCTTATGAAGCCCTGGCCAACAGCCCGCAAGCCGCAGGTTTCGACGTGGCGCAGAAGACTATTCTGGAACACGCCCTGCGTGACTTCCGTCTGTCGGGTATCGACCTGCCGGAAGCCGAACAGAAACGCTACGCCGAAGTGCAAAGCAAACTGTCCGAGCTGGGCAGCCGCTTCTCCAACCAGCTGCTCGACGCCACTCAGGCGTGGACCAAGCACGTCACCGACGAAGCCGCCCTCGCCGGCCTGACCGATTCGGCCAAGGCGCAAATGGCCGCCGCTGCTCAGGCCAAAGGCCTCGATGGCTGGCTGATCACCCTGGAATTCCCGAGCTACTACGCGGTGATGACCTACGCGCAAGACCGTGCGTTGCGTGAAGAAGTCTACGCCGCCTACTGCACCCGCGCCTCGGATCAAGGCCCGAACGCCGGCCAGAACGACAACGGCCCGGTGATGGAAGAGATCCTCGACCTGCGTCAGGAACTGGCCAAGCTGTTGGGCTTCGCCAGCTTCTCCGAGCTGAGCCTGGCGACGAAAATGGCCGACTCCAGCGATCAGGTATTGAGCTTCCTGCGCGATCTGGCCAAGCGCAGCAAACCGTTCGCCGCGCAGGATCTGCAACAGCTGCGCGCCTACGCCTCCGAACAGGGCTGCGCCGATCTGCAAAGCTGGGACAGCGGTTTCTACGGCGAGAAGCTCCGTGAACAACGCTACAGCGTCGCTCAGGAAACCCTGCGCGCCTACTTCCCGATCGATAAAGTGCTAGGCGGATTGTTCGCCATCGTTCAGCGTCTGTACGGCATCGAAATCGCCGAACAGAAAGGCTTCGACACCTGGCACCCGGATGTTCGCCTGTTCGAGATCAAGGAAAACGGCCAGCACGTCGGCCGCTTCTTCTTCGACCTCTACGCCCGCGCCAACAAGCGTGGCGGTGCGTGGATGGACGGCGCCCGCGATCGTCGTCGCACCATTGACGGCGTTCTGCAAAGCCCGGTGGCCAATCTGGTGTGCAACTTCACCCCGGCCGACAGCGGCAAACCTGCGCTGCTGACCCACGATGAAGTGACCACGCTGTTCCACGAATTCGGGCATGGCCTGCACCACCTGTTGACCCGCGTTGATCACGCCGGTGTTTCCGGGATCAACGGCGTGGCGTGGGACGCGGTCGAGCTGCCAAGTCAGTTCATGGAAAACTGGTGCTGGGAGCCGGAAGGCCTCGCGCTGATTTCCGCTCACTACGAAAGCGGTGAGCCGCTGCCGCAGGATCTGCTGGAAAAAATGCTCGCAGCGAAGAACTTCCAGTCCGGCCTGATGATGGTCCGTCAGCTGGAATTCTCGCTGTTCGACTTCGAACTGCACGCCACCCACGGTGACGGCCGCACTGCCGCGCAGGTGCTCGAAGGCGTGCGTGACGAGGTGTCGGTGATGCGTCCGCCAGCCTACAACCGCTTCCCGAACAGCTTCGCGCACATCTTCGCCGGCGGTTATGCGGCGGGTTACTACAGCTACAAGTGGGCTGAAGTGTTGTCGGCCGATGCCTTCTCGAAATTCGAAGAAGACGGCGTGCTCAACGCAGACACCGGTCGCGCCTTCCGCGAAGCGATTCTGGCGCGCGGCGGTTCGCAGGCACCGATGGTGCTGTTCGTCGACTTCCGTGGCCGTGAGCCGTCGATTGACGCACTGTTGCGCCACAGCGGCCTGAGTGAGGACGCGGCAGCATGAGTGACGGGCCTGTGATTACCAAGAAACGCTTTATCGCCGGGGCGGTCTGCCCGGCGTGCAGCGAGCCGGACAAGTTGATGATGTGGAACGAAGACAGCGTGCCGCACCGTGAATGTGTGGCTTGCGGTTACTCCGACACGCTCAACGAGCAAGGGCTGTCGGTGCCAAAGGAGCTGGGCACGCGGGTCAACACCAGCGCGAGCAGCAAACCGGCACCGGACAAGACTGTGCAAGCGGTACAGTTTTTTCCCAACCCGAAGCTGAAGAAAAAGCCTGACGAGCAACACTGACGGCTAACCCACCTTTCACCGATTTTTCGGTGAAAGGTGGTAACTATGTACCACCCTTCCCCTGCGCTTCCTGATTAGGCTGGCTCTTTCAGCCATCCTTCAAGGAAGACGTCATGCCTGATTCCAATCCGCTGTTACAACGCTGGACGCTGCCTCCGTGGTCGACCGTGCGTGGCGAACATCTGCTGCCCGCGATTACCGCGATCGTGACCAATAACCAGCAAATCATTGAGCAAGTAATCGCCAGCCAGACCGAACAGCCGAACTGGGATGATGTGATCCTTGCCGTTGATGAAGCCGATGCCAGATTGGCGGAAACCATGGCGGTGATCGAATACCTTTCGATTGGGAAATCCGCTGATAGCGCGTGGGAAAAAGCCAGCGCACAGTGCAGCCAGATCGCCGGGCAGTACCGGACTGACAAGTTGGCGAGCGTGCCGTTGTTCCGTACGTTTCAACGCTTGGAAAACAGTGCGGCTGCCAGCCATTTCGATGCCGCGCGCAAAGCATCACTGGCGAAAATCGTGCGCGGGTTTCGCTTGTCCGGGGTTGAGTTACCGGCGGCACCACAGGAGAAGCTGGCACGTTTGAATCGCCTTATCGGCCTGCTCGAACAACTGTTTTCAAGCCAGATCGAACTCGCCAATGCCGCGTGGATCAAGCACATCACCGATGTCACGTTGCTCGCCGGTCTCAGCCCGCACAGTCAGGCGCAACTGGCGCTCAAGGCCAGGCAAGCCGGGCTCGACGGCTGGCTGCTCACGCTGGACCAGCACACTTGCCAGCAAATCATGACCTACGCTCGCGACCGTGCCTTGCGCGAGGAATACTTCATTGCCTGGAGCACCCGCGCTTCCGATCAGGGCCCGCAGGCGGATCAGTTCGATAACGAGCCGGTGTTGAGCTTGCTGCTGGCGTTGCGTCACGAGAAAGCCCAAGTGCTGGACTTCAACAATTTCGCCGAGTTGCGCCTCGACAACCGGGTGATCACCAACACCACTCAGGTCAGCGCCTTTCTGCGCCAGCAGGTAGCGCTGGCGAAACCTTTGCTGGAGCAGGAGGCGCAAACGCTGCGAACGTTCGCCGATCAGCAGGGCTTCGGGACGATTCAGGCGTGGGATGCGGATTTTCTCGCCGAGCAACTACGTGTGCAGCAACTGGACGGCGCCCTGCAGGGCTTACGCCAGTACTTCCCGCTGGAAAGCACGTTGCGCGGGTTATGCCGGTTCAGCGAACACCTGTTCGGTATCGCGATTCGCGAGCAACTCACGTTTGATCGCTGGCATGAGCAGGTGCGCCTGTTCGAGGTCAGTGAGCACGACCAGGTAATCGGGCACATCTATCTGGATCCGTATGCGGCTGAGAATGCGCCCGACTATGCCTGGACAGGCACCGTGCGTAATCGGCGAATCAATGCCGAAGGGCGCTTGGCGACGCCGATAGCCGTGCTGTCGAGCAATTTCACCGCCCCGACGACTGAGCACCCGTGCCTGCTTTCGCATCACGATCTGCGGGTGCTGCTCCATGAATTCGGGCATTGCCTGCAACAGGTGCTGACGCGCTCGCCGCACTTCAATTTGTCAGGCATTTCACAATTCGCCCGCGATAGCGCCGAATTCACCGGGCAGTTGTTTGAGCAATGGTGTTTGTCGCAGGAGTTTCTCTTGTGGCTGGCAGCTCACCATCAAACGGGGGAGCGTCTGACCGCAGAGCGGGTCAACACCGCACTGACCGCGCTTGAGGCACAGACCAGCAGGGCCACGGCGATGTTGCTGATGGGGGCGTTACTGGATTTTGAATTGCACCAAAGCCACGGCGACGGCCGCAGTATTGCGCAGGTATTCGAGGCGGTGCAGCGCGAATTTCCCACGCTACAAATGCCGGACTATTGCCGGTTCGCCAACAGCTTCGATTATCTGGCCACCGGCTACGAAGCCTCGGTGTATGCCTACAAATGGTCAGGCGTGCTGGCGACCGAGGCGTTCAAACGTTTTCAGCACGATGGCGTGTTCAACCCGCACACCGGGCGGGCGTTTCGCGAAGCGTTTTTATCCGGCGATTCGTCTTCGCTACTGAGCGCCATGCAAATGTTCCTCGGTCAGCCCGTCAGCCTTGAACCCACGGCAGTCGAAGGCGAATTGAACCCTGCGCTTACTTGAGATTCACCGACTGCAACCAACTCTTCATCGAGCAGGTAGCGAATGCGCTGGTGCTGCAATCACCATTGGCCAGCGCCGTGCGCAGTTTGTCGACATCAGCCTGCATCACGTAGCGCACGCTGTCGCGAAAGTGGCCGCTCTCGCCGAATCCGCCTTGGGTCATTTCGCTCAAGGCGTCCTCTTTGCTCCAGCCTTGCACCACCACACGGTACATGGCGGCCATCAGGCCCGTGCGGTCGGAGCCGTGTTTGCAATGCATCAGCACCGGGCCGTTGGCTTCAGCAGCCTGAATGGCGCGCAGGGCTTTGAGGACATCGGCGTCGTCGACGTGGTTGGTGCGATACGGCAGTTGTACTTGATTGATGCCCGGCTCCGACAGCCAGTTGCTGTCCGCTTCCGGGAGGAAGTTGATCACCGTGGCGACCTTGAGATTTTTCAGCAGCGGCACCGCGCCGCCATCGGGTAATGCGCTGCGATAGAGCGTTGGCGACATCTGGAACAAGTTGTATTGCGCCTCGACCGGCTGCGCCCATTCAGTCGGACGAACAGCCGTTGCCGACGCGGCATGGGCCGGCATCCAGGGCAGCAGCACTACAAGCGATAAACACAAAGCAGAGAACAAACGCACTTGGGACATGCTGGTGACCGTGTCGTGATTCATCGGTGAGAGGAACCACAGCTTCGATGTTCGGCGGTCAAAGCCCCGTGAGCCTTTTGTAAAAGAATCGTCAATCAGCGCTGTTTCATGGCGTACAGCCAACAAAACCGCTCTTTTTTCCACTGAATCGGTTCATCCCGAAGCTTAGCCTGCTACCATTTGTCACACGATGTTGCAGACGCGTCGCCCTTTTCCGGGTCATCCGGCCGCGTCGCGACGAAAAATCCTCAAGCCGTTCGCAGAAACGGTTACCCCCTGATGCCTGATGAGGTGCACCCCATGTCTGATGAAAGTCGAGACAACCCGCGGCGTGAGTTTTTGCGCAAATCCCTGACCCTGATCCCGGTGGTCACCCTGGCCGGTACCGGTCTGGGCAGCAGCGTGCTGCAAGCGGCGCCCGCAGCCGCGCCTGCTGCACCGGCCGCGCAAGCCGCTCGCGCTGACGCCAGCGCGTATCAGCCGAATTACTTCACCGCCGAAGAATGGGCGTTCATCAATGCCGCCGTCGCGCAATTGATCCCCAACGATGCCCAAGGCCCAGGCGCGCTCGAAGCCGGCGTGCCGGAATACATCGACCGGCAGATGAACACGCCGTACGCCGCCGGCGCCCTCTGGTACATGCAAGGCCCGTTCAACGCCGACGCCGCTCCGGAAATGGGCTGGCAGAGCAAACTGGTGCCCAAAGAGATCTATCGCCTCGGCATCGCCGCCACGGATCAGTGGGCAAAATCCCTCAACGGTAAAGTATTTGCTGAGCAAGACAGCGCTACCCGAGACGATTTGCTCAAGCAACTTGAAGCCGGCAAACCACAGTTCGATGCGGTTCCGGCGAAGATTTTCTTCAATCTGCTGCTGCAAAACACCAAGGAAGGGTTCTTCTGCGACCCGATCCACGGTGGCAATAAAGGCATGGTCGGCTGGACCATGATCGGCTTCCCCGGCGCCCGCGCCGATTTCATGGATTGGGTGGAACGCAACGAGCAATACCCCTTCCCGGCAGTTTCGATTCGCGGCGAGAGGGCGTAAGCATGGCAACGGTAATGAAGAAGGTTGACGCAGTCATCGTCGGTTTCGGCTGGACTGGCGCAATCATGGCCAAGGAACTGACCGAAGCAGGTCTCAATGTGCTGGCGCTGGAGCGCGGGCCGATGCAGGACACTTACCCCGACGGCAACTATCCACAGGTGATCGACGAACTCACCTACAGCGTGCGTAAAAAACTCTTTCAAGACATCTCCAAAGAGACCGTCACCATTCGCCACAGCGTCAACGACATCGCCCTGCCGAACCGCCAGTTGGGCGCGTTCCTGCCGGGCAACGGCGTCGGCGGTGCCGGCCTGCACTGGTCGGGCGTGCACTTCCGGGTCGACCCGATCGAGTTGCGCATGCGTAGCCACTACGAAGAGCGCTACGGCAAAAGCTTCATCCCCAAGGACATGACCATCCAGGACTTCGGCGTCAGCTATGAAGAGCTGGAGCCGTTTTTCGATTTCGCTGAGAAAGTCTTCGGCACCTCCGGCCAGGCCTGGACCGTGAAAGGTCAACTGGTGGGTCAGGGCAAGGGCGGCAACCCATACGCGCCCGATCGCTCCAACCCGTTCCCGCTGGAAGCGCAGAAGAATACGGTGTCCGCACAGCTGTTCGGCAAAGCGGCTACAGAAGTCGGTTACAAACCCTACAACCTGCCGTCCGCGAATACGTCGGGGCCGTACACCAACCCTTACGGCGCGCAGATGGGTCCGTGCAACTTCTGCGGTTTCTGCAGCGGTTATGTTTGCTACATGTACTCCAAGGCTTCGCCGAACGTGAACATTCTGCCGGCGCTGAAACCGCTGCCGAATTTCGAGCTGCGCGCCAACGCCAACGTGCTGCGGATCAACCTCGACAGCACCAAGAGCAAAGCCACCGGCGTCACCTACGTCGACGGCCAGGGCCGCGAGATCGAGCAACCGGCGGATCTGGTGATCCTCAGCGCGTTCCAGTTGCACAACGTGCGTTTGATGCTGCTCTCCGGCATCGGCAAACCGTACGACCCGAAGACTGGCGAAGGCGTGATCGGGCGTAACTTCGCCTACCAGAACATGGCGACCATCAAGGCGTTCTTTGACAAGGACACCCACACCAACAACTTCATCGGCGCTGGCGGCAATGGCGTGGCGCTGGACGACTTCAACGCCGACAACTTCGACCACGGCCCGCACGGCTTCGTCGGCGGCTCGCCGATGTGGGTCAACCAGGCCGGCAGCCGGCCGATTGCCGGCACCTCGAACCCGCCGGGCACCCCGGCCTGGGGCAGTGACTGGAAACGCGCGACCGCCGATTACTACACCCACCAGGTGTCGATGGACGCCCACGGCGCGCATCAGTCCTACCGTGGCAACTACCTCGACCTCGATCCGGTGTACCGCGATGCCTACGGTTTGCCGCTGCTGCGGATGACCTTCGACTGGCAGGAAAACGACATCAAGATGAACCGTTTCATGGTCGAGAAAATGGGCAAGGTTGCCGAAGCGATGGGCCCGAAAGCCATTGCGGTGATCGGCAAGAAAGTCGGCGACCACTTCAACACTGCGTCCTACCAGACTACCCACCTCAACGGTGGCGCGATCATGGGCACCGATCCGAAGACCAGCGCGCTGAACCGTTACCTGCAGAGCTGGGACGTGCATAACGTCTTCGTTCCGGGCGCCTCGGCGTTCCCGCAAGGCCTGGGCTACAACCCGACCGGACTGGTGGCTGCACTGACCTACTGGTCGGCAAAAGCGATCCGCGAGCAGTACCTGAAAAACCCCGGCCCGCTGGTTCAGGCTTAAGGAGCGATGACCATGAAAAATTTCGTTATCGCCACCCTGGCGCTGCTCGGCAGTGCCTCAATCCACGCGGCTGAGGCTGATCAAAGTTTGATCAAACAAGGCGAATACCTCGCCCGCGCCGGTGACTGCGTCGCCTGCCATACGGCCAAGGGCGGCAAGCCGTTCGCCGGTGGTCTGCCGATGGAAACGCCGATCGGCACGATCTATTCGACCAACATCACCCCGGATAAAACCGGCGTCGGTGAATACAGCTTCGAGGACTTCGATCAGGCCGTTCGCCATGGCGTCGCCAAAAACGGTAGTACGTTGTACCCGGCGATGCCTTATCCGTCCTACGCGCGTGTCAGCGAAACCGACATGCAGGCGCTGTATGCGTACTTCATGCATGGCGTAGAACCGGTCGCGCAAGAGAACAAGGCCAGCGATATTCCGTGGCCGTTGAGCATGCGTTGGCCATTGATGGGCTGGCGCTGGATGTTTGCGCCGAAGGTCGAGGACTACCAAGCAACCAGTGCCGACCCGGTGATCGACCGAGGGGCGTATCTGGTTGAGGGCCTCGGCCATTGCGGCGCCTGCCACACGCCACGTGCGCTGACCATGCAGGAAAAATCCTTAAGCGCGGCCGATGGCAGCAACTTCCTCGCCGGCAGTGCGCCGCTGGAAGGCTGGATCGCCAAGAGTCTGCGCGGCGATCACAAGGACGGGCTCGGCGGCTGGAGCGAAGAGCAACTGGTGCAATTCCTCAAGACCGGTCGCAGCGATCGCAGCGCGGTGTTCGGCGGCATGAGTGATGTGGTCACCCACAGCATGCAATACATGACCGACGCCGACCTGACCGCCATCGCCCGCTACCTCAAGTCGCTGCCGGCCAATGACCCAAACGATCAACCGCATCAGTACGACGAGAAAGCCGCCAAAGCCCTGTGGAACGGCGACGACAGCCAACGCGGTGCCTCGGTGTACATCGACAACTGCGCGGCGTGTCACCGCACCGATGGTCACGGCTACACGCGAGTGTTCCCGGCCCTGGCTGGCAATCCGGTGCTGCAATCGGAAGACCCGACCTCGCTGATTCACATCGTGCTCAAGGGCGGCACCCTGCCGGCGACGCACACCGCGCCTTCTACTTTCACCATGCCGGGTTTCGCCTGGCGTTTGTCGGATCAGGAAGTGGCAGACGTGGTGAGTTTTATTCGTGGCAGTTGGGGCAACAAGGGTGCGCCGGTGAAGGCTGCTGATGTTGCCGAGCTGCGCAAGGAGGATATGAAACACACCTCCAGCGATGATCTCGGTCAGGTAACACAGCACAACTGACCAGTCGCCCGACGGCACTAGCCAGATGCGCAACGCCCCGATACTGTGTACATATACAGTATCGGGGCGTTTTCATGTCTACTCCATTGCCACCTCGCGGTCGCGGCACCGCGACCAACCCGCACAACCGCTTTGCACCGAATCGTTCGGTGGCCGAGGACGACGGCTGGTATCAGGAAGTGCCCGAAACACAGAACACCGAGGTGATGATCGAAACCGCGAAAACCATCATTACCCGTAACACTTCGCCGGATCTGCCCTTCGATCGCTCGATCAATCCCTACCGCGGCTGTGAACACGGCTGTATCTATTGCTACGCGCGGCCCAGCCATGCCTATTGGGACATGTCGCCGGGGCTGGATTTCGAAACCCGGCTGATCGCCAAGACCAACGCCGCTCAGGTATTGGAAGAACAACTGAGCAAACGCGGTTATCAATGTGCGCCGATCAATCTGGGCTCCAACACCGATCCGTATCAGCCGATCGAGCGCGAACACAAAATCACCCGGCAGATCCTCGAAGTGCTGCTGCGCTACAAGCATCCGGTGACCATCGTCACCAAAGGCTCGCTGATCTTGCGTGATCTCGACCTGCTCACCGAGCTGGCGCAGCAGCGGCTGGTAGCGGTGATGATCAGCCTGACCACGCTGGACGATGAACTCAAACGCATTCTGGAACCGCGCGCGGCGGCGCCCAAGGCGCGATTGCGCGCTATTCGGGTAATGCGCGAAGCAGGGATTCCGGTCGGTGTGCTGTGTTCGCCGATGATTCCGATGATCAACGACAGCGAGATCGAAAACCTGCTCAACGAGGCCCACGCCGCCGGCACGCAAAGTGCCGCCTACATGATGTTGCGTCTACCGCTGGAAGTGGCGCCGCTGTTCGAAGAGTGGCTGCAGGCGCACTATCCGCAA
Organism: Pseudomonas sp. GM80; assembly: GCF_000282515.1. Classification (GTDB taxonomy): domain Bacteria; phylum Pseudomonadota; class Gammaproteobacteria; order Pseudomonadales; family Pseudomonadaceae; genus Aquipseudomonas. The sequence goes on from NZ_AKJD01000069.1 coordinate 33,448, forward strand.
CGGGCGGCGCATGTCTTGAGCCTGATCCGTCAGAGCCGTGGCGGCGAGCTGTACGACAGTCGTTTTGGCGCACGCATGCGCGGCGAAGGAGTGTTTGCCGATCTGTTGGCTCAGCGGTTTTCGAAGGCGATTAAACGTCTTGGTCTGAATCATCGCGAAGGCTACAACCTCGATTGCACAGCCTTCTGTCCGCCGGGTCGCCAGATGTCGTTGATTTAGCGACAATTAGCTCTGGGTTGAGGGGTTGGAATCCTTCCGTCGAAAGTCGCCAGTCACGTTTTTTGTGACCTGGAACACACGTTCTAGAGCGTTTGATTCAGTTTGAGTTAAGTTTCGGCGGCTACCTTGTTCATCGAGTGACTGACCGGTCGGGATGACCGGGATAGTTTAAACAGCCACTGGCTTCATACCGGAATACCGGGGAAGATTCCCTGAATCCGTCAAAGAGGATGAATCATGAGTGATAAGGATAAACAGCCGCTGGCTGCGTCGGCGCAAACCCCAGAAGCGGAATCCGCCGATGCAGCGCTGCGCCAGATCGTAGATGGCTTTTTGCATTTTCATCATGAGGTTTTTCCGCAGCAGGAAGAACTCTTCAAGAAACTCGCCACGGCCCAGTCGCCAAAAGCGATGTTCATCACCTGCGCCGACTCGCGCATCGTCCCCGAGCTGATCACCCAAAGCTCGCCTGGCGACCTGTTCGTGACCCGTAACGTCGGCAACGTTGTCCCGCCTTACGGCCAGATGAACGGCGGCGTGTCCACCGCGATCGAATACGCGGTATTGGCCCTCGGCGTGCAGCACATCATCATCTGCGGCCACTCCGATTGCGGCGCCATGCGTGCGGTGCTCAACCCGGACAGCCTGGAAAAAATGCCGACGGTCAAAGCCTGGCTGCGCCACGCCGAAGTCGCGAAAACCATGGTGCATGACAACTGTCACTGCGCCGACGAAAAAGAAAGCATGCCGATCCTCACCGAGGAAAACGTCATCGCCCAGTTGCAGCACTTGCGTACCCATCCTTCGGTAGCCTCGCGCATGGCGAACGGTCATTTGTTCATCCATGGCTGGGTCTACAACATCGAAACCAGCGAAATCAAAGCTTACGACGCGGATCAGGGACGCTTCCTGCCGCTCGATGGCAGCCATCCGATTCCGGTGGCGACGCCCAAAGCGCGCTTCTAAATCCTCCTAAACATCTGTGTGGTTTGACGCCGGTCGCTGATTCAGCGACCCGGCCTTGCCATGCCTGAAGAAAACTTCGGGAGAATCGCCATGCGTGCGGCTCAATTGAAAGCGGTGTTGCCACGGGAGCTGCTCGCTTCAGTGGTTGTGTTTCTGGTCGCCCTGCCGCTGTGCATGGGCATTGCGATTGCCTCAGGGTTGCCGCCGGCCAAGGGTCTGATCACCGGCATCATCGGTGGTCTGGTGGTCGGTTGGCTGGCGGGTTCGCCGTTGCAGGTCAGTGGGCCAGCGGCGGGTCTGGCGGTGTTGGTCTTTGAACTGGTGCGCCAGCACGGCATCGAGATGCTCGGGCCGATTCTGCTGCTCGCCGGTTTTCTGCAACTGGTGGCCGGGCGCTTGAAGCTCGGTTGCTGGTTTCGGGTCACGGCGCCAGCGGTGGTCTATGGGATGCTGGCGGGGATTGGTGTGTTGATCGTGCTGTCACAGGTGCACGTGATGCTCGATGCGTCACCGAAACCTTCAGGGCTGGATAACCTCACGGCGTTCCCGGCAGCCGTGGCGCAAGCGCTGCCGTCGTTCGGCTGGCAGGCCGGGTTGCTCGGGCTGTCGACGATTGCGGTGATGTGGTTGTGGGAGAAGTTTCGCCCGCATTCGCTGCGCTTCGTGCCCGGGGCATTGCTCGGTGTCGGCCTGGCGACAGGGGCGAGTCTGCTGCTGGCGTTACAGGTGAAACGCGTTGAAGTACCGGCGAACCTGGCGGAAGCGATTGATTGGCTCAGGCCTGCCGATCTGCTCAGCCTGGCTGACCCGACGCTGTTGATCGCGGCGTTCGCCGTGGCATTTATCGCCAGTGCGGAAACCCTGTTGTCTGCCGCCGCGGTGGATCGAATGCACAGCGGTGTGCGCTCGGACTTTGACCGTGAACTGTCGGCGCAAGGTATCGGCAATATGCTCTGCGGCCTGGTCGGCGCGCTGCCGATGACCGGGGTCATCGTGCGCAGTTCGGCCAACGTTCAGGCCGGTGCGACCACGCGTTACTCGACGATCTTCCATGGCCTGTGGCTGCTGGCGTTCGTGCTGTTGCTGTCGAGCGTGCTGCAAAGCATTCCGGTGGCGAGTCTGGCGGGGGTGCTGGTGTATACCGGTTTCAAACTGGTCGACCTCAAGGCATTTCGTGGTCTGGGTCGTTACGGACGGATGCCGATGTTCACTTACGCGGCTACGGCGCTGGCGATCATCTTCACAGACCTGCTGACGGGTGTGCTGATCGGTTTCGGTATGACCCTGCTGAAACTGGCGTTCAAGGCTTCGCGGTTGAAGATCAGCCTGATCGATCTGCCGCAGGAAGGCGAAATGGAGTTGCGTCTGGTCGGCGCGGCGACCTTCCTCAAGGTGCCGGCGCTGACGCAGGTGCTGGGCAGCATTCCGCTGGGCACGACGGTGCATGTGCCGCTCAATAACCTGAGCTACATCGACCATTCGTGTCTGGAGTTGCTGGAGGAGTGGGGCCGGGCGAATGCGGCGAAGGGCTCGAAACTGTTGATCGAGTCGCGGGGGTTGAAGCGCAGGCTTGAAGGGCGGATTCGCACAACAACAGGCATCGGTGCAGCCGGATAAATTTGCTGGCTGAACTCAACCGCTGTAGGAGCTGCCGCAGGCTGCGATCTTTTGATCTTGATTGTAAAAAACAAGGTCAAAAGATCGCAGCCTGCGGCAGCTCCTACATTGGATCGTGTGAACTCAGGCGGCGGGCTGGTCGAGTTCCAGGCCCACGCCCAGGCGGCGGCCCATGCACGGCCAGCGTTTCCACGCGGCGCCGGTGTCCGGACTGCTGAGTTTGTCGCGGTAGGCTTCTACCGATTCCAGGGCAAAACTCTCGTCGTTGAGCATCTCGTCGATGGCGTGATGCACCGCTTCGTCCAGTTGGTTGGCAAATTCCTCACCGATCAATTGGTGAGCAATCAAGTTGGCGACCGTCATGTCCAGGGGGATCAATGGCTGGCCGAAATGCTTGATGTACAGGTCGTTGACCTCTTCGACAAAACGGTGCGCCAGGTAGGCTTCGTCGAGCAGGCTGTCCAGGCCAACGTGCCCGGCCATGATGGCCGGCGGCTGGAGGAAATACTGCTCGGCGATTTTCAGCACCGGTTTGATCTGCGATTCGATTCCCGCTTCCCTGGCGACTTCATTGGCTGCGTCCAGCAGGTCCGGCACTTCATCGATGTAGGCGGCGACAAAACGCGTCAGCACACCATTGGCGTCGGCTTCCGGTAACTGGATCGACGGGTGTAGATGCGGCAGCTTGCTTTCCAGCTGACGGGTCAGCAGGCCAGTGTCTTTCTCATGTTGTTGGGCTGTTTGGATCTGCTCGCGCAATGCGGCGGTGTTCATGAAAACTCCAGGAAACAAGGCAATGAAATAGGGAAGACATAAGTTAGCTGGCTTACGAAAAATGCTAAGACGCATTTGTCATAATTATTTCATCCTTGATGCAACTGCGTTATATCGATTTGCCACCACTCGTCTGCATCCTTCTCCATTCGTGCCCTCGAATGCAAGCACCCGCTGTTTCAGATCATTTACTTCAGCACATTGCATTTCTCAGCCGCTGACTATACTCGCCAGTGAATGGAGTTAGCTGATGACGCCCGACTGCACCCGCAGCAAGGCCCGGCGATTCAAGTTCGTAGTCTGATGCAGCCGCTCCCTTGCCGCAGGCGAAAGCCGGCGGGATAACAAGAACGATAAGGGGAACCCGCAATGATGCGACATCCACACGTCTGGATGGGCCTCCTGTTGTGGTCGATTTTCAGTCCGGCACACGCTGCCTGGACTGTGAATATGGCGCCTGGAGCGACTGAAATCAGTCACGCAGTATTCGACCTGCACATGACCATTTTCTGGATCTGTGTGGTGATCGGGATCATCGTCTTCGGCGCCATGTTCTGGTCGATGATGGTGCACCGCCGTTCTACCGGGCAGGTCGCCGCAAAATTCCACGAAAGCACCACCGTCGAAATTCTCTGGACCGTCGTACCGTTTCTGATTCTGGTGGCGATGGCCGTGCCGGCGACTGCCACCCTGATCAAGATGTACGACACCAGTGAGCCGGATATCGATATCCAGATCACCGGCTATCAGTGGAAGTGGCACTACAAATACCTGGGGCAGGACGTCGAGTTCTTCAGCAACCTGGCCACCCCCGCCGAGCAGATCCACAACAAGGAAGCCAAGGGCGAGCACTACTTGCTCGAGGTCGATAAGCCGTTGGTGTTGCCGACCGGGGCCAAGGTGCGCTTCCTCGTGACCTCCGCCGACGTTATCCACTCGTGGTGGGTGCCGGCCTTCGCAGTTAAACGCGATGCGATTCCTGGGTTCGTCAACGAAGCGTGGACGCGCATCGACAAGCCCGGAATTTACCGTGGCCAGTGCGCCGAACTGTGCGGCAAGGATCACGGCTTCATGCCGATCGTGGTCGAGGTCAAGGACAAGGCCGACTACGACAAATGGCTTGCCGAGCGCAAAGCCGAAGCCGCGCAGCTTAAAGAGCTGACCAGCAAGGAATGGACGCTCGACGAACTCAAGGAACGCGGCGACAAGATCTATCACACCACCTGCGTCGCCTGTCACCAGGCCGAAGGTCAGGGCCTACCGCCAATGTTCCCGGCGCTCAAGGGCTCGAAAATCGCCACCGGCCCGAAAGAAGGCCACTTGAGCATTGTCTTCCACGGCAAGCCCGGTACCGCCATGGCGGCGTTCGGCAAGCAGCTGTCGGAAGTAGATATCGCAGCGGTCGTGACTTACGAACGTAACGCCTGGGGCAACAACAAGGGCGACATGGTCACGCCAAAAGAAGTGCTGGAGCTGAAACAGGCGGAAAGCAAATGAGCCGGTCTATCGCGTACTTCGTGAAACGGCCGGGGCAACGCGCCCCGGCCCGCCCCGCCCACTCACGTAAAGGAGACCGGCCATGAGCGCTGTCATCGATGACCACGGTCATGCCGACCACGCCCACGGCCCCGCCAAAGGCCTGATGCGCTGGGTGCTGACCACCAACCACAAGGACATCGGCACGCTGTACCTGTGGTTTGCGTTCTGCATGTTCTTGCTCGGCGGTACGTTCGCGATGGTGATTCGCGCCGAGCTGTTCCAGCCGGGGCTGCAAATCGTCGAGCCGGCGTTCTTCAACCAGATGACCACCATGCACGGTCTGGTGATGGTCTTCGGTGCGGTGATGCCGGCCTTCGTCGGTCTCGCCAACTGGATGATCCCGTTGATGATCGGCGCGCCGGACATGGCCCTGCCGCGGATGAACAACTTCAGCTTCTGGCTGTTGCCGGCGGCATTCCTGATCCTCGTCTCGACCCTGTTCACCCCCGGTGGCGGGCCGAACTTTGGCTGGACGTTCTATGCGCCGCTGTCGACGACCTACGCGCCGGAAAGCGTGACCTTCTTCATCTTCGCCATCCACTTGATGGGGATCAGTTCGATCATGGGCGCGATCAACGTCGTCGCGACCATTCTCAACCTGCGCGCCCCCGGCATGACGCTGATGAAAATGCCGCTGTTCGTCTGGACCTGGCTGATCACCGCGTTTCTGCTGATCGCGGTGATGCCGGTACTCGCCGGGTGCGTAACGATGATGCTGATGGACATCCACTTCGGCACCAGTTTCTTCAGTGCGGCCGGTGGCGGTGACCCGGTGTTGTTCCAGCATGTGTTCTGGTTCTTCGGGCATCCCGAGGTGTACATCATGATTCTGCCGGCATTCGGCGCCGTCAGCTCGATCATCCCGACCTTCTCGCGCAAGCCGCTGTTCGGCTACACCTCGATGGTCTATGCGACGGCGAGCATTGCCTTCCTGTCGTTCATCGTCTGGGCGCACCACATGTTCGTGGTCGGCATTCCGCTGGTGGGCGAGCTGTTCTTCATGTACGCGACGCTGCTGATCGCGGTGCCGACCGGGGTGAAGGTGTTCAACTGGGCCAGCACCATGTGGCAAGGCTCGCTGACCTTCGAAACGCCGATGCTGTTTGCCGTGGCGTTCGTGATCCTGTTCTCCATCGGCGGATTCTCCGGACTGATGCTGGCCATCGCCCCGGCGGACTTCCAGTACCAGGACACCTACTTCGTGGTCGCGCACTTCCACTACGTGCTGGTGCCGGGGGCGATCTTCGGGATCTTCGCGTCGACCTATTACTGGCTGCCGAAATGGACCGGCCACATGTACGACGAAACCCTCGGCAAGCTGCATTTCTGGCTGTCGTTTGTCGGCATGAACCTGACCTTCTTCCCGATGCACTTTGTCGGGCTGGCGGGGATGCCGCGACGGATTCCGGACTACAACCTGCAGTTCGCCGACTTCAACATGGTCTCGTCGATTGGCGCGTTCATGTTCGGTGCGACGCAGATTTTCTTCCTGTTCATCGTGATCAAAACCATTCGCGGCGGCCCGCCAGCACCGGCCAAACCGTGGGATGGTGCGGAAGGTCTGGAGTGGAGCGTGCCGTCACCGGCGCCGTACCACACCTTCACCACACCGCCGGAAGTGAAATGAACACCATCAGTCCTGTGACAAACCCTGTGGGAGCTGCGGTGCGACGATTCGACTTGCCAGCGATAGGGCCAGCGCAGTGTGTCAGGCAGGCAGCCATCGCTGGCAAGCCAGCTCCCACAAGGATTCATGTGGAGGCTGAAAATCATGGCTGACTCGATCTCGCTGAAAAAACTGGTCACCCGTCTGCTCGGTGTAGTGGTGGCGATGTTTGTCTTCGGCTTTGCCCTGGTGCCGATCTACGACGTGATGTGCAAAGCCTTCGGCATCAACGGCAAGACCGCCGGGCAGTACGAGGGCGAGCAAGTGGTCGACACTTCGCGCCAGGTACGCGTGCAGTTTCTGTCGACCAACACCGCCGACATGCCTTGGGATTTCTACCCCAAGCATGACGAACTCACCGCCAATCCCGGCGCAGTCAACGAAATGATCTTCATCGCGCGCAACCCCACCGACAAACCGATGAGCGCGCAAGCCGTGCCGAGCATCGCGCCGAGTAACGCGGCGGCGTATTTCCACAAGACCGAATGCTTTTGCTTTACCCAGCAGGTGCTGCAGCCCGGTCAGCAGATCGAGATGCCAGTGCGTTTCATTGTTGATCGCGACATGCCCAAGGAAGTGAAGCACCTGACGCTGTCCTACACGCTGTTCGATATCACCGCCCGACATCCGCCGGTGGCTGCAAACACTGGCGGTTGAGCGTGCCCGATAAGGAGAACAATAAATGGCAACTCATGAGCATTATTACGTTCCGCCGCAAAGCAAATGGCCGATCATCGCGACCTTCGGCATGGCCATCACCGTGTATGGCCTCGCTACGTGGTTCAACGATCTGAAGGCAGCGCGCCCGGAATCCCACGGCCCGTACATCTTTTTCGTCGGTGGCCTGTTACTGGCGTACATGCTGTTCGGCTGGTTCGGCGCGGTGATCAAGGAAAGCCGCGCGGGCCTCTATAGCGCGCAGCTGGATCGCTCGTTCCGCTGGGGCATGAGTTGGTTCATCTTCTCCGAGGTGATGTTCTTCGTCGCCTTCTTCGGCGCGCTGTTTTACGTGCGCCACGTCTCCGGCCCGGCGCTCGGCGGGGAAGGTACCAAAGGCATCGCGCACATGCTGTGGCCGAACTTCCAGTTCACCTGGCCGCTGCTGCACACGCCGGATCCGAAACTGTTCCCGCCGCCCAAGGACGTCATCAGCCCGTGGGGCCTGCCGCTGATCAACACGATTTTGCTGGTCAGCTCCAGCGTGACCATCACCATCGCCCACCATGCCTTGAAGAAGGGCCATCGCGGTGCGCTGAAAATCTGGCTGGCGATCACCGTGTTGCTTGGCTGCGCGTTTCTCGGTTTTCAGGCTGAGGAATACATTCACGCCTACCACGAACTGGGCCTGACCCTCGGTTCGGGCATTTATGGCGCGACGTTCTTCATGCTCACCGGTTTCCACGGCGCTCACGTGACAATCGGCACGATCATTCTGTTTGTGATGCTGATGCGCATCATGAAGGGCCACTTCGACAACGAGCACCAGTTCGGTTTCGAAGCGGCGAGCTGGTATTGGCACTTCGTCGACGTGGTGTGGATCGGCCTGTTTATCTTCGTTTACGTACTCTGAGGAACAACCCTACCAAGGTGCATGCGAGACCAAATGGCCGCTGTAAAAGCCCCAGGCGATCAAGCCGACGGTGCCAGCGGCCAGTGCCACCCGAACACTCAAGGCGATGACCAGGCGATTGGAACTGCTGTCGTCCTTGACCAGGAAAAACAGGCCGCTGAACAGGCTGATCACCGTGGCAATCAGCATCAGGACGATCGCTGTTTTGAGCATGGGAAGAACTCCGGGGGACAGGCGATGCAGTTGAGTATAGCGATCGCAACGACTGACTTTGTGGCACGGCCATGAAGCGCTTTCGTCCGGGCGTGATTCCAACCGTGGTGGTGGCGTTGTTGCTGCCGCTGCTGGTGTCGCTGGGCTTTTGGCAACTGAGCCGTGGCGCGGAGAAAACCGCCCTGCTCGCCAGTTACGCCGAACGTCGTGCGGCCGAGCCGATGGCCAGCACTGAGTTGCTGAACAGCGCCGATCCGGCGTATCGCCGCGTGCATCTGCACGGCCAGTTCGATGCCGCGCACAGTCTGCTGCTGGATAACCGCCAACGTAACGGCAAAGTCGGCGTCGAGTTGCTGCAACCGTTTCAGGATCAACGCAGCGGTCTGTGGCTGCTGGTCAACCGCGGCTGGTTGCCGTGGCCGGATCGCCGCGTACCGCCGCAATTCACCACGCCCACAGAGTCGTTGAATGTCGATGCCTGGGTCTACGTCGCCCCCGGCGCCACTTTCCAGTTGCACGCTGATCCAGTCAGCAGCACTTGGCCGCAAACCATCACTGCCGTCGAACCCGCCAAGCTGTGGCAAACCCTCGACCGCGACGGCTTCGCCTACGAATTACGCGCCGAACCCGGCCCGGCCAGCTACGAGGCCGATTGGCCGGTGGTTGCGATGGGCCCGGAAAAACACCTCGGTTACGCCGTGCAGTGGTTCGCCATGGCCACCGCCCTGCTCGGCCTCTACGTCTATTTGGGCTTGCACAACGCAAAGGAGAAACACCATGGGAACGGCCATGAATCCACCCAGCATGTCTGAGGCGAAACCTGCCGCCAGCCGCCGTCGCGGGCGCGTTCAGTTGCTGCTGATTGTGCTCGGCGTGATCGGCCCGATGGTGCTCGCCACCGGCATGTACAAGTTGCAGTTCTGGGTACCGGAAGGTCGCAGCTATCACGGTGAACTGATCGGCAACGGCCAGACCCGCGCCGACCTCGGCGTGCAGGCCGACGAGGATCGTTGGCAGATCCTGGTCACCGCGCCGAAAGATTGCGCGGTGGATTGCCAGCAACTGGTGTATCTGGCGCGGCAGATCCAGATCGGTCTGGGCCGCGATGCCGGCCGCGCCAGCCATGCCCTCGCCGCTGCTCAACCGGTCAGCGCTGATTACGACGCCAAGCTCAACCGCGAATATCCACAGCTGCAACGCTACCCGCTGGACGCCGCTGTGTTCAGTAAAACCACGGGCGACAAAGCCACGCCGCAACTGTGGATCATCGACCCCCACGGCAATCTCGTGCTGCGTTATGAGCCGAATGTGAAGGGCAAGGATCTGCTCAACGACCTGCGTCACCTGCTGAAACTGTCGAACATCGGATAAGGGCATCGTCATGGCCAAACCTGGATTTCGCCTCGCGCTGTTTGCCACCCTGCTGGCGCTGATTGTGGTGCTGCTCGGCGCCTATACGCGCCTGACCCACGCCGGCCTCGGCTGTCCGGACTGGCCGGGCTGCTACGGTTTTATCAGCGTGCCGAAAAGCGAAGCCCAACTGGCCCATGCCGAACTGCATTACCCCGACTCGCCCGTGGAGGCGCACAAGGGCTGGAACGAGATGATCCACCGCTACTTCGCCGGCACCCTCGGCCTGCTCGTTTCGATTCTGGCCGGGCGCGCGTGGGTTAACCGTCGTCATCCGGGGCAGCCGTTGAAGCTGCCACTGTTTCTGCTGGCGGTGGTGTTTGCCCAAGCAGCGTTCGGCATGTGGACGGTGACGCTCAAACTCTGGCCGCAGGTGGTCACCGGGCATTTGCTCGGCGGTTTTGCGACGTTGAGTCTGCTGTTTTTGCTGACGTTGAGATTGTCCGGCGTGCTGCCGGCGCTGACCGTGCCCAAGCGTTTGCAGTATTGGGCGACGGCGGGATTGTTGTTGGTGATTGGCCAGATCGCGCTGGGTGGCTGGGTCAGTTCCAACTACGCGGCGGTGGCGTGTATCGACTTCCCGACCTGCCACGGGCAGTGGTTGCCGCCAGCGGATTTCGCTAATGGATTTCACCTGACTCAACACATCGGCCCGAATTATCTCGGCGGGCAACTCGACAGCGATGCGCGCACGGCGATTCACCTGACTCATCGTATCGGCGCGTTGCTGGTGACGTTGGTGCTGCTCGGTCTCGCCTGGCAACTAAAAGTGGTTGGCATGACGCGGTTGGCCGGTCTGGTTCTCGTCGCCCTCGCGGCGCAAATCACCCTCGGCATCAGCAACGTGTTGTTCCATCTGCCGCTGCCAGTGGCGGTCGCGCATAACGCCGGCGGGGCCGCGCTGTTGTTGACCATGGTGCTGGTCAATTATCACGCGCGCACCAGTCTGGTTCGGGTCAAGCAACCGGTGCTTGCACGCTGGCGCCTGAGCCCGCGCAAACACGCGGCCGCGCCCATCACTATTAAAGGAGAAACGCCGTGGCGATTCTGATTGGCGAACGTCCGCATCAGGCGATCTGGCGTGATTATCTGGAACTGACCAAACCGAAAGTCGTGGTGCTGATGCTTATCACCTCGCTGGTCGGCATGTTCCTCGCGACCCGCGCCGGGGTGCCATGGACGGTGCTGGTGTTCGGCAATCTGGGGATTGCGCTATGTGCCGGCGGCGCGGCAGCGGTCAATCATGTGGTCGATCGGCGCATCGATGCAGTGATGGCGCGTACGCATAAACGGCCGTTGGCTGAAGGTCGGGTTTCGCCTGCAGCAGCGCTGACCTTTGCATTGGCATTGGCGCTGCTTGGTCAGGCGTTGTTGCTGGCTTTCACCAATCCGCTGACGGCGTGGCTAACGCTCGCTTCGCTGCTCGGTTACGCGGTGATCTACACCGGTTTCCTCAAACGTGCGACGCCACAGAACATCGTCATCGGTGGCCTCGCCGGCGCCGCCCCGCCACTGCTCGGCTGGACGGCTGCCACCGGCCATGTCAGCGCCGAACCGTTGTTGCTGGTGCTGATCATCTTCGCCTGGACGCCGCCGCACTTCTGGGCGCTGGCGATTCACCGCAAAGAGGAATACGCCAAGGCCGACATACCGATGCTGCCGGTCACCCACGGCGAGCACTACACCAAAGTGCACATTCTGCTGTACACCTTCGCGCTGCTGGCGGTGAGTCTGCTGCCGTACGTGATCCACATGAGCGGCGTGCTCTACCTGATTTGCGCGCTCGCTCTGGGCGCAAGGTTTCTGCAATGGGCCGTGGTGCTGTACCGTGGCACTCGGCCGCACGCGGCGATCAACACCTTCAAGTACTCTATTTGGTACTTGTTTCTGCTGTTCATCGCCCTGCTCGTAGACCACTACTTACTGTTGAACCTATGACTCGAACCCAGAAAACCGTCTTCATCCTCGTCGCCGTGATCGCGCTGATCCTGGGACTTACCGTTAACAAAGTGCTGAGCGGCAAGGGCCAGGGCGACCCGACGGCGCTGATCGATGCAGGCATTATTCTGCTGCCGCAGAGCAGGAATCTACCGGACGTAACAATGACCGATCAGGACGGCAAACCGGTGGCGATCAATGAGTTGAAAGGTAAGTGGAGTTTGCTGTTCTTTGGCTACACCTTCTGCCCGGACATCTGCCCGACTACCCTCGCACAGCTGCGCCAGATCAAGAGTGAACTGCCGAAGGACGCTGTGGATAAATTGCAGATCGTGCTGGTCAGCGTTGACCCGAACCGCGATAACCCGAAGCAGTTGAAGCAGTATCTGGGCTACTTTGATCCGCAGTTCATTGGCTTGACGCCGACTTCGATTGAAGAGCTGCAGAAGGTGGCGAATGCGGTGAGTATTCCGTTTATTCCGGCGGATACCAGTAAGCCGAATTACACCGTCGACCATAGCGGCAATCTGGCAGTGATCGGGCCGGACGGGACGCAGCGGGGGTTTATTCGTGCGCCGCTGAACAACGCCAAACTGGTGGCGCAACTCCCGGTGATGCTAAACCGCAAATAAGTCACCAATGGACGCACCGAGAACCCTTTGTGGCGAGGGGATTTATCCCCGATGGACGGCGCAGCCGTCCCAATACCCCTGAATGCAGCACACCAGTTAGCGCGCAAATGCTGCATTTGGGGCTGCTGCGCAGCCCATCGGGGATAAATCCCCTCACCACAAATTTAGTGCTACCGGAGCGATATTTCAGACACAAAAAAGGGACGCCAGTGGCGTCCCTTTTTCGTTACAGCAATCTAAATCAGAACGCCGGCAATACCGCGCCTTTGTACTTCTCGGTAATGAATTTCTTCACTTCCGGGCTGTGCAGTGCTGCAGCGAGTTTCTTCATCGCGTCGCTGTCCTTGTTGTCCGGGCGGGACACGAGGATGTTCACGTATGGCGAGTCGTTACCTTCGATCACCAGCGCATCCTTGGACGGATCGAGCTTGGCTTCCAGCGCGTAGTTGGTGTTGATCAGCGCCAGATCGACCTGGGTCAGCACGCGCGGGATGGTCGCGGCTTCCAGTTCACGGATCTTCAGGTCTTTCGGGTTAGTCGCGATGTCTTTGACGCTCGACAGGATGTTGGTCGGATCCTTCAGCGTGATCACGCCAGCCTTGGCCAGCAGCAACAGGGCACGGCCGCCGTTGGTGGCGTCGTTCGGAATCACCACGTTGGCGCCGCTTGGCAGATCCTTCAGATCCTTGAGCTTGCTCGAATAAGCGCCCAGCGGCTCCAGGTGCACACCGGTCACGGCGACAAGGTTAGTGCCCTTGGCCTTGTTGAACTCATCGAGGTACGGCTGGTGCTGGAAGAAGTTGGCGTCCAGACGCTTTTCAGCGACCTGTACGTTCGGCTGAATGTAGTCGGTGAAGACCTTGACCTTCAGCTCCACGCCTTCTTTGGCCAAGGCTGGTTTCACGAACTCGAGGATTTCTGCGTGCGGCACCGGGGTGGCAGCAACGGTCAGGGTTTCGGCATGGGCCGAGAATGCTGCAACGGCAGCAAAAGCAGCGATCAGTTTTTTCATTCAGCTAACTCCTTTTCAAAGCGCCCGTCTGGCGCCTGCCAGCGAATGGCCGGCTCATCTCTTGATTACAAAACCGGTTATTTGCGCGAGAAATGCACGACCAGTCGATCACCGACCATCTGCAGCACTTGCACCAGAATCAACAGCAACACCACGGTGACGATCATCACGTCGGTCTGGAAACGCTGGTAACCGAAACGGATCGCCAGGTCACCCAGACCACCGGCGCCGACCACACCGGCCATCGCCGTGTAGGACACCAGTGTAATCGCCGTCACCGTAATCGCCGCGAAGATGCCCGGGCGGGCTTCCGGCAGCAAGGCGTTCATGATGATCTGCCGCGTGGTCGCGCCCATCGACTGGGTCGCCTCGATAATGCCGCGATCGACTTCACGCAGCGCGGTTTCCACCAGACGCGCGAAGAACGGTGTCGCACCCACCACCAACGGCGGAATCGCACCGGCCACGCCCAGCGACGTGCCGGTGATCAGTACGGTGAACGGGATCATCACGATCAACAGAATAATGAACGGCAGCGAACGCAGGATGTTCACCGCCAACGACATGAACGCGTAGAGGCCACGGCTTTCCAGCAACTGACGCGGGCTGCAGAGGAACAGCAACACGCCCAGCGGCAAGCCGAGCAGCACGGTGAACAGCAGCGAACCGCCAAGCATCAGCATGGTGTCGCCGGTGGCCAGCCAGATTTCGTACCAGTCGATATTGGTGAAGAAACTGATCAGGTCTTCCATTAGCGCAATACCTCCATGTGAACGTCAGCGGCGGTGAAGCGGGCGAAAGCCGCCTCCATGTCGCCACCGGTGACGGCGAGGGTCAATTGCCCGTACGGAATGTCTTTGATGCGGTCGATACGACCGGCAAGGATGCTGTAGTCGACGCCGGTTTCCCGGGCGACGGTACCGAGCAGCGGCGCGTAGGTCGCTTCGCCCTGGAAGGTCAGACGCACGATGCGCCCCGGCACGTGAGCGAAGTCATCACGCTGTTCACTCTCGTCGATCTGCTCGCTTTCCTGAACGAAACGCTTGGTGGTCGGGTGCTTGGGATGCAGGAACACATCGGCCACCGAGCCTTGCTCGACGATCACGCCAGCGTCCATCACCGCGACTTGATCGCAGACGCGACGGATTACATCCATCTCGTGGGTGATCAGGACGATGGTCAGTTTCAGTTCACGGTTGATCTCGGCCAGCAGTTGCAGGACCGAAGCGGTGGTCTGCGGGTCGAGGGCACTGGTGGCCTCGTCGCACAGCAGAATCTTCGGCTTGGTTGCCAGGGCGCGGGCGATGCCGACGCGCTGCTTCTGGCCACCGGACAATTGCGCCGGGTACTTTTTCGCGTGGTCGGACAGGCCGACGCGCTTGAGCAATTCGGCGACGCGCTGATTCACCTCGCTGCTCGACAACTCCCCCGCCAGGGTTAGCGGCAATGCAACGTTGTCGGCCACGGTCTTGGAGGCCAACAGGTTGAAGTGCTGGAAGATCATCCCGACTTGCTGGCGGAAACGGCGCAGGCCGTTGGCATCCAGCGCGGTGACTTCTTCGCCGTCGACGAAGATCTTGCCGCCACTGGAGTCTTCCAGGCGATTGATCAGACGCAGCAGGGTACTTTTGCCCGCACCGGAATGGCCGATCAGGCCGAACACCTGCCCGTTCTCGATAGAGAGACTGGTCGGGTGCAGCGCGGGAATATCCTTACCGGCGACGCGGTAAGTCTTGTGGACGTTTTGAAACTCGATCACGTAGCGAACCTTGTGGGGCGCGTTAGAAAAGGATCAGCGGTTAGCCGGGCGCGCATTTTAGCCTGTCCGTATAGAGGTTCTTAGCATTTATTTCTCAATTAACCTTCGATTTGGCAATAACAAGATCAAAGGTCATAAAAAAGGAACGCCCCGAGTGCCTCATCAGTCACTAAGTAAGCGACTTGAAAACCCTGGGTGCCGTGCCTGGGAACCACTCAAGAGTCCCCGACAAGCATCGGGGTCAACCGAGGAGTTTACGACTGATGAGCAAGAAGCCTACGACCGATAAAAGCCAGATGGCAGGAACCGATACCCCGGATCGCGCCAACACCAACGCCAAACTCGACAGCCTGGAAAAGTTTCGCTCCGACGCCACCGGCCAGGCCCTGCGTACCAATCAGGGGGTCAAGGTTGCTGACAACCAGAACACCCTCAAGGCCGGACCGCGCGGGCCGTCGCTGCTTGAAGACTTCATCATGCGGGAAAAAATCACGCATTTTGACCATGAGCGGATCCCGGAGCGCATCGTCCACGCGCGCGGCACTGGCGCGCATGGTTTCTTTCAGGCCTACGAGAACCATTCGACGCTGACCAAGGCCGGTTTCCTACAGGATCCGGGGAAAAAGACGCCGGTGTTCGTGCGCTTTTCCACGGTGCAGGGCCCGCGTGGTTCCGGCGATACCGTACGCGACGTGCGAGGCTTTGCGGTGAAGTTCTTCACCGATGAAGGCAACTTCGACTTGGTCGGCAACAACATGCCGGTATTTTTCATTCAGGACGCGATCAAGTTTCCCGACTTCGTCCACGCGGTGAAACCCGAGCCGCACAATGAAATTCCCACCGGTGGCTCTGCTCACGACACTTTCTGGGACTTCGTCTCGCTGGTGCCGGAATCGGCGCACATGGTCATCTGGGCGATGTCCGACCGGGCGATTCCAAAAAGTCTGCGCAGCATGCAGGGCTTCGGCGTGCATACCTTCCGGCTGATCAACGCCGAGGGCAAATCGCGCTTCGTCAAATTCCACTGGCGCCCTACTGCCGGCACGTGCTCGCTGGTCTGGGATGAGGCGCAGAAGCTTGCCGGTAAAGACACCGACTACCACCGTCGCGACCTCTGGGAAGCGATCGAGATGGGCGACTACCCGGAATGGGAACTCGGCGTGCAGATCATCGAGGAGGAAAACGAGCACGACTTCGATTTCGACATCCTCGACCCGACCAAGCTGATCCCCGAAGAAATCGTGCCGATCACGCCGCTGGGCAAAATGACCTTGAACCGTAACCCGGACAACTTCTTTGCCGAGACCGAGCAGGTTGCGTTCTGCCCTGGCCACATCGTGCCGGGCATCGACTTCTCCAATGATCCGCTGCTGCAAGGTCGGCTGTTTTCCTACACCGATACGCAAATCAGCCGACTCGGTGGGCCGAACTTTCATGAGCTGCCGATCAACCGCCCGGTGGCGCCGTTCCACAATGGCCAGCGCGATGCGCAGCACCGTACGGTGATCGACAAGGGCCGTGCTTCCTACGAGCCGAACTCGATTGATGGCGGCTGGCCGAAAGAGACACCACCGGCCGCGCAGGACGGTGGTTTCGAGAGTTATCCGGAACGCATCGATGCAAACAAGATCCGCCAGCGCAGCGAATCGTTCAGCGACCATTTCTCCCAAGCGACGTTGTTCTTCAACAGCATGAGCGACCACGAGAAAGAGCACATTATCGCCGCCTACAGCTTCGAGCTGGGCAAGGTTGAACGCGAGTTCATCCGGGCGCGCGAGGTGAACGAGATTCTGGCTAACATCGATCTGGAACTGGCCAAGCGTGTGGCGGCCAATCTGGGTCTGCCTGCACCTGCCAAAGGCACGGTGGATGCGCGCAAGGTGTCGTTCGATCACTCGCCAGCACTGAGCCAGGCGAATCTGCTGCCGGAAAACATCAAAACGCGAAAAGTGGCGATTCTTGCTGCTAACGGCGTCGATGGTGCGGCGATTGAGGCGATGAAGAAAGCATTGGCGGCGGAAGGTGCGCACGCGAAATTGCTCGGCCCGACTTCGGCGCCGGTGAAAACGGCGGACGGCAAAAGCCTGCCCGTGGACGCTTCGATGGAAGGCATGCCGTCAGTAATCTTTGACGCGGTGTTTGTGCCGGGTGGTGCGGCGTCGGTCAAGGCGTTGAGCGGCGACGGCGTGGCGTTGCATTACGTGCTGGAGGCTTACAAGCACTTGAAGGCAATCGCGTTGCAGGGCGAAGCCAAGCAGCTGCTGGATGTGTTGAAGCTGGAGAAAGATGCCGGGCTGCTGGAGGGCAAGGATGTGGGTGCGTTGACCAAACCGTTCTTTGCGGCGATCGGGCAGCATCGGGTTTGGGATCGTGAGCCTAAGGCGAAAGCCATTCCGGCTTAAAAAGCAAAAGATCGCAGCCTGCGGCAGCTCCTACAGGGAATGACTTTGTAGGAGCTGCCGCAGGCTGCGATCTTTTTAAGGTTTACGCGGACTCAGAACCATCTGCGCCGGCACCGTGCGCACGGTCTGCTTCACAATCTTCAGATCAAAATCCGGATTCAATTTCTTCACCCGCTTGGTCAGCAACGTCGCCAACCAAGGATAATCATTGGTCCGAGGCGCCTGAATCGTCACCCCACACTCATAATTCACTACATCGGCGGCAATCGCATCCAGTTGCCGGCGAAGTTTGCGGCTATCAGTGATATTCAACGCAACCGTGGTGCTCTCGGCAGTCGGATCGATCACCTTGGCTTTCGGCTTGGCCTCAGCGGCCAGCAGCGCCGCTTCAGCCTTTTCCAGCTCAGCCTTGCGCGCTTCAGTGATGGCGCCGTTGACGCCACCGGTCAGCGCCGGCGCTTTCGGCATCAACGCGCGGGCACGGCTCAACGCCGTAGCAGCGGCATTCACATCTCCCTTCTGCAGCACGATCTGGCTGCGACGCAGATACGCTTCGGCAAGCTGCCGCTGGTATTGCTCAAGGGATTGATCATTGGGAGTTTCTTTCTGCAAAGCAGCTAATTGGTCTTCGGCGGTGGCCAGTTCGCTGCTGGCCAGGCTTTGCTCCAGCTGTGCGATGGCCGTAGCCCGCGCATCGGGGACTTCGGCCACCGGCGGCGTGCTTTGGCAGGCGCCCAGCAGCACTGAAAATGCGACAAGGAGCAGATAACGGGAGGCGAACGGCTTCATTCCTGCGACTCTCTAATTGCGCAAAAAGCGGCCAAGTCTACACCCCACGACGGGGCAGAACAAAACTCAACAGAAACAGTGCGGCCGCCGTCACAACGATTGACGGCCCGGCCGGGGTGTCCTTGAACCACGACAGTGCCAGCCCGCCACACACGGCGAGCATGCCCAGCAGGCTCGCGCCCACCGCCATCTGCTCCGGCGAGCGGGCGTGACGCTGTGCCGCAGCCGCCGGAATGATCAGCAGTGAAGTAATCAGCAACACACCGACGATTTTCATCGCCACGGCGATCACCACCGCAATCAACAACATCAGCGCCATGCGCAGACCTGCAACCGGCAGGCCTTCGACCTTGGCCAGCTCTTCATGCACGGTGATCGCCAGCAATGGCCGCCACAATGTCACCAGCAACACCAGCACCGCCGCGCTGCCGCCGAGAATCCACGCCAGGTCGGTCGGGCTGATCGCCAGCAGGTCGCCGAACAGATAGGCCATCAGGTCGATCCGCACTTCATGCATGAAGCTTAGTACCACCAGGCCGAGAGAGAGCGTGCTTGGTGCGAGAATTCCCAACAGCGTGTCAGACGCCAGCGGTTGGCGCTGTTGCAAGGTCACCAAAAGCACCGCCAGCAGCAGGCAGCCAACGGTCACCGCAACGGTCGGGCTGACATCCAGCAGAAAGCCCAAAGCCACACCGAGCAACGCGGCGTGGGACAAGGTGTCGCCGAAATAAGCCATGCGCCGCCAGACCACAAACGAACCGAGCGGCCCGGCCACCAGTGCCAGCGCCAGACCTGCAAGCAGGGCATACAACAGAAAATCAGCCATGCTTGCAGTTGTCTCCGTGAACGTGAGGTTGGCCAATAACCGGCCCTTTGACCACCGAACCGTGCAGGTCGTGGGCGTGGTCGTGATGGTGGTGATAAACCGCCAGGCTCTGCGCGTTCTTGCCGAACAGTTCGACAAACGCCGGATCGCCGCTGACCTGCTCGGGATGCCCGGAGCAGCAGACGTGACGGTTGAGGCAGACCACCTGGTCGGTGGTGCTCATTACCAGATGCAAATCGTGGGACACCATCAACACGCCGCAACCATGGCGATCGCGCAGACGGGTGATCAGGCTGTACAGCTCGGCTTGCCCGGCGACATCGACGCCCTGCACCGGCTCATCGAGTACCAGCAATTCCGGCTCGCGCAGTAGCGCTCGAGCGAGCAGCACGCGCTGCATTTCACCGCCGGAAACGCTTTGCACCGGGCTGTCGATGACGTGTTCGGCGCCAACTTCTTTCAGCGCCGCCAGCGCACGCGGACGGTCAACGCCCGGGACCAGGCGCAGAAAGCGCAGCACCGACAGCGGCAAGGTCGGATCGACGTGAAGTTTTTGCGGCATATAGCCGACACGCAGCTTCGGCTTGCGCCAGACGCTGCCGCTGTCCGGCTTCAACAGCCCGAGCACGGCGCGCACCAGCGTTGTCTTGCCAGCGCCGTTAGGGCCGATCAGGGTGACGATCTGCCCCGGCTCGACGCTCAGCTCGATGTTGTCCAGCACGGTCTGCCCGGCAAACGTGACGGCGACCTGTTCCAGACGGATCAGCGCATTGCTCATCAAGCCCCCTGGCAACCGGAGCACAGGCCGACGACTTCGACGGTTTGTGCTTCGACGATGAAACCGACGTCTTTGGCGCTGTTGATGATCGCGTCGCTGATCACTTTTTGCTCAAGTTCGATGGCGGCGTGGCAATCGCGGCAGATCAGGAACTGGCCCTGATGCGCATGCTCGGGGTGGACGCAGCCGACGAAGGCGTTGAGCGAAGAGATGCGGTGCACCAGGCCGTTTTCCAACAGGAAATCCAGCGCGCGGTACACGGTTGGCGGCGCGGCGCGGCGGCCGTCCTGCTCGCTGAGCACGGCGAGAATGTCGTAGGCGCCCAGCGGCTTGTGGCTCTGCCACACCAGTTCCAGCACCCGGCGGCGCAACGCGGTCAGGCGCAAGCCTTTCTGGGCGCACAAGGTATCGGCCTCGGACAAAGCGCTATGCACGCAATGAGAGTGGTCGTGGGGACGGCTGGCAATCGGTGTAATAGGCATGGGCGGCGACGAGTTTTGATAGAGACGTTATTATGTTACCCGTTCTCGCCTCCTTGAGTGGTCATCGTGTCCCGACTTTTTTCTGTTTTTGTGGCTTTTGTCGCCAGTTTTCTGTTGATCGGTTCGGCTCAGGCCGAGGTCAAAGTCCTCACCAGCATCAAACCGTTGCAGCTGATTGCAGCGGCCGTGCAGGACGGCGTGGCGATTCCCGAAGTGCTGCTGCCGCCGGGTGCGTCGCCGCACAATTACGCGCTGCGGCCATCCGACGTACGGAAGGTGCAATCGGTCGATCTGCTCTACTGGATCGGCCCGGACATGGAAGGTTTCCTGCCGCGCGTGCTGAATGGTCGTACGCTGCCGAGCGTCGCCGTGCAGGATCTGCCGGGGATGAAACTGCGGCGTTTTGCTGAAGACAGCCACTCCCACGCGGAAGAGGCCGACGAGCATGATCACGACCACCGTCCGGGCACGCTGGATGCGCATTTGTGGTTGTCGCCGGTCAATGCGCGGGTGATTGCCGACAAGATGGCGGCAGACTTGAGCGCTGCCGACCCGGCCAACGCCGAGCG
This sequence comes from Pseudomonas sp. GM80, assembly GCF_000282515.1. GTDB lineage: Bacteria > Pseudomonadota > Gammaproteobacteria > Pseudomonadales > Pseudomonadaceae > Aquipseudomonas. The sequence continues at coordinate 54,609 of NZ_AKJD01000069.1, forward strand.
TTATCAGAGCAATGCCAAGGCGTTTGACGCGCGTCTGGATGCGCTGGATCAGCGTTTGAAGCAGCGTCTGGCCAGTGTTGAAGGCAAGCCGTACTTCGTCTTTCACGAGGCGTTTGATTACTTTGAAGAGGCTTACGGCCTGAAGCACGCTGGGGTATTCAGTGTTGCAGCGGAAGTGCAGCCGGGTGCACAGCATGTCGCGGCGATGCGCAAGCGTTTGCAGGAAGTCGGCAAGACTTGTGTGTTCAGCGAGCCGCCGTTGCGTCCGCGTCTGGCGGAGACATTGGTCGCTGGCCTGCCAGTGAAACTGGCTGAGCTGGATGCGTTGGGCGGGTATACACCGGCGACGGCTCAGGGCTATGAGCAGGTGTTGGAGAAGCTGGGTAACGATCTGGCCGGGTGCCTGGAATCTCTGTAAACCCATAGAAAAAGATCGCAGCCTTCGGCAGCTCCTATGTGATTCCATGTAGGAGCTGCCGAAGGCTGCGATCTTTTGATCTTAAAGCGCGAAAGGCAAAGGTGTATTGACCTGCTGCCGCTGCGCCAAGCGCTGCTCAAATTCCCGCGGATCGTGAATCAACACGTCCTGCCCGGCAAACTGCTCCGCCGCAATCAACCGCGACAGCCAGAACCGCACACACGCCACGCGCAGCATCGTCGGCCACAACTCAGCCTCCGCCGCGGTGAACGGGCGCAGCGCCGCATAAGCGCCAAGGAATGCGCGGGCACGCGGGCCATCGAGCAAACCGTGCTCGTCCGAGCACCAGTCATTCAAGGCAATCGCCACGTCGTACAGCATCGGCCCCGAGCAGGCGTTGTAGAAGTCGATCAAACCGGTCAGGTGCGTGCCTTCGAACATCGCGTTGTCGCGAAACAGGTCGGCATGGATGTTGGCCCGAGGCAGCGCAAGAATCTTGTCTTTGCGCTCGGTGATTTCATCCAGCGCATTTTGCAGCAAGGCACGCGGCTCATCGCTCAGGTGCGAGAGAAATTCGCTGCCCTCTTCCAGCATCCAGTCCAGGCCACGATCGGTCTTGCGCTTGATCATGCGCTCGCCCTGCGTCGCCAGGTGCAGGTGCGCCTGCAACTCGCCGACCTGCGCGCAATGCTGGGCATTAGCGATTTTGATGTGCTTGCCGGACAGGCGCGGTTGCAGCAGCGCCGGTTTGCCTTTCAGCTCACGCAACGCCACGCCGTCGGTGGTGCGCAAAGCGTACGGCACCGGCAGATCGGCTTCGTGGAGCACGTCGAGCAGGTCGATGAAAAACGGCATCTCCTGCACCGGGCCGCGCTCGACCAGGGTCAGGACGAATTCGCCCTGCTCCAGACTGATAAAGAAATTGGTGTTTTCGCTGCCGGCGGCGATCCCCTGGAAATCAAGCAGACGGCCAAGCCCGTAAGGGGCGAGAAAGGTTTCCAGCTCGGGCCGAGCCAGGGGAGTGAACACAGACATGGTTAAAAACTGCTCAGTTCAGGCGTCGCGGTCAGGCGACGCCGATTAAAAGTCGGGAAACTTACTTCCAGGTAAAGATTTCCCACGACGGAATCAGCATATCCGGCTGGTCGGAGCGAATGTAGTTCGCGTCCGTGCCATCGGCGCGCACCAGGAAATACGGTTTGCCACCCTTTGGCGTGACCTTGATCGCGTAGACGAAGCCACTGCGACTGTATTCCTGGATGACCTTGTCGCCTTCCGTGTGCGTGTTGATCGTAACTTCCGGCTCCGAGGCGGGCGCATCATCCGCCGCCATCGCGGCTAACGGTGAGGCAGCAATCAGACCGACCAGCAGCAAGCGATTTAACGTACGCATGATAACCTTGTCCCTTTGTCGTCAACGGTCCCGCTATTCTAGCGCCGGACCCGCCGAAAAGGTTGATCCTGCTCATGAGCCAAGCCCCCCTCGTCCTGGTGGACGGTTCGTCTTACCTGTACCGCGCGTTTCACGCGCTGCCACCACTGACCACTTCCAAAGGCCTGCCGACCGGTGCGGTCAAAGGCGTGCTGAACATGCTCAAGAGTCTGCGCAAGCAGTACCCGGACAGCCCGTTCGCCGTGGTGTTCGACGCCAAGGGTGGGACATTTCGCGATGAGATGTACGCCGAATACAAAGCCAATCGCCCAAGCATGCCCGACGACATGCGCGTGCAGATCGAGCCGCTGCACCAGAGCGTGATCGCCCTCGGTTTCCCGCTGTTGTGCGTGGAAGGCGTCGAGGCCGACGACGTCATCGGCACCCTTGCCCGCAGCAGCGCGGCGGCGGATCGCCCGGTGGTCATCTCCACCGGCGACAAGGACATGGCGCAACTGGTCGATGGCCACATTACCTTGGTCAACACCATGTCCGGTAGCTCGATGGACGTCGAAGGCGTGAAGGAGAAATTCGGCGTCGCACCGGAGCAGATCATCGATTATCTGGCGCTGATGGGCGATTCGTCCGACAACATTCCAGGCGTTCCGGGCATCGGCCCGAAGACCGCTTCCGGCTTGCTGGTCGGCGTCAACGGTGGCCTCACCGAGTTGTACGCCAATCTCGACATCGTCCCGACCCTGCCGATTCGCGGCGCGAAAACCCTGCCGGCCAAGCTCGAAGAACATAAGGAAATGGCATTCCTCTCCTATCAACTGGCGACGATCAAGATCGACGTGCCGCTGGACGTTGAGCTCGATGATCTGCAAATGGGCGCGGAAGACCCGGCCAAGCTCTACGAGCTGTACTCGCTGCTGGAATTCAAAAGCTGGATCAATGATCTGGATCGCGACGCCAAACGCTTGGAATTGAGCGCGGCCAGCGAGCCTGCACCGGCCGGCGATCTGTTCAGCGCGCCAGAAGCCGAAGCGCCTGCCGCTTCGACTGAAGCGGCGTACGAAACCATCCTCGATCAGGCACGTTTTGACGTCTGGCTGGAAAAACTCAATAACGCCAAACTGTTCGCCTTCGACACCGAAACCACCGGCATCGATGCGCAGCAGGCGCAACTGGTCGGTCTGTCGTTCGCCGTGCAGGCCAACGAGGCCGCGTACATTCCGCTGACCCACTCCTACATCGGCGTGCCAGAACAGCTGGATCGCGACACCGTGCTGCGTGCACTCAAACCAATTCTGGAAGACCCGAACAAGCTCAAGGTCGGCCAGCACGCCAAGTTCGACATGAATATCCTCGCCAACTGCGCCATCGGTGGTGATCAGAGCCAAGGCATCAGCGTGCGCGGCATCGCCTTCGACACGATGCTTGAGTCCTACGTGCTCAACTCCACCGCCACCCGCCACGACATGGACAGCCTCGCGCAGAAGTACCTGGATCACACCACCGTGAGCTTCCAGGACATCGCCGGCAAAGGCGCCAAGCAGCTGACCTTCGACCAGATCGCCTTGGAACAGGCCGGGCCGTACGCCGCCGAAGACGCTGACATCACGTTGCGTTTGCACCAGACTTTGTTCGAAAAGCTCAGCGCCATCCCGAGTCTGGCCAGCGTGCTGACCGACATCGAAATCCCGTTGGTGCCGGTTCTCGCACGCATCGAACGCCAAGGCGCGTTCGTTGACGCGGAGCTGCTCGGCATCCAGAGCATCGAGCTGGGCAACAAAATGGTCGCGCTGGAGCGCGAAGCGTTCGAGATCGCCGGGGAAGAATTCAACCTCGGCTCGCCGAAACAACTGGGCGTGATTCTCTACGAGAAACTCGGCCTGCCGGTACTGAAAAAGACCGCCAAGGGTCAGCCGTCCACTGCTGAAGAAGTGTTGGCGAAACTCGCCGAAGACGATCACCGCTTGCCGAAGGTGCTGATGGAGCACCGCTCGATGAGCAAGCTGAAAAGCACTTACACCGATCGCCTGCCAGAGCAGATCAACCCGCGTACCGGGCGCATCCACACTTCGTATCATCAGGCCGTGGCGTCGACCGGTCGCTTGTCTTCCAGTGATCCCAACCTGCAGAACATCCCGGTGCGTACCGCTGAAGGTCGTCGTATCCGTCAGGCGTTCGTCGCGCCGAAAGGCTACAAACTGCTGGCAGCGGACTATTCGCAGATCGAACTGCGGATCATGGCGCACCTGTCCAAGGACGAAGGCCTGATGAACGCCTTCCGCAACAATCTCGACGTGCACACCGCCACCGCTGCCGAAGTGTTCAAGGTCGAACTGCACGAAGTCAGCTCCGATCAGCGTCGTGGCGCCAAGGCGATCAACTTCGGCCTGATCTACGGCATGGGCGCGCAGAAGCTCGGCAAGGACATCGGCGTAGACACCAAGACTGCCAAGGCTTACATCGACACTTACTTCGCCCGTTATCCGGGGGTTCGCGAGTACATGGATCGCACCCGCGCGCAGGCAGCGGATCAGGGTTATGTCGAAACGTTCTTTGGTCGTCGCCTGTATTTGCCGGAGATCAACTCGAACAAGCCGCAGGAACGCGCTGCCGCCGAGCGCACGGCGATCAACGCGCCGATGCAGGGCACGGCTGCCGACATCATCAAGAAAGCCATGGTCGCTGTGGATGAATGGCTGGCGACGTCCGGGCTGGATGCCAGAGTCATCCTGCAGGTACACGATGAACTGGTTCTGGAGGTTCGCGAGGATCTGGTCGAGCAGGTCAGCGCCGAAATTCGCGTGCACATGAGCGAAGCGGCGAAACTGGATGTACCGCTGCTGGTCGAAGTCGGTGTAGGCAACAATTGGGATGAGGCTCATTGAGCCTTTTGAACACGGTTTGCCGCGACCTGTTGTCGCGGCGAGCCCGGTAAAACCTGCATATTTCGAAAAGCACTTGAGATTATTCCAAAGCTTTTTGAAAAAAATCTGAACTAATCTGGAAGGACACTACTCAGAGTTACTGAATGGCTGGTGAAGCCCTTCGATGCTCCTATGTTGTGTTAAGTGTTGGCAGATATCTGAACCCCGCCCTAGCGGTTCGGAACTTAAACCCCGGAATTTCTCCCTCCCCAATGAAATCCGGGGCTTTTTTTGCCCAAAATTTGTCTGTAGCGCGTTCATGCTGCGTTGAAAGATCAGCTCAAATGCTCATTTAGGTCCCCTAAACTCCGCTTTTCACTGCCCTTTCGCCTTGCCTGAACACACTACAAACAAATTTCCATATCCCGACTTACTCGGCTGCCGCCTCGGCGCCTTTGTCTGCCAGTTCCATCCAGCCTGCCAATACAGTGTAGGCCTCTTCCAGGCCCATGCGTTTTGGTGCCGAGAACAGCTGGATGGTGACCAGGTCGCCCCAGCCTTTACGGATTTCCGACTGCACTTTGAGCAGGGTGTTCTTGGCTGCGCCGTAGGTCAGTTTGTCCGCCTTGGTCAGCAGGATGTGCATCGGCATGCCGGCCGCAACGGCCCAGTCGAGCATCAGCAGGTCGAAGTCGGTCATTGGATGACGGATGTCCATCATCAGAATCAAACCCTTCAAACTCTCGCGGCCACCGAGGTAAGCCTCAAGGTGACGCTGCCAGTGCATCTTCAGCGGGATCGGTACTTTTGCGTAACCGTAGCCCGGCAGGTCGACCAGACGGCGATCTTCGTCTAGCTTGAAGAAGTTCAACAGCTGTGTGCGACCCGGAGTTTTCGAGGTGCGCGCCAGGCTGGCGTGAGTCAATGTGTTCAGCGCGCTGGATTTACCGGCGTTGGAACGGCCGGCAAACGCTACTTCGAAGCCTTCGTCGTCAGGGCATTGATCGACTTTGGCGGCACTGAGCATGAACGTGGACTGTTGGCACAGGCCGAGGATGGGATTCTTGAGTTGCATGGGATTTCCGATGTGGGCGGCGCCGGGATTGGGCGCGGAACGCGGTGTCGCTTCCGTTTCAGTGACGCCAGTATATAATGCCGCAGATTTTGTGTGTGCTTTGTCCCAGCGAAGGATGAAGTTCACGAGAGCGACAGACTTTGATTGCGCATTAGAACGCAGAACGCTCTCAACCCTGAAAAGGTCGTTTTATGACGAAATGGCTGCTGGCTGCCGGAGTCTTGATGCCGCTTTACAGCGCACAGGCTACACAGGATCCGGAAGCCGTGTACAACCGTGTTTGTGGTGCCTGTCATTCCGGCCAACTACCCATGGCGCCCGAAAGAGGCGATCAGGAAGCTTGGACGCCGAGGTTGGCGAAAGGTATGGGGACGCTGGTGCAACACGTGACCCAGGGTTTCAAGGCGATGCCGCCGCGTGGTTTGTGCATGGACTGCAGTGCCGAGGATTACCAAGCCATCATCCTTTGGATGAGCGCGAGTAAGCCCGGTCCATAACTTAACCCTTAGCCGTAGTTGGATTAGCTGATGAACAAATTGATCGTGAGTCTGCTGTTGACCGTGGGAATTTCAGGCTTCGCCCATGCTGCCGGTGATGCCGCAGCGGGCCAGGCAAAAGCCGCCGTTTGCGGAGCCTGCCATGGCCCGGACGGCAACAGCATGGCGCCAAACTTTCCAAAACTGGCCGGTCAAGGTGAACGCTACCTGACCAAGCAACTGCACGACATTAAGTCGGGCAAGCGCACCGTTCTGGAAATGACCGGGCTGCTGACCAACCTGAGCGATCAGGATCTGGCCGACATCGCCGCCTACTTCGCCAGCCAGAAAGGCAGCGTCGGCGCCGCCGATCCGAAGATCGTCGCTCGCGGTGAAGCACTGTTCCGTGGCGGCAACCTCGCCAAAGGGCTGCCAGCCTGCACCGGTTGCCACTCGCCGAATGGCGCCGGCAACGCCGCTGCCGGCTTCCCGCACCTGGGTGGCCAACACGCTCAATACATCGCCAAGCAACTGACCGATTTCCGCAAGGAAGAAGGTGGCCGCACCAACGACGGCGACACCATGACCATGCAGACCATCGCCAAGCGCCTCAGCGACGAAGACATCGCGGCGGTCTCCAGCTACATTCAGGGTTTGCACTAAGCGCGTCGTATCGGGCGTTGAGCGGGGCTGAAGATCAAAAGATCGCAGCCTTCGGCAGCGCCTACAGGGGAGTTGCGCGATTCAATGCAGGAGTTGATATCTCCGGCAATGTTAACGCTCGATTAATCCGTCGCAGCAAGTATAAAAAGGGTGGCTTTGGCCGCCCTTTTTTGTGGCCGCTGCCGTTACACTACAGAACTCATGCCCGCCAGGATCTGTCTGAAAACAGGTCGCGCGAGGCGACCAAAATTGTCCAGGAGTAAAGCATGCGTAATCTGATCATCAGCGCCGCTCTCGTCGCTGCCAGCCTGTTCGGCGTGACCGCTCAAGCCGCCGAAGCCCCTGCCGCCCCTTACGTGGAACTGGCCAACCCGGTTCCGGTTGCAGAGCCTGGCAAGATCGAAGTGGTCGAGCTGTTCTGGTACGGCTGCCCGCACTGCTACGCCTTTGAGCCGGTGATCAACCCATGGGTTGAAAAACTGCCCAAGGACGTCAACTTCGTGCGTATTCCGGCGATGTTCGGCGGCCCGTGGGACGCTCACGGCCAGATGTTCCTGACCCTGGAAGCCATGGGTGTCGAGCACAAGGTTCACGCGGCGGTTTTCGAAGCAATCCAGAAACAACACAAAAAGCTGACCGACAAGAACGACATGGCTGACTTCCTCGCCACCCAAGGCGTGGACAAGGACAAGTTCCTCGCCACCTTCGACTCGTTCGCCATCAAAGGTCAGATCGTCAAGGCGCGTGAACTGGCCAAGAAGTATGAAATCACCGGGGTGCCAACCATGATCGTCAACGGCAAGTACCGCTTCGACATCGGCTCTGCCGGTGGTGCCGAACAAGCGCTGCAACTGGCTGATCAACTGGTCGCCAAAGAGCGAGCGGCAACCAAGGCTGCTGCCAACTAAGCGCGGCAACCGCCATGCGCCGCTGGAAGTCTGAACGCCTCGTTGGCCTGCATGATCCGCAGGTCAACGAGCATCACCTGGCGTCAACGGGCCTGCCCGCGGACCAGCGTCTGCGCCTGCTCAGTTTCAATATCCAGGTCGGCATCAGCACCGAGCGTTATCGACATTACCTGACGCGCAGCTGGCAGCATCTGCTGCCGCACAATGGGCGCTCGGGCAATCTGCAAAAGATCGGCGATCTGCTCGGCGACTTCGATCTGGTCGCCCTGCAGGAAGCCGATGGCGGCAGCCTGCGTTCGGGCTACGTCAATCAGGTCGAACACTTGGCCCACCTCGGCGCCTTCCCCTACTGGTATCAACAACTCAATCGCAACCTCGGTCGACTGGCCCAGCACAGCAATGGCGTGCTCAGTCGCCTGAAGCCGTGGGCGATCGAGGATCATCCCCTGCCCGGCCCGAAAGGTCGTGGCGCGATTCTGCTGCGTTTCGGCGAAGGTCCGGAGGCACTGGTGGTGGTGATGATGCACCTGGCCCTCGGCGCGCGAACGCGCAGCCTGCAACTGGCCTATATTCGTGAGCTGATTGGTGGCTATAAACACCAAGTGTTGATGGGCGACATGAACACCCACGCCAGCGATCTGCTACAACACTCACCGTTACGCGATCTTGGCCTGCTGGCCCCACAGCTGGAAGCGACGTTCCCCAGCTGGCGCCCGCAGCGTTGCCTTGATCATATTTTGCTCAGCCCGACCCTGACCCTGGAAAGAGTCCAAGTGCTGGCCCAACCGATTTCCGATCACCTGCCGGTCGCGGTAGAGATTCGTCTGCCGGGTTCGCTTACGGCCGATGCATTGCCCGCGATGAGTCCTGCCCCTCGCGGAACCCCTGAATGAGCGACGACGCCCAGCGCTGGAAAGAGAAGTACCTCAAAAGCATCGAACAGCAGGACAAGCTCGAACGGCGCTGGGCCGCCAGGCTCGACTTGCTGCGTCGCGGGCTGGTGCGCAGCACGCTGGCGGCCGAAGGCACCGACAAGGTCGTCGATCAGTGCATGAAAGAGATGCGCGACGTGGTGCGCACCGACGACATGGATGCCGGCCTCGCCGCCCTGTTGCCGCGCCTGGAAAAAGCCGTGCTCGATTCCGAGCAGCGCCGCGAAACACGCATCGATCAGGTCAGCACGGCGCTGACCTCACTGGTGGCTCAGTTGCAGGCCTTGCCGTTGCCCCGGGAAGTGGCGCAACCGCTGAAGAAATTCGCCAAACAACTGGATGGCCGCGTCGGCCAGGCGCGCGAGATGCCGCTGCTGCTCAGCGAACTGAGTGGCTTGCAGGGCAAGGCGTTGAGCCAGCTGGAAACGCCAGCTGAGCCGGGGCGTCCGGGATTGTTGCAGCGACTGTTTGGCAGCCGGGAAAACGAAGAAACGCCCGCCCCAACGCCAGAAGCACCACCAGCTCCGGCGGCCGCGTCCGTGCCGGCGGCGCCCTCACCCGTTGCGCCGCAAGCCGATACAGTGCCCGAGCAGACGACCCCCGTCGCAGCTACTGAACCGGTGATTACAACGACGCCGCCCGTTCAGCAAACTGCACCAGCCATCGAACCAGCGACACCCGCACCCGAGACTTCAACGCAACCGCCAGTGGTTGCCTTCGTCCCGCCGACCGTGCTCAACGAAGCGCCCAGCACCCCGGCCGAGACCGAAGCCCTGCCTCTGGAGCCCGAACTGGAACCAGTTTTCGCGCAGGCGCCGGCGGCGATTGCACCCGCCCCCTTCAATCCGGACGAATTGATCCACCCCGGCGATCCCGTTCCGCTGATTCTCGACAGCCTGCCGCTGCCCGAACCTATCGCGCAGGCATTGGCGGCCATCGACCCGGAGCAATCCGAGCACGACATCCTGTTCGCCCTGCCGGATTCCCCGGAGCCGTCTTACAGCTCCGTGGCCAAGCACATCGAAGACACCTTGATCGGCCTGCTCGACGACCTGACCTTGCCCGAACGCCACCGCCCGCAAGCCGAGGCAATGCGCGAACGTTTGCAACATGGGTTGAACTGGTACGAACTGATCCCGATCCTCGACGATCTTGCCACCTTGATGCTGGCGATTACCGACAGCGGTCAACACGAATTCGAAGTCTATCTGCAACAGCTCAACGAACGCCTCGAAGCGTTCCAGAGCAACCTGCAGGCCGCCAGTGAAGGCCATGCCGACAACAGCTCGGCGGCGCGGGCAATGGACACGCAAATTCGCGAGCAGGTCGACGGTTTGCAGACCAGCGTGCAGGAAGCCGCCGATCTGGATGACCTCAAGCACGTCCTGGAGAATCACCTCGAAGGCCTGCTCGGCACCATGGATCAACACCAGAAGCAGCGCGATGCCCGTGAACAGGAAGTCGCGACACGGCTTAAAAGCCTGTCCGAACGCGTGGCGCACATGGAACAGGAAGCCCAGGGTTTCCGCGAGCACCTTGAAGTGCAACGGCAGAAAGCCCTGATCGACCCGCTCACCGGCTTGCCCAACCGCGCCGCATGGAGCGAGCGCCTTGAGCATGAAATCAAGCAGTGGCAACAACACGGCAATACCTTGAGCCTGGCGATGCTCGACCTTGATCACTTCAAACGCATCAACGACAACTACGGTCATCTGGCCGGTGACAAAGTGTTGAAGATTATCGCCACCGTGCTGCGCAAGCGCCTGCGCGGCACTGACTTCATTGCCCGTTTCGGCGGTGAAGAGTTCGTGCTGTTGCTGCCGGCCACGCCACCGGCAGTCGGTGCCAAGCTGCTGGAAACCCTGCGTGCGGCCATCGAAGCTTGCCCGTTCCACTTCAAGGGCGAACGCGTGACCATCACCATTTCCATGGGATTGGCGTCCTTCCGAGCGGGAGAACACAGCGATCTGGTGCTGAAAAGAGCCGATCAGGCGCTGTACCGCGCGAAAAATGCAGGGCGCAACCGGGTCGAGCTGGGCTAAGCAATGTGTTCCATTTTGTTTAAATCCGCCCGCTGACCGTCGAGACGCAAGGCAGTACGTTACACTGTTGCATTACTGTCTTGCGTGTATTGTCCTCTGCCATGAAATTCTTTGCCCTCCTCGCTTCGCTGCTCGTTCTGGCCGGTTGCGCCAGCAGCCCGCGTTATGACACCAGCCACCCTTCGGCCAATTACGATAGCCGCATCCAGTTTGTGATCGTCCACTACACCTCGACATCGCTGGAGCGTTCGCTGCAATTGCTGACCCACGGCGAAGTCAGCAGCCATTACCTGATCGGCGACGACAAGAGCGCCACCGTCTACAAACTGATGGATGAAAACCAGCGCGCCTGGCACGCCGGCGAAAGCCAATGGCAGGGCCGCACCTGGCTCAACTCCAGCTCGATCGGCATCGAAATCGTCAATCCGGGCTTCAAGGACACCCCGACCGGGCGCCTGTGGTATCCATACAGCGAAGCACAGATTCAATCGTTGATCGCCCTGCTAAAGGACATCAGCAAACGCAACGGCATCAGCCCGCGCCACATCATCGGCCACAGCGACATCGCGCCGCTGCGCAAGCTCGATCCGGGCCCGCTGTTCCCGTGGCAGCGCCTTGCCGCTGAAGGCCTTGGCGTGTGGCCCAACGAGCAAGCCGTGGCACGCCAACAGGCCGTGTTCAACAGCAGCGAACTGCCGAGCGTCAGCTGGTTCCAGGCGCAACTGGCGCACCTTGGCTACGACACGCCGCAGACCGGCGAACTCGACGTCGCCACTCGCCACGTCCTTGCCGCTTTCCAGATGCACTTCCGGCCTTCGCGCTTCGACGGTACGCCGGATGCGCAAACGGCAGCGCTGTTGTTGGTGCTCAATCAGACAAAATAATGACGCCCGCCCGACGGTCAGGGCGAAATTGCAATCAGCAGCTATAACTCATTGGTAATTCTTCGGATATTCCATGATGGTTGCTACCCGAGAGACGCTGCGTAGCTGGTTTTATCGCCCATGGTTTTTGGCGATGATCGCGGCTGTCCTCAGTGCCTGCCTGCTGATCGCCGGCGCAATGTTCGTGGCGATGCATCAGGTCGAGCAAAACGAGAGCCGGGAAATGAACGCGCAAGGCGAACGTTTCCTCGCTCGCCTCGAACAATTGTTCGGCCAGTTGCGCGAAAGTCTCGACGACCTCGAAGCGCAACCGTTGCGCAGTTGCGACGACGAAATGATCGCCACCTTGCAACAAGTCACCTTCAACTATCGCTTCGTTTACGAAGCCGCTTATATGGACGCCTCGCGGATCTGTTCGAACCGGCCGCGCCAGGAAGGCTTATCGGTTGTCCGCGCACCAGACATCAAAGGCCCGACCTACAGCTACTGGCTGAACACCACCACCGAACCCGACGAGAACCGCGCCGCGCTGATGCTGGGTCGGGGAAATTTTCGTGTGGCCACCTCGCGCGGCCATTTGACCGACATGGTCGACCTGTCGCCTGGCAGCAGCCTGTTGGTGGTGCTCGACCATGGCTCCCGGGCAATCCCGGTACTGGGTACCGAGCAGGACTGGCCGCCGACGGCAAACTGGCCACCGAAAGGTCGCGATGCCCTGCAAGTCACGCAAACGCGATTGATCTACCGCATGCCCACCGACAACCCGGAATATCAGCTGGTGTTGATCACGCCGCGCACCGGCATGCACATCCCCACCATTTGGTGGTGGATGATTCCGGTCTGCCTGGTGGCCGGTGCGATTGTCGGCTTTCTCACCTTCCTGCTGGTGCGCCAGCGGCAATCGTTGGATGCCGAGCTTCACGGCGCGATCCGCCGCGGCGAGTTGCAGGTGCTTTATCAACCGATCTTCGACCTCGACAGCCGCAACTGCGTCGGTGCCGAAGCCCTGCTGCGCTGGCGCCGCCCGGACGGCACGCTGACCAGCCCCGACCTGTTTATCCCGATGGCGGAAAACACCGGGCAGATTCGGCAAATGACCGACTTTGTCCTGCAGCGTTTGCTCGAGCAGTTGGGTCCGGTATTGCGCGCCAACCCACAACTGTATATCTCGGTGAACCTGGCGGCGTGCGACGTCATGGTGCCGCGCATCGGCCAGGTCATGGCGCGCTTGCTGACCTTGCACCGGGTCGCCGCACGACAGATTGCCTTCGAGGTCACTGAACGCGGTTTGATTGATGTGGTGGTCGCGCGGGAAAACCTGCAAGCCCTGCGTGATGTTGGCCATCAGGTGCTGATCGACGATTTCGGCACCGGCTATTGCAGCCTCGCCTACCTGCAGACCCTGCCGGTGGACTGCCTGAAAATCGACAAGGCGTTTATCGACGCCCTCGGCCATGACGCCGCCAGCAGCGGCGTCGCCCCGCACATTATTCACATGGCGCAAGCGCTGGACCTGAAGGTGATTGCCGAAGGCATCGAACTGGAATCACAAGCGCAATTGCTCAGCAGCGAAGGCGTGAAGTTCGGTCAGGGCTGGCTGTTTGCCCATGCGCTGAGCGCGGTGCAGTTCATCGAACTGATCACGCGCGGCCGCCGGCTCGCCGGTCGGCGCATGGACGACGAAGCCTAAACGGCTAACGCCATATAGAACTGCGTGCCCTGCCCCGGCCGCGAATACACGCCCATGCGCCCGCCATGCAACTGGACGATTTCCTTGCACAGCGCCAAGCCGAGCCCGGCTCCGCCCTTCTTGCGCCCGACCTGGACGAAGGGCTCGAAGATCCGCCCCTGCTGGCCGTAGGCAATGCCTTCGCCATTGTCCTCGACGCTGATGATCACCCGCTCGCCGTGTCGCCGCGCCTGCAGACGAATCAATCCGTCGCGGGCGGTATGGCGCAGGGCGTTGTCGATCAGGTTGTCGAGCACGCGGTCGAGCTGCGCCTGATCGGCCTGCAAACGCGGCAGCGGGCCTTGCACTTCGACCTCCAGGGCGATGCCTTTGGCCGCCGCCGACTCGGCGAAACGCAGCTGGGCCTGCGCCAGCAGATCTTCGATGGAGCACGGTGCCAGCGTGAGTTTCTGCAACCCGTTCTGGTAGCGCGAGAAATTCAGCAAGTCGTTGATCAACTGCATCAGGCGCTGCATTTCCTCATTCACGGTATCAAGCAGATCGGCCTCGCGTGACTCCGCCGGAAACTTCGCCCGCTCGCGAAACAGGCCGAACGCCATGTGCATGCCGGTGACCGGCGTGCGCAGCTCATGGGAGGCGCGCAGGACGAACTCGCTGCGCACCCGCTCGAACGCGCGCTGCTCGGTGACGTCGTGCAACACCATCACCGCGCCGAGGATATGACCTTGGGTGTGGCTGACCGGCGTCAGGCTGTAAGTCAGCAGGCGCGATTCGCCGTCGACCTCAATGCTCAAATCCTCCGGCGCGCGCTCCAGCGTGCCGCCGCGCAGCACCAGTTGCAGCTGCGCATCCAGCTCCGGCCGCTCAAGCGCCGCGCCCAAACCCTGGCCGAGTCGATCATCGTCCCAACCCAACTGGCGTTGAGCCACCGGGTTGAGGTGTTCCAGATGACCTTCGCGGTCAATCATCAGCAGACCATCGTCGATGCTGTCGAGCACCGCCTGCAGACGCTGCTGGCCGGCCAGCAGCTCGTCGACGTTGGTGGCCTGGTGCTCACGCAGCGCTTCGGCCATCAAACCGAAGCGACGCGACAACAGGTTCACTTCCATCGCCGAGGAAATCGGCAGGGTCACTTCATAGTTGCCCTGACCAATGTTGTCCGCCGCTTTCGCCAAGACTTCGATCGGCACACCGAAGCGTCGAGCGATACCGTGCGCGGTGACGAAACCGATGATCAACACCGCCAGCCCTACCAGCCCGAGCAGGCCGGCAATCAACAGTGCACGGTCGCGCGCTTGATGCTGGACCGCGTTGATGTTGTCCAGCGCATGCTTGTGTTCGGTGATCAACCCGTTACGCAGCGTGTTGAAGCGCTCCCTGAGATTGGCGTTGCTGCTCAACGCCGTCGCCGGGTCACGGGACACATCGAAGGCCTGAAGAAAACTCAGGTAATCAGCCTTGGCCTGACTGAAACCATACTGGCGACCATCGCCGATGTGCTCTTGGGCGATACCGTCATCGAGCAACTTGAGGTATTGCTGTTTGGACGCCTCGAACGCGACCGGATCGGGCTCTTCGGCAAGCATGATGACCAGTTGATCACCCAAAGTTTGTCGCAGCTTGAGGCCCAGATCGAGCGTGACGAAGTTGTTACGCAGCGTGGTTTCCTGTGTACCGGCCATCTGCATCACGCTGACCAGCCCGAGCAGCAACCCGAGCAAGGCCACGGTGATCAAGGCGGAAATGCTCAGGAACAACCGCGTGCGCAACTTCATCGCCAGTTTCATCGCCCGGCACTCACAGGTTGTACTGCTTGCGCTTGCGATACAGGGTCGAGGCGTCGATGCCGAGGGTTTTCGCTGCTTGATCCAAGGTGCCGGCGGTGGCGAGAACCGCGCCGATGTGGGCTTTTTCCAACTCGTCCAGACTCAGCGCGGCGCCGACCCGAGGCGCGTTGTTGGCCGGTTGCTCGGCCATGCCGAGATGGCTGATCTCCACGCGCTCCTGCGGGCAGATGATGCTCGCGCGCTCGACCACGTTGCGCAGCTCACGAATGTTGCCCGGCCAGCGGTAGCCGAGCAGTGCCTCGCGAGCCTCGTCGCTGAACCCACGCGCCGGACGTGCGTACTCTTTAACGAAGCGCGCCAGAAAGCGATCAGCCAGCGTGAGGATGTCCTCGGCACGCTCGCGCAACGGCGGCAGGTGCAGGGTAATGACGTTCAGGCGATACAGCAGGTCTTCACGGAAACGACCGTCACGGACCATGTCCTCCAGATTGAGGTTGGTCGCCGCCAAAATACGCACGTCGGCGCGACGGGTGACCGGGTCACCTACGCGTTCGTATTCCTTGTCTTGAATGAAGCGCAGCAACTTTGGCTGCAATGTCAGCGGAAAATCGCCGATCTCGTCGAGAAACAGCGTACCGCCGTCGGCCTGGTTGACTCGACCCAGCGTACTTTCGCTGGCCCCGGTAAACGCACCACGGCTGTGACCGAACAGCTCGCTTTCCATCAGTTCTGCGGTCAGCGACGGGCAGTTGATGGTCACGCAGGATTTCTTCTCGCGCTTGCTCCAGCCGTGAATCGCACGGGCCAGCTCACCTTTACCGGTGCCGGATTCACCAAGGATAAGAATGTTGGCGTCGGTGCCCGCGACTTGGCGCGCGGTTTCCAGGACGACCTTCATCGCCGGGCTGTGGGAGTCGAGACCGTCCTTCGGTTTACGGATCTCGCCTTCAAGCGCTTCGAGGCGCGCCGACAACTGGCGCACTTCCAGCTGCTTGGCGGTAGCCAGACGCAGCTGATCAGGGCTGCACGGCTTGACCAGATAATCAGCGGCGCCCGCCTGAATAGCATCCACAGCGGTATCGACAGCCGAATGCGCGGTGACGATCACCACGCGCATCCACGGTGCCTGAATGCGCATTTGCGCCAGTACATCGAGACCGTTGTCTTCGCCCAGGCGTAAATCAAGGAAGCACAAATCGAAGACCTGGCGTTGCAGCAGTGCGTCGGCCTGAGCCGCGCTGTTGGCGGTAGCCACCGTATAGCCTTCGTCTTCAAGGCAATAACGGAAGGTACGCAGGATGGCGGATTCGTCGTCCACCAGCAGAATGCGGCCTTGATGCTCAGTGGCAGATTCCATTTTTCCTACGCTCCATAGTGATTGGTCTGAGGTTAGTCCCGGAAAAATCGGGCAAGTTGCATGGTTGATTCTGAACGATGCCAGCCATAGGAGGGTAGCTCTCTCCTGCCATTACGGCCAATACGTTGATTTTGTTGGTTTTTTAAACAATCAGCGGTTTACAGGACATTGCTTGCGTCCTTTTCTGACATCTGCGCCCTGCTCTCAATTCCATAAGAATGAATTCTCCTACGAAAAAATCGTGCATTGCGCACGATCCCAGACGACCCATCGTGCAGGATGCGTCGCCAACTCTTTTCGCATCTCTTTTAAGTTATTGATTTTATTGAATATTTTTCAATGAAAAAACTGGCATGCAGGCTGCAATAACTCATTCAGCCCGGGCAGATCAGAACTGCCCCAACCGAATAAGAGTGAGGAACCCAGGATGACTCGCCAACGCGCCGCTCAAGTACGCATCTCGCCACTGCATCTGCAACAAGCTCTGTTTGGCGTACTTGCGCTGTTGATCACCCTGATTGCTTGCCAGCAATACCTGCGCTGGGAAAACAGCCAGCAGCCGGAAGCACCGCTGATTTCCATGCAGCACGCTACCCAGAGTCATTTCAGCGCTGTCAGCAGCAGTGTCCAGGATGACAACGCGACGATGCGCATGGTCGATGTCGACCAGGCGCAGCCACTGGATCAAATGCCACGTGAAGAGCGCTGGGTTTTCTGATTGAACAAACGGATTCAGGCGCGATGCGCCGGAACACGCAATATCCCTAAATAGAGAAGTAAGGAGAATCACCATGTTGAGCTGGGCAATCACATTCTTGATCATTGCCATCATCGCTGCAGTACTGGGCTTCGGTGGTATCGCGGG
Organism: Pseudomonas sp. GM80; assembly: GCF_000282515.1. Taxonomy (GTDB): domain Bacteria; phylum Pseudomonadota; class Gammaproteobacteria; order Pseudomonadales; family Pseudomonadaceae; genus Aquipseudomonas. The sequence goes on from NZ_AKJD01000069.1 coordinate 71,957, forward strand.
CACCGCCACGGGTATCGCCAAGATTCTCTTTGTCGTGTTCCTGGTGATGTTCATCGCTTCCTTCTTCTTTGGCCGTCGCGGCCGAGGTTAACGATGACTGTTTTAAAAACACTGGCAGCCGCCCTGCTTCTGGGCGGTAGTGCCATGGCGATGGCGGCCAACGATGGCCAGGCGCGGGTCAACGAACTGTTGAGTTCCGACCCGCAATATCGCGAAACGTGGGAAGGCGTGGTGAAGAAGGAAGAACGCCTGCCGGAATGGGTAATGAACCTGTCCGGCACGCCAGACCAACAGATGAATGCCGTGACTGAAGACGGCGATCAATATCTGGTCGGGCCGCTCTGCGAATCTGCGGACAAGTGCCTCAACCACCGTTTGATCGTCGCCTTCAGTTTCGACAAGAAAGACGCTTACGCCATGCTCGTCGATGTGCCCGAAGGACTGCCGGCCGACAAGTCGCCCACGCGACATGCCACCTACCGCTTCCTCGGCAAACCCGATCAGGGCATGCAGGATCTGCTGATGGAAACCCTGAAGAAAGATCCGAACTGGTATTGAACATGAAGGCAGCAGCCCTGCTGCCTTCCATTGCACCGATCCGAGGAGGCTCGGCGCATGACCAAGGGGCCGGGACGTTCTGACTGTTACAGGGTCGGAGTGACCTACGGGTACAGGGAGTGCCTGCGCGAGGGCCGGGTCAGGGCAAGTAAAAGCTGCATCGCAGGTTCGCCGACTCACAGCAGATCGACGGACTTGCGTTGAGCTTCCTTTTCAGCAAAACATTGATCCAGAGCGTCCAGCTCGCCTTTTTTATCGTCGACACTGCGCGCGAAAACATTACGCGGTGTTTCCTGGCGACCGTATATCGACAAAGAAACCTTTTAAACAGTGGGACTTCTAGGCTTCCCACGTAGGCTTTTTCCTAAATTTTTCGTTGATTTTTCTCGTTCAAAAAATAACCAACCTACGCTGTGATGGCCGGTTCACGGCACTTATGCCGGCCGAAATGTCACAATCGAACCGGTTGGGACGCCAGTTTCAATTAAAAAAGCTCATGCCGATTCGGCATAGGGTAGGCGTTTACGGCATTAGACGGCGCAACCTTGCATCGGAATAGTTGCGCCTTTTTTCGCCTGCCGAAGAGCCGTAAACACGCGCTTCGGGGCACCTTATACGGAGGCAGATGCACAGACTTTTCCGCTAAAGAGCGTTCCAGTTCCTGCATGTGCCTGAGTCAAACGCAAGTAAGGGTAAAGATAATGAAGAAGGCAAAAATTAGCCTCGCCTGGCAGATCCTCATCGGTCTGGTTTTGGGTATTGCAATTGGTGCGTTGCTCAACCACTTCAGTGCCGAAAAAGCCTGGTGGATCAGCAACGTCCTGCAACCGGCAGGCGATATCTTTATCCGTCTGATCAAGATGATCGTGATCCCGATCGTCATCTCTTCCCTGATTGTCGGCATCGCCGGCGTGGGCGACGCCAAGAAGCTCGGGCGTATCGGCCTGAAGACGATTATCTATTTCGAAATCGTCACCACCATCGCCATCGTCGTCGGCCTGCTGCTGGCCAACCTGTTCCATCCGGGTGCCGGCATCGACATGAGCACCCTGGGCACCGTGGACATCTCCAAGTACCAGGCGACTGCCGCCGAGGTACAGCATGAACACGCGTTCATCGAGACCATCCTTAACCTGATCCCGTCGAACATCTTCGCGGCCATGGCTCGCGGCGAAATGCTGCCGATCATCTTCTTCTCCGTGCTGTTCGGTCTCGGTCTGTCGAGCCTGCAGTCGGACCTGCGCGAGCCGCTGGTGAAGATGTTCCAGGGCGTTTCGGAAAGCATGTTCAAAGTCACCCACATGATCATGAACTATGCGCCGATCGGCGTATTCGCTCTGATCGCGGTGACCGTGGCCAACTTCGGTTTCGCCTCGCTGGTGCCGCTGGCCAAGCTGGTGATCCTGGTTTACTTCGCCATCGCCTTCTTCGCCTTCGTGGTGCTGGGCCTGATCGCCAAGATGTTCGGTTTCTCGGTGTTCAAGCTGATGCGCATCTTCAAGGATGAGCTGGTGCTGGCCTACTCCACCGCCTCCTCGGAAACCGTGCTGCCGCGCGTGATCGAGAAGATGGAAGCCTACGGCGCACCGAAAGCCATCTGCAGCTTCGTGGTGCCGACCGGTTACTCGTTCAACCTCGACGGTTCGACCCTGTACCAATCGATCGCGGCAATCTTCATCGCGCAGCTGTACGGCATCGACCTGTCGATCAGCCAGCAATTGCTGCTGGTGCTGACCCTGATGGTCACCTCCAAAGGCATCGCCGGCGTACCGGGCGTGTCCTTCGTGGTGTTGCTGGCCACCCTGGGCAGCGTCGGTATTCCGCTGGAAGGTCTGGCGTTCATCGCCGGTGTCGACCGCGTCATGGACATGGCCCGTACTGCGCTGAACGTGATTGGTAACGCGCTGGCCGTGTTGGTTATCTCGCGCTGGGAAGGCATGTACGACGACGCCAAGGGCGAGCGCTACTGGAACTCCCTGCCACACTGGCGCAGCAAGGAAACACTGCCAGCCGGCGAAATCTCGAAGAACTGACACACCCCTGTAGGAGCTGCCGCAGGCTGCGATCTGTTGATCTTGCTTTTAAAAAACAAAATCAAAAGATCGCAGCCTTCGG
>NZ_AKJD01000070.1 GCF_000282515.1 Pseudomonas sp. GM80
CGGCAGCTCCTACATTGGGATCAATGGGCGCGGTCGAGGCCTGCGAGCAATGCGCTGTCGCGGCTGTAGATGTCCGGCGCGTAACGCACGTGGCCATCGTCGCCAACTTGCGCGGTCCAGTAGGTCATCAGGATCGGCACCGGTGCCGAGAGGCGGAACTCGTGGGTGGTGCCGGTGGCGAGCAAGGTTTCGGTGCGGGCCTTTTCCGCCGGGCTCAGCAGCAGGTCGCGCAGTTGCATCGGGTGTTCGACTCGCACGCAGCCGGAGCTGAACGCTCGTGGGCCTTTGTCGAACAGTGCCTTGCTCGGCGTGTCATGCAGGTACACCGAGAACGGATTGGGGAAGCGTATGACCATTTGCCCCAGCGGGTTGCGCGGCCCGGCATCCTGACGCAACAGGATGTTGCCCGGGTTGTCCCAGTCGATGTCCGCTGCCGCCAGAGGCTGGCCGTTGGCGTCGAGCACTTGCAGATTCTGGCGGCTGAGGAAGGTCTGATCCTTGCGGATCGCCGGCAGTTTGTCTTCCTTCCAGATGGTCGGCGGCACGGTCCAGGTCGGGTTCAGGGTCAGGCGCGTGACGCGGGATTTGAGTAACGGCGTCTGGCGTTCGGCCCGGCCGACCTGGGTGCGGGTTTGCCACACGGGTTGGCCACCCTGATACAGGGTCAATTCGGCAGCGGCGACGTTGACCAGCAAACCATCGGGTTCCATGTCCTGAGCTATCCAGCGGAACCGCTCAAGGTTGACGCGCAATTGCTCGCGCCGAGTCAGCGGACTGATGTTCAGTTCGGCAATCGTCCCCGGCCCGACCACGCCGTCAGCCTGCAACGAATGATTGGCCTGGAAACTCTTCACCGCCTCCACCAGCACACCCTCGTAGGCATTGCCGGGCGTGCCGACGGCGTGGGTCAGATAGCCTTCGTTGAACAGCCGCTGGGCCAGTTCCGGCACGCGTTTGTCTTCCATCTGCGGACGCAACAACGGGCCGCTGCCGACTGATTGCCATTGCGGCAAGGCTGTGAGCCGTTGCGCGGCATAGAGGTGGCGCAGGTTCTGATATTGCGCAAGGCGCGGGCGAGCAAGATCGAACGCCGCAGGAATGTCCTGCATGCCCGGTACGGCGATGGCCAACAATTCCGCCTGACGGTCGCGCGGGCTGTCATCGGCGTGCCACAGCGGCTCGAAATGCGACTGCAGCAGACGGCCGTAATGCAGATCCTGCAGGGCTTGCAGGTAGTAGTGGCTGATGTCGATGTCGGCGCACAATTCGCCGTCCTGCGGAGGCACTGCCGCCACCGAATAGCGTTTTGGGTTGAGGCCATCATCGGCCAACAGCTGCAATTGCCCTTGCAAAGCCTGCAATCGTCCGGACTCGCGCGCCCACACCGGCATCCAGTCCTGCTGTTCATAGAACGCCTGCATCTGCACCAGCGCCGGGCCATTGAGATGCGCGGCAACCGCCGGGCACGCCTGCGGCAGACTGAGCAAAACGGCCTGCAGCGGACTCTGCGGCTCGACGGGCATTTGCGCCGCTGGCGTCGGCAGTGTCTGCAGCGGTGGCAGCGACTCCTCGGCACAAGCGACAAACGGCGCTGCGAGCAAACAAATGCTCAAGTAGCATGCGTACTTTTTGAACAACTGCTTTACTCCAATCCATGGCCGTCTTGATGACGGTCAACCTTACATCAGGTGCGCTGAACAGTCAGGCTCGATCTTCGGGCGTGGCAGGGTCGACTGGGAGTCAGGAGCCAAAGTGCCAAATGGGTAGCAAGTGAGGACACTTTATAAATGTTGACGTTTTTGCGCCGACTTCTGCTGACCACCGCGACCCTTGTCGCTGTGACCAGTCCAGCTTTTGCCGCCGGCAAGCCATCGCCGGTTCTCTTCACCAGCCTCGCGCACGCCGCGCCAGAACTCAATCCCCAGGCGCTGAAAGGTGCATTGAACGCCATGCAGTGCGCGGTCAATAACGGCGCGAAACCGTCCCGTCACCTGGCAATCATCGACTATTCGCAGCCGTCCACCGAACGCCGCTTGTGGATCTTTGACTTGAGCAAAAAGAAACTGGTGCTACGCGACCTGGTCGCCCACGGCTCCAATTCCGGGGAAAACTTCGCTACGCAGTTTTCCAATGTCGAAGGCAGTTACCAGTCCAGCCTCGGCCTGTTCCGCACGCAGGAAAGCTACAGCGGCACCCACGGTTATTCGCTGCGCATGGACGGCCTGGAGCCGGGTTTCAATGACATGGCCCGCGACCGCGCCATCGTCATCCATGCCGCCAGTTACGTGAACCCGTTGTGGAGCAAGCGTCAGGGCCGCATCGGTCGCAGCCAGGGTTGCCCGGCGGTGCGTCCGCAAATTGCCAGGCAAGTGATCGACCGGCTGAAGAATGGCCAGTTCATGTTTTCCTGGTATCCCGATCAGCGCTGGCTGAAATCCTCGCCGTACCTCAACTGCCAGCCGCAGCAAGTGGCGAGCATCCTCAACACCCACGCAAGCTGACCCAGCACACCCCCCCCTGTAGGAGCTGCGGAACGCTGCGATCTTTTGATCTTGTTTTTACAATCAACATCAAAAGATCGCAGCCTGCGGCAGCTCCTACAGGGGGATTCATTACAACTTTGTCATTCAGCTGTCGGTTTGCCGTGCGAATCGCCCAGTAGCCTGATGTTGTCCAAAACGGCGAAACCTGCTTCGAACTCTTCTTCCCCGCCCGCCATCAGACACCCCCCTCCCTGTAGGAGCTGCGGAACGCTGCGATCTTTTGATCTTCGTTTTTAAGATCAAGATCAGAAGATCGCAGCGCGCCGCAGCTCCTACAGGGGTTGGGCTGTGTTGACGCTATCGCGGGTGGTGGCTTGCACTCGGCTGATGATCAGGGTTAGCAGCATCAGCGCTGTGGCAACGCCGAAGGTGGTGTGCAGGCCGCTGGCGATCGCCGTTGCAGGCGCCTGCGTCGGATCCCCCGCCGCCAGCGCAAACACCGCGCCCATCACCGCCGCCCCGGTGATCAAGCCCAGGTTGCGCGCCAGCCCGAGCATCGCCGAGACCACGCCACGCTGATCCTGGCTGACCCCGGCCATCAACCCGGTATTGTTGGCTGCCTGGAACAACGCGTAACCGGCCGCGATCAGCATGATCGGCAGCACATACGCGGGCAGTCCAAGACTCATGGGCAGGAGCGCCAGCAAAGCGCAGCCGCAAGCCATGCCCAACAATGCGCCCGGGACGATTCGTTGTGCGCCAAAACGATCGACCAGACGTCCAGCCGGAACTCCGCTCAGCGCTGACAACAGCGGCCCGACCGACAACGTCACGCCGACCATGGCGCTGCTGAGGCCCAGACCTCGATGCAGGTAAAACGGCCCGACCACCAGCGTGGTCATCATCACCGTCGTCACCAGCAACGTCAGCGCCAGACTGCTGCTCAGTCGCGCGTCGCTGAACAGTGACAAGCGAATCAGCGGCGATTGGGCCTTCATCTCGACCAGGATAAATACCCCCGCGCCGCACAGGCTGGCCAGCAGCAGCGGCCACATCAAGCCTTCAAGCGTCATTGCCAGCGCATAGGCCGCCAGCGTCAGCATCAACACCGCACTGCCAGAATAATCGAATGGCACACGCGGCCCCGATGCACGGTCCGCCGGCAGAAAGCGGTACACCAGCCATACATTGAGCAAACCCAGCGGCACATTGAGGAGAAAAATCGCCTGCCAACCCACAGAGGCCATCAACAATCCGCCCAACGATGGCCCGAGCGTGGTGCCCGTTGCTGACATCGTCGCCAACAAGCCCATGGCACTGCCCGCCCGCGCTTTCGGTACTGCATCGGCCACCAGCGCGACCGTCAGGGCAAACATGATTGCCGCGCCAAGCCCTTGCACTGCGCGCGCGCCGATCAGCCAGCCAAGCCCCGGTGACAGCGCACAGCACAATGAAGCCGCCGTAAAAATGCCAATGCCGATCAACAGCAATCGCCGCCGACCGAAGCTGTCACCCAGACGCCCGACACTGACGATCAACGTGGTGATCGCCAGCAGATACGCCAGAACAATCCACTGCACCTGTTGAAACGTCGCGTCAAACGCCGTCGCCAGTATCGGCAACCCGGCATTGGCGATGCTGGTGTCCAGCGACGGCATCAGCATCGACAGGGCCAGGCTGGTCAACGCCCAACGGGCCGTCGTGCTCAAGGGTTCTCGGGGCATGGGCTGCTCACAGGGCAAAGGACATGCGCCTTAGCCTGAGCCTCGACAATAGCAGGCGCAAGACGCATGCTTTGCACTCAATACCTGCACGGAACGCCATGTCATGTCCACCCCGGATCTGAACCTGCTGATCACCCTCGATGTGCTGCTACGCGAAGGCAGCGTTGCTCGCGCCGCCAAATGCCTGCGGCTGAGCCCGTCGGCCATGAGTCGGGCGCTCGCCCGTTTGCGCGAGACCACCGGGGATCCGCTGTTGGTGCGCGCCGGGCGCGGGCTGGTGCCGACGCCGCGCGCGCTGGCGTTGCGTGAACGGGTCGGGCAACTGGTGCAGGAGGCCGAAGCGGTGTTGCGCCCCGCCGAGATCCTCGACCCTGGCCAGTTACGACGCACCTTCACCTTGCGCAACACCGATGGTTTTGTCGAAACCTTTGCCGCCGCCCTGCTCGCCCGCATTGCCGAAGAAGCGCCCGGCGTACGCCTGCGCTTCGTGCAGAAAGCCGACAAGGACAGCACGCCGCTGCGCGAAGGTCGGGTTGATCTGGAGACCGGCGTGGTCGACGACAGCACCGACCCGACGCTGCACAGCCGCCTGCTCTTTCAGGATCAGTGGATCGGTGTGGTGCGCGAGGGGCACCCCTTGAGCAAGGGCAAAATCAGCGCAAAACGTTTTGCTTCAGGCCAGCACATTCTGATCTCACGCCGTGGACGCAGCAGCGGCCCGGTCGACGAAGCGTTACTCGCCGTGGGGCTGACGCGAGACATCGTCACTTCATTCGGCGGATTTTCGGCGGCGCTGACGTTGGTCCGCGAGTCAGACCTGATCGCCACCGTCCCCAACCGTCACACCGGCAAACTGCGCACGGGCCTGCACAGTTTCACACTGCCCTTCGACATGCCGCCGATCAACGTCTCCATGCTCTGGCATCCGCGCATGGATGCCGACCCGGCGCATCGCTGGTTGCGCGATTGTCTGCGCCAGGTGTGCGCCTAGCGCGCATCGCCGCCCGCGGGTTTATAGAAGAGAAACTTGCCGGTTTCGGCGGTCTTGCGGTACTCCTTGGCCCAACTCGGATGCACGTTGCGGTCATGGAAATACAGCGCGCCACGGGTGCGATCGGGCAACTGACGGTTGAGCGCCTTGCCGGCAATTTCCTTGGCCAGCGCGTACTCGGAATCTTCCTTGACCTGATCCGGCTTGCCATCGCACCACCAGGAGAACTGGCAGCTTTTGGTCTCCGAGCCCTGTTTGACCACGGCGCACACCGTGTCAGGAAACCCCTCGTGGCCGAGACGATTCATGACCACATTGGCCACGGCTTCCATTTCCGGTGTGTTCTTGCCCTTCGCCTCCCAGTAGATACTACGCGCCAGGCACGTGAGCGGGTCATCCAGCGGCGCCGCGCCTGCCGGGTCCACCGCTTGCGCTTCGGTCGGCGTGATTGCTTCGGATTTTGGCGCCGGTGCCGCGCTGACTTTGTCGGCGGCTTTCTCCTCCAGCACCTGGGCTTTTTCTTCCGCTTTCGCCTTGATTGGCGCCTGATCGGTGGCCCATGCCGCACTGGCCAACAAGGTAAATACGAGACAACCCGCCAAGCCTTTCAATCCCATGTCAGTTCTTCCGGCAGCGCCCGTGTCGGGCAAGGTGTTGCGTGGGTGAGACGCCCGGTTTGCGGGCTCTTCGCAGAGTGTAGACGGCAAATTCGGGCGTATTGTTCCAGTGAAAAAAGCGCCGAATGAAGAAAAAGACATTGCGCCCACCGGGGGCGTTTCGCGCATCATGGGCGCATTCAGCCCAAGGGAGATTTCCATGCGCTTCATGCCATCCGTTTTGCGCTTTGTCGCGTTGTCCGCAGGCTTGGCGTCCGCAGCCTCGGCCATGGCCACCGATGAATCGCAACTGGTCGAGTCAATCAACAGCTACCGCAGCCAGCCGCAGCGTTGTGGCTCGCAGGCCTCCAGCGAATTGCCACCGCTGGCCGCCGACCCACGATTGATCCTGCCTGCCAGCGGCGCCGTCGACCTGCAACAAGCCATGGCCCGCGCCAGTTACCCGATGGTCAACGTGCAAGCGATCACGCTCAACGGTCCGCGCGATGCGGCGTCGGCAATGCAGGCGATTCAGGAGAGTTTCTGTCAGGTGGTGCTTGATCCGCAGTTTGTCGACATCGGCGTCAGCCGCGCCGACCGCGACTGGCGCATCGTCCTGGCGCGGCCGCTGCTGTCGGCCAGGCTCGGCGATGCGCAGGCCGAAGGGCAAAAACTGCTCGAGCAACTCAACGCGGCGCGCAGCCAGCCACGGCAATGCGGGGGTCAGGCGTTCGCTGCGGCGGCACCGCTGGCCTGGAACGCAACGCTGGGCAGCGTCGCCCAGGATCACAGCCGTGACATGGCCAATAAAAACTATCTCGACCACAAGGACCGCGACGGCCGCACCCCGGGCGATCGCGCCGAACTCGCCGGTTACAGCGGGCAACTGGTCGGCGAAAACATCGCCGCCGGCCAGGACACCGTGCGCAAAGTGGTCGATGGCTGGATCGCCAGCCCCGGCCATTGCGTCAACCTGATGAACCCGCAATACAAGGAGCTCGGCGCGGCCTATGCGACCGACCCGAAAAGCGATGCGGGCATTTACTGGACGGCGATGTTCGGCGCGCAATAAACACCATCAACGCCTGCGCGTTGATGGCCGCTGACGGTCAGTTGGCGACCGGTATCCACGCCGCCCGCGCAACGTTGGCGGTGTCGCCAAACGCCGGCAGTTTCTGCGCCAGGTCACGGACGTTCTTCACGTCCAGGTCGAGCAACTGCTGGCGGGTGATCAGCGTCGGTGGCACCAGCACCTGATGCCCCGGATTTTCCCCGGCAATCAACATCGCCAGACTGCGCACGCTGATCGCCCCGGCCACTTGCGGGTTGACCGCCGCCGTCGCCGCCCAGGCGCTGTCCGGCTCTTTCATGATCTGGATGTCGGCGGTGGAAATGTCGGCGCTGTAGATTTTCACCTTACTGGCCAACCCGGCCTCGTCGACAGCGATCTTCGCGCCTTTGGCAAATTCGTCGAACGGCGCAAAGATCACGCTGATCCCCGGATTGGCGCGCAACACAGCGCTGGCCTGATCCGCCACCGAGTTGGCAATCGGCGGATTGAGCGTGCCGAAACGCGCTTTCTCGATGATCCCCGGATTGGCTTTTTTCACCTGACTCCAGATTTCATCACGTCGCTCCATCGGGGTGAAACCGCTGATGTACACGTAGCCGGCGTCGAAGCGCGTGCCGTTGTCTTTCACCGCTTGGTCGAGCGCCAGACGCGCCAGCGCGTGGTGATCCTGTTCGACCTGAGTGACTTGCGGCGTGTTCAGGTCGACATCGAAGGCGACGACTTTGATGCCCTTGGCGAGCGCCCGGTCAATCGGCCCTTTCAGGGTTTCCGCCAGCCCCAGTTGCACGATGATTCCGTCCACGCCCAAGTCAGCCGCCTGATCGATCATCTCGCCCTGACTCGCCGCCTGTTGCCGCGCATCGAACACCCGCAGGTTGGCACCGAGCGCTTCGGTCTGCTTCTCGACGCCGCGCAAATAAGCCTCGGGAAAATCCCCGGAGAACAAATACCCCACCAACGCAATCTGCACCTGGCCCTTATCGAACGGTGCCGGTGCGCCGGGCAATGCCTTGGCCTGCGCGTGTACCGCCAGCGTCGACAGCAACGCGGTGGCGAGGCAATGGCGGGCGAACTGTGTGATTGAACCGTGCATACAACTTCCTTGAATGAAAACGGCTCAACGCGCCCGATGCGCGAGGCCGAAAGTGAACATCAGGGCCAGCACCAGCACCAGTCCCTTGACGAAATCCTGCGCGTAGTACGGCGCGTTGAGCATGGTCAGGCCGTTAAGCAGCGCCGCCACCAGCAGCGCACCGATCAGCGTGCCAAAGGCGTTGGGCTTCTTCGCGCCGAGCACGGCAAAACCGATCAGCGCAGCGCCGAGGGCATCCAGCACCAGACCATTGCCGGAACTGACGTCGCCGCGTCCCAGGCGCGCCGCAAGCAACAATCCACCGAGCGACGCCAGCAGCGACGACAGCACGTACGCCAGCAGTTTGAAGCGCTGCACCGGCGCACCGGCCAACCGCGCCGCCTGCTCGTTGCCGCCGATGGCATAAAACAGCCGCCCAACGCGCGTACGCTCCAGAAACAGCCACACCGCTATCGCGACCACCGCTGCAATCAACACCGGGATCGGCACCACTTCCCACAAGCGTGCGCGCCCCAACGCGAGAAACGCCGCGCTGAACGTGCCTTCGGTTTCTTCGCCATTGGGCAGGGTCATGCCCACGGCAATCGAGCGCCCGCCGGTGGGAATCAACTGCACGCCAATCACCAGGAACATGCTGCCCAGCGTCGCGAGAATGTCCGGCACGCGTAATTTGACGATCAGCCAGCCGTTGAGCAGCCCCACCAGCGCACCGCCCGCAAGGCTGATCAACACCGCCGGCACCGCGCCCCAACCGAGCACCACCATCACGTAACTGGCGATCATCAGGCTCATGGCGGCCACCGCGCCGATCGACAGATCAAGGCCGCCGACCGCCATGGTCAGCGTCACACCGAGCGCCAGCAACGCCACAATCGACACCGACTGGAGGATGCTGAACAGGTTGCCGATGCGCAGAAACGCCGGCTCGGCAACGCTGAAAAACATCACGATCAGCGCCAGCAGCCACAACAGGCCATAGCGAATCAGCGCGTGCAGCCAGCGCTCGGCGAAGGCCGGTGGAGTGGACAACAGTGAATTGGAATCAGGCACTCGCTCTGCTCCTTGGCGCGGCATGAAGGGAATGTTGGTTTACCTCGGTGCCGGCCAGTGCGGCCACCAGATCGGCGCGGTTCAACTCGGCGCGCGGGTACTCGGCGACCACCGCGTGATCGCGCACCAGGAGAATGCGGTCAGCGATCTCCAGGGCCTCGTCGACATCGGCACAAATCACCAGCGTCGCCCGGCCCTGGGCGCTGTCGCGCAGCAGTTGGCCGATTTCGCGGCGGGCGCGCACATCGACACCCTGAAACGGTTCATCGAGGATCAGCACCCGCCCCTCGCCGAGCAGCCAGCGGCCAAGCACGACTTTCTGCTGATTGCCACCGGACAACGCACTCATCGGTACGTCGATGCCGGCGGTCTTGATCCCCAGCGCGGCAACCTGCGCTTGAACCGCTGCGGCCTCGGCGCGGTTGCGAATGAAACCGCAACGGGTGAAGCGCTCCAGAAACGGCAACGTCAGGGTGCGCCGCAGCGAGAAATCCGCCACCAGTGATTGACTGGCGCGGTCTTCGGCGGCGAAGAACACCCCGCTGCGAATCGCCTCGCGTGGCGATCCGGGCTGCCACTCGACACCGCCCAACCGCAGGTGGCCCGCCGCCGCGTTGCGCAGGCCGAACAGCACCTCGGCAATCTCGCTTTTACCGGCGCCGAGCAAACCGGTGAGCACCACCACTTCGTTTTCGTGAAGCGTCAAGTCGAACGCTTGCGCGCGCGGCACAACCTGTATCCCGCGCATCTGCAGCACCGCAGGCCCGGCCACGCGCGGACGGTAAACGTGCTCGCCCAGCGCCTGCCCGAGCATCGCCTCAACCGCCTCCGGCAACTGCCGGGCGCTGAACTCACCGGCCAGTCGACCATCGCGCAGCACGAGCGCGCGATCCGCCACCCGTTGCAGGTCCGACAGCCGATGCGAGATGTACAGAATCGCCACGCCACGGCTGCGCAACGTGTCGATCAAGCCAAACAGGCGCTGCGCTTCGGCATCGGATAACGCCGCCGTCGGTTCATCGAGAATCAGCAAGCGCGGTTGCAGGGCGAACGCCCGAGCGAGCACCACCAGTTGCCGTTCGGCCTGACCGAGATGTTCAATGGGTTGCTCCAACGGCAACGTCAGGCCGAGCCCGGCAGCGATGTGACCGGCACGTTCCAGCAGACGCCGGCGATTAAGCCAGAAGTCCGCTTCCGGCTGGCACAATTCATCGAGCAGCAAATTCTCGGCAACGCTCAATCCCGGAGCGATACCGTCGTTGATCTGCTGGTGTACCGCGACAATCCCGACCCGCCGTGCAGACAGCGGCGAACTGAATAGTCGTGGCTGCCCCTCAACGAAGATCGCGCCAGTATCAGCACGTTGGCTGCCGGCGAGAATTTTCACCAACGTCGATTTACCCGCGCCATTGGCGCCCAGCAACGCCACCACTTCAGCCGGATAAATTTCCAGGCTGACCCGCTCCAGTGCCCGGTTCGAACCAAAGGTCTTGCTCAGCTCACGTACCCGAATCAGCGGCTCAGGTGCCACGGCGACAGGTCCACTCATAAAATTCCTTAGCGGCGATGAGCCAGCGAACGCACCAGCCGATCGCCCAGGCTTTGCACGCCTTGAACGAGAATGACCAACACCACGACGGTGGCGACCATCACTTCATTGTTGAAACGCTGATAGCCATAACGGATCGCCAGATCGCCCAGTCCACCGCCGCCGATAACCCCGGCCATCGACGAAAAACCGATCAGCATCACCAGCGTCAGGGTGATCCCCGCGAGCAACGCCGGCAGCGCTTCGGGCAACAGCACTTTGAAAATCACGTGGCGAATGTCACCGCCCATGGCGAGGATCGCTTCGATGCGGCCCTTGTCGACTTCGTCCAGGGCGTTTTCGACGATGCGCGCGAAAAACGGAAACGCACCGATGGTGATCGGCACCACCGCTGCGGTACTGCCCAGCGTGGTACCAACGACCAGACGGGTCAGCGGAATCAACGCAATCAGCATCACCACGAATGGCAGCGAGCGGCCGAGATTGACCAGACTGCTGAGCGCCGCATTGAAACGCGGCATCGGTCGCAATCCGTCGCGGCGACTGATAAACAGCAGCACACCCAGCGGTAAGCCGATCAGCAGGGTGAACAGCCCCGCGAGCAGGACCATGTACAGGGTTTCACCCGTGGCGTTGAACACCAGTTGCAGGATTTCATCCCAATTGATCGTGCGGTTCATGACTGCGCCGCCCTTACGCCGTACTGCTTGAGGAAGGTCAGGCCCGGCGCGTCATGGCCCAGCGGCAGTCCGCAGGTCGGCCGTAAGGAACTGCCGAGCGCCGACTGTGGATCGGCCAGCAGCCGTGGCACCGGCCCGGCCTCGACCAACCGGCCATTGGCCATGAACGCTGCGTGGTCGCAGATCGACTTGACCACGTCGAGTTCGTGGGTGATCAGCACGATGGTCAGGCCCAACTGCCGATTGATGTCGCGCAGCAATTGCAGAATCGACTCGGTGGTTTCCGGGTCGAGGGCGCTGGTGGCTTCGTCCGACAGCAGATACGCCGGCTCCGCTGCCAAAGCGCGGGCGATGCCCACCCGCTGCTTTTGCCCGCCGGACAATTGCGAGGGAAAGGCTTGTGCCTTGTCACTCAGGCCGACCAGTTCCAGCAGCTCGCGAACCCGCACATGGCGCCACGGTTTGCCGACATTGGCGATCTCCAGCGGCACCGCAATGTTGTCGAAGACGTTGCGCGAGTGCAGCAGATTGAAGCCCTGGAAAATCATGCCGATGCGTTGGCGTTGCTCGCGCAATTCGCGCTCAGACAGCGCCAGCAGGTCCACCCCGTCAATCAGGATCTTGCCGCTGTCCGGGCGCTCGAGCAGGTTGAGGCAACGCAGCAGCGTCGACTTGCCCGCCCCGCTACGCCCGAGAATCCCGTAGACCGCACCATCGGGAATGCTTAGCGAGACCTGATCCAGCGCCGGCTGCGTGGCCGACGGGTACGTCTTGCTCACCTGCTCGACGGCGATCATGGCTTGCCGCCCGCCACCGGAATCACCGAGCCGGCAAAGTTATCGGTGATGTATTTGGCGACCTCGGGCGAGGTCAGGTCCTTGGCCAGTTGCGCAATGCGCGGGTCGTGCTCGAGCTTGGGCGTGGTCACCAGAATATTCGCGTAAGGATTGTGCTCGGCTTTCTCCAGACCCAATGCGTCCTTGGCGGGCACCAGGCCGGCGTCCAGCGCGTAGTTGCCGTTGATCACCGCCAGATCGACGTCGTCCAGCGAGCGCGGAATCTGCGGTGATTCGATTTCGAGGATTTTCAGTTGTTTCGGGTTCTCGGCGATGTCCTTGGGCGTTGCCTGATCGGCGGCCGGGTCGTTGAAACCGGGTTTGAGTTTGATCAGTCCGTTGTCCTGCAACAGGTACAAGGCGCGGCTCAGATTAGTGACGTTATTGGGCACGGCGACGGTGCCTTTGACCGGCACGTCGGCGAAGCTTTTGTGCCGGCGGGAATAGATACCCAGCGGTTCGATATGCACCGTGGCCGCCACCGCGAGTTTTTCGCCGAGGGCTTGTTCCTGAGACTTCAGGTACGGCAGGTGCTGAAAGTAATTGGCGTCGACATCGCCGTGTACCAGCAGCTCGTTGGAGTTCACGCCGTTGGGGATTTCGATGACTTTGAGGTTGAGTTGCGGATCGATTTTCTGGATGTACGCGAGGATCTGCGCGTGGGGCACCGGGTCGGCCGCCACGCGCAGCGGTTCCAGCGCCTGCGCCCCGAACGACGTCACCAGCGCGCCGAGGACGGCCAGGGTCAAACCTGCTTTTTTAATCATGTGCAAAGTCCTTGAGCGATGGATGAATCAGGCGGTTTTACGAACAGGTAATGGCGGCAGCAGCGCATCGGCGTAAAAGCGTTGCGCGACATCCGGGTGCGAGCGCAGGCGCCCCTTGAGGTAGTTCCAGCCAACATCGCGGAACAACGGATTGAGCGGGTCACTGGCCGGCCCGCGTGCCTCGCGCAGCAGCAACGTCGGCAACAGATACAGCGGCACCACAGCATCGAGTTGCGCCCCCAGAAAGAACGCAATCGACAGGCGCTCACTGCCTTCCGGCGGCGACACCACGCGATGCACGGTGGCGCGCAGATAACCGTTGGAGGCCAGTTCGAGCAGTTCGCCGATGTTCACCACCAGGGTGTTTTCACGCGGCAGCGCGTCGATCCAGCGGCCCTCTTCGACCTCGACTTGCAGCCCGGCCTGCTGGTCTTGCAGCAAGAAGCTGAGGAACCCCGAATCCTTGTGCGCGCCGACGCCCTGCTGGCTCGCAGCATTTGCCTGGCCGGGATAGCGCATCAGCTTGATGTGCTCGTTGGGTTGGTCGCCGTAGAGCTGGTCGAAGGCATCGGCGCGCAACGACAGCGCCTGAGCGAAAGCACGCAGCAAGCGCAATGACATGCGCGTCATTGCTTGCTGCCATTCAAGCAGCAAGGGTTTCAGTTCGGGGAGTGCCGCCGGCCATTGATTGGGGCCTTGCAATCGCGCCCACAGCGGGCTGTCCGCGTTTAGCGGCAGCGCCTCGCGTTCGGCCCCCAGATCAAACTGTTCACGCTGATCGGGTTGACCGCGAGTGATCTCGGAGGCAGCTCGGTTGTAGCCGCGAAAGTGCGGCGAATTAATCATGCCGACGGCGGTTTTCTCGCTGTCGGGCAAGGCAAAAAATTGCCGCGCATGCGCCTGCACTTGCTGGAGCAATGCGCTGTCGATGCCATGGCCGGTGAGATAGAAGAAGCCGACGTCACGGGCGGCGTGGCGCAGGTTTTCAAGAAATTGGTAACGCTGTTGCGCGGTCCCTTCGAACAGGGACAGGTCCAGTGTTGGCAGAGCGGTGATATCCAAGGTATGCGGCATGATTCACTCCCGTGTGAATCAAACCTGAAGAACCTTTGATCGATTCAGCGTGTGCCGTCATGGCAATCGGGGGTCTATCGGTTTGATGCGTTGATTCGTCGTTGCAGACAAAACTAAACGATCTTAAAAACACCGATCCAATACCTTTTTCGCATTACCTTAGGCCGATCACGGTAGGAGCTGCCGCAGGCTGCGATCTTTTGATGTCGGTTTTTTAGAAACAGGATCAAAAGATCGCAGCCTGCGGCAGCTCCTACAGTGGGGGGTCAGGCGCGCGGGCGTTGGCTGCGCTGTTCGGCGCTGGCGTCCGGCGCAGCTTGCAGCTGGAAGTCGAACGTGAGTTCGGCGTGACGTCCCGAGGTTTCGCTTTCATGGAAGACGACTTCGCCGACCAGGCCTTCGCGGGTGGCGTAGGCAAAGTCATCCCACAAGTATTGATCGCCCGACAGGTTGATCTGCGTGGTGAGGTGCCGATGCCCCGGCGCGCTGATGAAAAAGTGCACGTGCGCCGGGCGCTGGCCGTGGCGGCCGAGCAGGTTCAGGCATTCCTGCGTCGGGCCCTGCGGGTCGCAGCCGTAACCGGACGGCACGATGCTGCGCACGCGGTAGCGGCCCTCGGCGTCGGTGATGATCCGCCGGCGCAGGTTGTACGCGGACTGACTCGGGTCGAAGAACGAATAGGTGCCTCGCGTGTTGGCGTGCCACAGGTCAACGGTGGCGCCGGCCAGCGGTTGGCCGTGAGGATCGAACACCTGGCCTTCAAGCAGCATCTGCGTGGCGACGCCCTCCTCGCTGCCGTCATCCATCCGGCACTCGCCCTCGAACAGTGGCGCGCCGGCCACGTACAGCGGGCCTTCGATGGTACGGGGGGTGCCGCCGGTCAAGCCGATCTGCGCGTCTTTGGCGTCCTGCAGCAGATCAAGGAAATGCTCGATGCCGAGCCCGGCGACCAGCAATCCGGCTTCCGAGCGGCCACCCAGACGATTGAGGTAGTCGACGGCTTTCCAGAATTCGTTCTCGCTGATGTCCAGGTCTTCGATGATTTTCGCGCTGTCCTGCAGCACGCGCAGGACGATGTTTTTCAAGCGCGAGCTGCCGTCGTCGTTGGTGAAACCGGCGGCTTCGGCGAAGAATTTTTGCAACTCGGGGGTGTGGGCAATTTTCACGGTCATGGTGGCTTACCTCATCTTGTTGTTGTGTGAACGCAGTTCTTCAAACCAGGTAAGATCCCTGTGGGAGCTGGCTTGCCAGCGATTGCGGTGGGTCATTCAGCATCGATGGCAACTGATCAATTGCTATCGCTGGCAAGCCAGCTCCCACAGGGTTCAGGAGTGAATCTGGTGTCTGACTTCAGCGGTCGTCGGCGTGGATCGACGACGGATGGCGGCAGAGGCCGTCGACTTCGATGTCCATGTACGGGAACAACGGCAATTGCATCAGCGTGTCGTGCAGCGCTTCGACGCTGGGCACATCGAACACGCTGTAATTGGCGTAGTGCCCGGCGATGCGCCACAGGTGGCGCCATTGGCCTTCGCGTTGCAGCCGCTGCGCCAGTTCTTTCTCCTCCGCCTTGAGTCGAGTGGCGACGGCGGGGTCCATGTCGATGGGCAATTTCACGGTCATTTTTACGTGGAACAGCATGGTGGCTCTCCTCTAGTGGTCAACGGCTCAATGGCGGCGAAAACGCGCCAGACGTTGTTCGTCCAGGGTCAGGCCGAGGCCCGGTGTGTGCGGGATGTGCAGATGAAAATCGCGGTACTCGGGCCTTTCGGTGACGATGTCTTCGGTCAGCAGCAGCGGCCCGAACAGCTCGGTGTCCCAGGTCAGTTGCTTGAGCGTGAGGAAGGCGTGGGCCGAGGCCAGCGTGCCGACGGAGCCTTCGAGCATGGTGCCGCCATACAACGCGATGCCGGCGGCCTCGGCGATTTGCGCGGTTCTGAGCACGGCGCGGGGGCCGCCGTTCTTGGCGATTTTCAGGGCGAACACGCTGGCAGCGCCGTCAGCGGCGAGGCTGAACGCGTCTTCGACACTCTCGATCGATTCGTCGGCCATGATCGGTGCCGGGCTGCGCTGGTTGAGGCGAACCTGCCCTGAGCGGTTGACTCGAGAAATCGGCTGCTCGATCAGGTCGATGCCGTTGTCACCGAGCACCTGGCAACCACGAATCGCCTGGGATTCGTCCCAATACTGGTTGACGTCGACCCGCACACTGGCGCGCTCGCCCAAAGCTTTTTTGATCGCCACGACGTGCTTGAGATCCTGCTCCAGCGGGTTGGCGCCGATCTTCAATTTGAAGATGCGATGACGCCGCGCTTCGAGCATCTGTTCGGCCTCGGCAATGTCGCGGGCGGTGTCGCCACTGGCCAGGGTCCAGGCCACTTCCAGGCTGTCGCGCACGCGGCCGCCGAGCAGTTCGCTGACGGGCAAACCGAGGCGTTTGCCCTGGGCGTCGAGCAGCGCGCTTTCGATGCCGGATTTGGCGAAGGTGTTGCCCTTGGCGAGCTTGTCGAGCCGCTGCATCGCCGCGTTGATGTTGTTGGCGTCCATGCCGACCAACGCTGGCGCGAGGTGCGCATCAATGTTGGCCTTGATGCTCTCCGGGCTTTCGTAACCGTAGGCAAGGCCGCCGATGGTGGTGGCTTCACCGATGCCTTCAACCCCATCGCTGCAGCGCAGGCGCAGGATCACCAGGGTCTGCTTTTGCATCGTGTGCATCGCCAGTTTGTGCGGGCGAATGGTCGGCAGGTCGACGATGATCGCCGTCAGGGTTTCAATCAGGATTCGCTGCATATCAATGCTCCGTGAGAAGTGCTCAACCAAGGTCGCCGCCACCGACCGGCAAGGTCACGCCGGTGATGTAGGAGGCGTCGTCGGAGGCGAGAAAGAGGATCGCGCCGACCTGTTCATCGAGGCTGCCGTAGCGTTTCATCAGGCTGCTATCGAGGGTTTGCGCGACAATTTGCTGGTACCAGGCCTGCTCTTGCGGCGACTGTTCGCTGGCGTTGCGCGGGATGCGTCGAGGCGGCGCTTCAGTGCCGCCGGGCGCGGTGGCGTTGACGCGAATACCACGCTCGGCGTTTTCAAAGGCCAGGCACGCGGTGAGTGCGTTGATGCCGCCCTTGGCCGCGCCGTACGGCACACGATTGACGCTGCGGGTGGCGATTGAGGAAACGTTGACGATGGCGCCGCTGCCTTGTTTGAGCATGTACGGCAGCGCGGCGTGGCAGCACCACAAGGTCGGGAATAACGAGCGACGCACTTCCGCTTCGATCTGGTCGACCTGGTAGTGCTCGAACGGCTTGGCCCAGATCGTGCCGCCGACGTTGTTGATCAGGATGTCGAGTCGACCGAAAGTGTTGATGGCTTCGGCCATGACCCGGGCGCAATCGGCGTATTGTTCAAGGTCGGCGGTCAGTGCCAGAACGCTCTCGCCTTGCAGTTCGTGAACCAGTTCGGAGCGGTCGACGGCGACCACTTGCGCGCCTTCGCTGAGCAGGCGCTCGCAGACGCGGCGGCCGATGCCTTGCGCTGCGCCGGTGACCAGCGCGACTTTGTTGGAGAATCTGTCGTTCATGACAACCTCGATGCAAACAAATAGCGAAACTGTGGTGAGGGGATTTAGCGAAACGTCGCACCGCCCCGATGGGCTGCGCAGCGGCCCCTTGCTGTTAAGGCAAAAGCGAGGGCCGCTGCGCGCCCCATCGGGGATAAATCCCCTCGTCACAGGTAAGGGCAGGCCCACAGATGAGAGCCAGGCCACAGATTGGGGGCAATCCACAGATGAGGGGCAGACCACGATGAGAGGCAGGCCCACATACGGGGATCAGGCCGCGGCGAATTTTTCGAAGTAGAAATTCGCCGGGATGATGCCCTGCTCGCGGATGTATTGGCTGACCGCCTCGACCATCGGCGGTGGCCCGCACAGGTAGACGTCGACATCGCCGTCATTGAGGTGGCGCGGTTCGATGTGCTGGGTGACGTAGCCCTTGAGCGGGTGCGCACTTTGCGGATTGGCGACGCAAGCGCCGAAGCTGAAATTGGCGATGCGTGCGGCAAAGGCTTCGAGGCGATCGAGTTCAACCAGATCGAAATCGTTGGTCACGCCATAGATCAAATGCACCGGATGCGCGCTGCCCTGCTCGGCGATCTTTTCCAGCATCGCGGTGAACGGCGCCAGACCGGTACCACCGGCGAGCAACAGCAGCGGCCGCTTGATCTCGCGCAGATAGAAACTGCCCAAGGGTCCGGCCAGATTCATGCTGTCGCCGGCCTTGGCCAGGCCGGTGAGGAAGCTGCTCATCAAGCCGCCGGGCACGTTGCGAATCAGAAAACTGACCTCGCCATTCTTCTGCAACGAGCTGAAGGAATATGCACGACTGTGTTCGCTGCCCGGCACTTGCAGGTTGACGTATTGCCCCGGCAGAAACGCCAGTTTGCTCAATGCCTCGCCCTTGATCGACAGCGCGATGGTGCTCTCGGACAACTGCCGGACATCGCTGATCGACGCCTGAAAATTGGCCTGTTCGGTTTTGCAGACCTGCGAGCCAACCGGCACTCGCACCACGCAATCGCTTTCGGCGCGCATCTGGCAGGTCAGCACATAACCTTGTGCGAGTTCGTCGGCGCTCAAGGCGTCTTCGATGAAGTTGTCGCCCATCTCGTAACGCCCGGCCTCGGCGAAACATTTGCAGGTGCCGCAGGCGCCGTCACGGCAGTCCAGCGGGATGTTGATGCCTTGGCGATACGCCGCGTCGGCGACAGTTTCATGGCCGCCGGCCTCGATGAAACGGGTGACGCCGTCTTCAAAATTCAGTGCGATCTGGAAATTCATGGTGCACCTCGCCGTGTCGACTAGATGTGGTAGATGTCGATGAGCTGACGGACGTAATCGTTTTTCAGGACGACTTTTTTGGCCTTGATCAGCGGCTGTTCGCCACGCAGATCGAGGGTGTAGAAACTGCTGCCGAAGTAGCTGTCGGTGACCTGATAGCGAAAGCTCAGGGTGTGCCAGTTGAAGCGCACCTGGCACTGGTCGGCGCTGTGCTCGACGATCTCGATGTTGCTCAGGTTGTGCGAGGTGCGGGTGTCGGGAATCGTCGCGCTGGAGCGCTCGGTCTTGATCCGGAAGATGCGGTCTTCGAGGCCACCCCGATTGCCGTACCAGATCAGCGAGATTTCGCTTTGCGGGTCTTCGGTGAGCGTGTCGTTGTCGTCCCAGGCCGGCATCCAGAAAGTCGCGTCGGCGGCGTACAGCTCCAGCCATTGATCCCACTGGCCGTCATCGAGATAACGCGCTTCGCGGTAGAGAAAATCACGCACATTGTCGTAGAGATTGCTCATCACACAGCCTCCACGGGGATCAGTTGTGACTCGGCGGCAGCGGCTTTGAGCATGGTCTCCTGCCAGTACTTGTGTTGCAGCACGAACAGGCCTTCGTCCTCGGTGCGCATGCCGGAAAGCAATGGCTTGAGGTTGATTTCCTCGGCGGCAGCGTCGGCGCCTTCAACCCAATGGGTCGCGCCTCGGGACATGTCGTTCCAGCCGCGCCCGGCGCCGTAACCGGTCTGGCACGAGCGGAACTCTTCCAGATCATCCGGTGTGGCCATGCCGCTGACATTGAAGAAGTCTTCGTACTGGCGAATGCGTTTGGCGCGCGCCTCGGCGCTCTCGCCTTTGGGGGCGATGCAGTAAATGGTGATTTCAGTCTTGTCGACCGAGATTGGCCGGGCGATGCGAATCTGCGAACTGAACTGATCCATCAGATACACGTTGGGGTACAGGCACAGGTTGCGCGAGTTTTCGATCATCCAGTCAGCGCGGGCCTGGCCGAAATCACGCGCCAGTTCGTCACGGCGCTCATAGGCCGGACGGTCTTCAGGATTAGCCCAACGCGTCCAGAGCAGCAGATGGCCGTGATCGAAAGAGTAGAAACCGCCGCCCTTCTTCGCCCAGCTGCCAGCGCTCATGGTCTTGATCGCTTCACCCGCTTCACGTTGCTGGCGCTGGTTCTGGGTGGCGGCGTAGTTCCAGTGCACGGAGCTGACGTGATAGCCGTCGGCACCATTTTCGGCAGTGAGTTTCCAGTTGCCTTCATAGATATAGGAGCTGGAACCGCGCAGCACTTCCAGACCGTCCGGCGACTGATCGACGATCATGTCGATGATCTTCGCTGACTCGCCCAAGTGCTCGGTAAGGGATTTCACATCGGCATTCAGACTGCCAAACAGAAAGCCGCGGTAGGACTCGAAACGCGCGACTTTGGTCAGGTCATGCGAGCCTTCGCAATTGAAGCCTTGCGGATAACCGGCTTCGCTTGGGTCTTTGACCTTGAGCAGTTTGCCGCTGTTGTTGAACGTCCAGCCGTGGAACGGGCAGGTGTAGCTGGAGCGGTTGCCGGACTTGTGCCGGCAAAGCATGGCGCCGCGATGGCTGCAGGCATTGAGGAACGCATTGAGCACACCGTCCTTGTTGCGCGCGATGAAGATCGGCTGGCGCCCCATGGTGGTGGTCAGAAAATCGTTGTTGTTGGGCAGTTGGCTTTCGTGGGCGAGGTAGATCCAGTTGCCTTCGAAGATGTGCGCCATCTCCAGTTCGAACAGACGCGGATCGGTGAACATCTCCCGCTTGCAGCGGTAGGCGCCCTTGTCTTTGTCTTCTTCAAGCATGGCATTGAGGTAGTCGATTCCCAGGGACATGGCCAGGGCCTCCATTGTTATTGTTCAGGCCAGGTCAGATTAGGGAGGCGCAGCACGGGGCAATAGCCGAATCCTGCAGATCGCTATCCGTTTTGTGCAGGACGGCGCGGCAGGTGATTCGGATTGTTTCGAAGGGCGATCAGTGGCGACGTTTGAAGGTGTGCGACGGCAGTTCGCCGAACTGCTGGCGATAGCTTTCGGAGAAACGGCCCAGGTGCAGGAAGCCGTAGTCCAGCGCCAGTTCGGTGAGGTTGCGCACCGGGCAGCTCGGGTCGCTGAGGCAGGCGTGAATGCGCGCAAGCTTGCGTTGACGGATGTATTGCATCGGTGTGACGCCGAGTTGGCGCTCGAACAGGGAGTACAGCGAACGCGGGCTCATGCTCGCTTGTGCGGCCAGATGTTCGGCGGGCAGATCGAGCTTCAGGTTGCGTTCGATGTAATCGAGAATGCGCTCGAAACTGACGCTGGGCGCACTCAGATTTTCGCGGCTGACGTTGGTGCTCATCAGCGAGATCAGCTTGCTGCCGATGATCTGCGCGTAATGCTCCTGCACCCGCAACAACGGATCGCTGGCCTCGGCTTCCTGGCAGATCATCGCCAGCAGATTCGTGAAGCCCTCCAGCTCATCCAGCCGATAATGATTGCGCAGAAAACGAATGCCGCTCGAGGGACGTATCCAGCGCTGCTCGTCACACACCGATTCGAGCACGCTGACCGGCACTTTGAGGATGAATTTCTCGCAGTCATCCGAGTAGGTCAGATCAACCGGATCGTCCGGATTGATCAACAGCAACTCCCCCGGCACCAGATGCTGCTCGCGCTGGTGCCCGCGCCACAGGCAATTGCCTTGCAGCAGGACTTGCAGGTGGTACACGGTTTCCAGCGCCAATGATGTCACGCGAACACTGCCGCCATAGCTGATGCGGGCCAGATCGAGGTCGGCGAGTTTGCGATGGTTGAGGCTGGCTTGCGGATGGGTGGTTTTGGACAGACCGATGAAGTGCTGGCCGACGTGCTGATTGACGTAGTCGGAGACGGCATAAGGGTCAGCGTGACGAAACACGCTGCTGCGGTCGCTCAGCAGATGGCTGTCCATGGGGCGGTGCTCGATCTTGTCGTTATTATGGGTTCACGGTTTAACGGCATCACCGGTCACAGTACGCCGCCGCGCTGAGGCGAGCAATTGGAGCAAGGTTTGGCTATCCGGTAATCGAACACTTTTATGGTGTGTCAGGCGTAATGCCGACCTGGAGACGTAAAAAAAACCCGGCTGATATGGCCGGGCTTTTCGTGGGTACTGCGGCAAAAACGGCATTCAGACTGCACGGCGTTCGAGCAAGCGATCTGCACCACCTTCGGCGACCAGATTGCCTTTCAGGCGATCTGATCCATCGGCAGCCACGGCGTCGCTGAACAACGGGTCGGTTTCAGTCGCAGCGACTGCATCGCTGAACAGAGGATCGGTTTCGGTTGCGGCGACCGCATCGCTGAACAGTGGATCGGTTTCAGTGGCGGCGAAGGCGTTGAGTGCGAAGATCGAGAAGGCGATGCCGAGAAGTGTCTGGCGTTTCATGGTTGTGCTCCGATTACAGTGGTTGGGAATGGAGCCGATCTTACGCCGACGAGTCGATATGAGAACTTCATTGAGTTAATGGTTGTTATTGACGCTATCAATAACCAGCAAAGCAGGAAGATACCTACACGTGATGACGGAAATGCCCTACACCACTTGAGCCGAACAAATACAAAATTCCTACTTTTGACAGCTCAACACAGAAAAAAACCCGCTTCAGCCGAACAGCCAAAACGGGTTTCCCCACGAGACGATCGCTACTTCAGATCGTCAAAGTGGTCTCGCAGGAACTCGTAAAAGCGCAATGCTTTAAACAATCTCCACACGAGGCTCAGCGTACGTAGCAAAAGCTTCATACGTTTGGCCTCCAAGGCTGAGGGCCAAACCTCCAGCAGACTTACCGGATCACGAATGCCTTCAGGCTACATGTCAGTGCAGCTAGTGAGGCGGCCGGTTGAACCCCCTCCGAACCATCATTCCGGCACGGCTGCAAAACCGTGTCAGAGGGAATGAAACCGTTAAGTTGCCAGCCAAACCTCAACGCAGTACCAACACATGAGCGCCGGCATCATAACCTTCAATTCGAGGCGCGCAGGCACACTTGATAAGCGGATTTGTAAAACGTCATTTCTGCCAGTTTTTTTATCATTGCCAAAATAGGCAAAGAGCCCTCTACGTGCAAAATTGACGTTGCATGGCTGGACAAAGATTCATACTATGGCCCGCGTCAGTGTAGCTAGTGAAGCATCAAACCTAGGTCGCAAACCGAGGTTTAAAGAACCGCCCCGCAAAGGCGGTTTTTTTTCGTCTGGATATCAGTGCCTCAATCATTTGCACTTGGCCAACACCACCTGACACGTATTGGGCGTGCCCCCGGAGCGGCCGGCGTAGCGGATGCAGTTGTTCATCGATTTCTGCCGCGCCATGTTCAGGCTGGAGCCCCAGGCAAGGCCGCCCTCGCCGACCGTCGGCAATGCCTTGGCGTAGCAACTGTCGCCGACGCCCGAGGGCGGATAGTGTTTGCGGTTTGAGCAGCCGGCAGTCAGCGTGAGGCTGAGGGCAATCAGGCAGAGCGTGAGCCACGGCGCGCATCGGTGTTGCAGTGGGCCGATCATCGCGTTTCACCTGCTGCATGTGGGTGTTGACGTGTAGAGTCTAGCCGTTTGCCGTTGCCTATTTGCACAAATGTTCTAAACGCCGGTGGTCGCTGCGCGGTATTTTATGAGGCCGTATTTGTCGAAGTCGAGCTCAGGAGCCTGCCGTGGATAAACGCAGCTGGATTGATCTGTCCCAGGATGTCGA
Source organism: Pseudomonas sp. GM80 (assembly GCF_000282515.1). GTDB lineage: Bacteria > Pseudomonadota > Gammaproteobacteria > Pseudomonadales > Pseudomonadaceae > Aquipseudomonas. The sequence goes on from NZ_AKJD01000070.1 coordinate 23,486, forward strand.
TACCGGGATTGAATCGATTCGCGCGCATTTTCAGGGGCACGCCTACGACCCGCACTGGCATGACAGTTTTCTTGTCGGCGTCACCGAGCAAGGCGTGCAGCAGTTCAATTGCCGCCGCGTGCGTCATCGCAGTACGCCGGGTAATGTGTTCTTGCTGGAGCCGGGGGAGATTCACGATGGGCAGGCGCCGACCGAGGAAGGCTTTACCTATTCGATGCTCTACCTCGACCCGCATTGGCTTGAGCGTGAAATGCATGCGCTGTTCGAAGACGCACCGACCGAGAGTCAGCCTGGCTTTGCCGACACGCTGAGCCAGGATCCGCGCCTTTGCGCCGCCATCGTTCAAGCCTTCCATGCCCTGCATGACGGTGACTTGCGCATCGTTCGCCAGACCGCCATCGACGGTCTGCTGGGCTCGCTGACGCGTCATCTGGACTGGCGCAAACGGCAGGAGGTCGATCCACGTCTGCCACGGGTGGCGCAAGTCGCGCGCGATTATCTGCACGCTTACGTCTACGAGGACATCGGTCTCGATGACCTGGCCCGAGTCTGTGCTATCGACCGTTTTCGTCTGACCCGCGCCTTCAAGGCTGCCTTCGGGCTGGCGCCGCATGCCTACCTGATCCAGTTGCGTCTGGCCAAGGCGCGGCAGTTGCTTGCGCGGGGAGACACGCCGGTGCAGGTCGCCAGCGTGCTCGGCTTTGCCGATCAAAGTCATCTCGGCCGCTGGTTCCGCCGCGCCTATCAACTGACCCCAGCCGACTACCGCAAGCGCTGCTCAAATCTTCCAGACTGACGCGCGCCCACTGGCGATCATGGCTTCCTGTGTTTACTTCCAAGGAGCCCGCCCATGGCGTCATTACTGCCCTTCCTGCTGTTTGCGTTCGTTGCGTCGATCACGCCGGGGCCGACCAATATTCTGGTGTTGAGCCACAGCTCGCGTCAGGGGCTGTTCGCCACGCTGCCAATCATTTTTGCTGCCTGCGCCGCGGCGGCACTTATTGTGTTGGTAGTCGGTCTCGGTGCCGGCGAAACGTTGTTGCGCTTTCCGCGTGTGCAGCAAGCCATGGCCTGGGGCGGGATGCTCTGGTTGAGCTGGCTGGCGTGGCAGATCTTTCGCAGTGCGCCGCCTTCGCTGGATTCGACGGATGCGCCAGATCAAGGCATCAGCGCGATGGGCGCGGCACTGTTGCAACTGGTCAATCCCAAGGTGTGGATGATGGCGGTGGCGGTGGTCAGCGTGTTTGTCGGCGGCGGTGACAAGACGCTGTGGCTGCTGGTGTTGTCGCTGGCCTTTCTGTTGGTGTCGTTGCCGTGCATGACGTTCTGGGCATTGCTCGGTGTCGGCAGCGCACGGTTGTTCGGCACACCGCAGGCGTTCAAGCGGATGAATACGGCGCTGGCGCTGTTACTGCTGCTGTCGGCATGGCTCACCGTCCTCGCCTGAAATCCCCTCTGTAGGAGCTGCCGAAGGCTGCGATCTTTTGATCTTGACCGTAAAAAACAAGATCAAAAGATCGCA
>NZ_AKJD01000071.1 GCF_000282515.1 Pseudomonas sp. GM80
AAAGATCGCAGCCTTCGGCAGCTCCTACAGGAAATCGCATTCCAAATGTAGGAGCTGCCGAAGGCTGCGATCTTTTAAATCTTCAGACTCGATCAATACTTTTCGGCAAACGCTGGTCAATCACTTGATACAGCGCACTGCTTTCTGGCCAGTTGCGCATGAAGCGTGCGCGGTCGCGGGCGTAGGCCGGGGCGAAGCTGCTGGCGGAGCGGTGTTGGCACATCGAGTCGAGGTCGATCAGGGCCCAGCGATCGTCCTGCCAGAACAGGTTATGGCCCTTGAAGTCGCCATGGCTGATGCGCTCGGCGATCAGGCGGGCGAACAGTTGATCCAGCGCCTGCAACTCGGACTCCGGCGCCTCGCCGTTTTCAACATACGGCGCAAAGCGCTCGATGATGTCCGGACCCGGCAGGTATTCGGTGATCAGATACGCGCGACTGCGCAGCCACAGGAAACGTTTTTCCAGCACCGCCAGCGGTTTCGGCGTGGCGATGCCGAGGAACGCCAGGCGATTGCCTTCACGCCACGAATGCCAGGCGCGGCTCGGACGCCAGAAGCGCTTGAGCCAATGCGCGAAGTTCTTGATGTTGTAGCGTTTGATCACCAGTGTGCGCCCGGCCACGTCGACCTTGCCGACACTCGCGGCGCCACCGGTTTTGTACAAATGGCCCTGATCGAGCAGCGCATCGGCCTGTTCCAGCACCGGCACCATCGCCGCCTCTTCTTCGCGACGTATAGCGCGCAAGCCGAACGCTCCGCGCTGCACGGCAAACAACGTGCACTCACGACCGACCTTGATCAGGTAATCGCGCAGACGCCAGGCGCGCACCTTGTCGATCTGCTTCTGCAACGCTTCCAGCGGCAGCGCGTGCTCGGCGTTGCTCAGCAGGTAATACACCAGTAATTCTTCGGTGAACGGCTCCAGCGACTTGGGCAACTGGGCGAAAAACACCCCGAGGTTTTCCAGGACTTTCTGCCGCGACAATGGCTGGCCAGCGGTTTCCGCGCAGATGCCCGCACCGTCGATCAAATACAACTCACCGCCGTGACGTAGCAGATTGTCCAGGTGCAGGTCTTCCTGCCACAGACCCTTGCTGTGCAACTGCGCGATCGCGCCGAGCGCGTCGCCCAGCACCGCCGATTGTTCATCCGCCAGCACCGGCAACGACTCGACCTGTTGCCAGGCATCGCCAAGGCTTTCAGCGTCTTCAAGGAATTCGAACAGCAGCCAGCCGCCCTCGCCTTCCTTCAAGCCATCGGCCAACAGCAGCGGCGTGGTCAGGCCTTGCGCCGCCAGCAGTTTCACGCCATTGAGTTCACGCTGAAAATGCCGCGCCGCCTTGCTGCCGACCAGCAATTTCGCCAGCACCGGCCGACCGCGCCAGACACCGGCACCGACATAACGCTGCCCCGGCAGCACCCGCAGCAGACTTAGCAGCTGCAAATCGGCAGGCCCGGCGGCATCGGCCAGGGCAATCGTCAACGGCAGACTTGGCGTGCGCCCGGCGTTTTTCAGGTCGGACAACTGCATCAGCGGGTCTCCTTGCGACTGCGTCTTGCGGTCAGACGCGTAACCCAACTGTCGACCAGCGAACTGTCGCTCGGTTGATCAACATAGGCCGCGAGCAATTCGCGCAGTTGCGCCTCGCTCCACTGCGGCGCACGGCGCAGCAGCGGCTCCAGATCCTTGACCCGGTCGCGCTGACCGAACAACAAGGGCCGGGTCTTTTCCAGGTCGATCAACTGCGCGCGATATTCAGCGCCGTCGGCCTGCAAAAAAATATGTTTCGGGTAAAAACAACCGTGCACCTGACGCAAGCCGTGCAGCAGCCGCGCCAGTTGCCCACAGGCCTTGAGGATCGCCGATTGCTGCGTGGCGGTCAGTTCCGACCAGCGCTGCAACAACGAATCGAGATCATCCCAGCCATCAAGGGCGCGGGTCAGCAGGATCGCGCGGACTTCACCGTCGACCTTGCGCTGCCCGAAGAACGCCGCTTGCAACGCCGGAATCCCCAGCGTGTTGTAGCGGCTGATGTTGCGAAATTCGCGGGCAAAACTTGGCTCGCCAAATGGCGCGTGCAAGGTGCGCGTCAGGTAGTTGCTCTGGCGCTTGAGGTAATAAGCGTGACCTTCCAGTTCGAGGCGAAACACGCTGCTCCAGCCACCACCATCGGTGTTCGGCTCGTCCACCGCTTCAAGCTGTTTGGCCCAGAGCGCGTCGAAGGTGCCGAGGCCATGGCGCTCAAGCAGCGCACGGTCTTCAGCGGCCAGAAAATCAGTCATTCGCGTCCCTCGAAAAATCTCACCACGTGGCGAATGCGCTTCTTGTCAGCGGCATCCAGGCGATCACGTCCACGGTATTGCAGATAGAAGCGCAGGCGCTGGGTGTTCGACAGGTGATATTTGGCGACCTTGTCGAGGCAGGCCAGATCCTTGGTGATGCGGTACTTGAGCCAGAAACCGCGCCAGAAATCACCGTTCGGGCAGTCGATCAAAAACAACTGCGCCTGATCGTCGATCAGTAGGTTGCGCCACTTCAAATCGTTATGGGTGAAGCGGTGATCGTGCATGGTCCGCGTGTAAGCGGCCAGTTGCCGACTGACGCCATCGACCCAGGCGCGATCCTTGAGCTTGGGATCGTTGCGCTCGGCCAGCGCCGAGAGGTCTTCGGTGCGCGGCAATTCGCGGGTGATCATCGCGCCACGGTCGTACGCCGCGCCACGTCGCTCCAGACCCCAGGCCACCACTTCAGCGGTGGGAATGCCCCACTTGGCGAAGCGTTTGAGGTTCTGCCATTCCATCTTCACCCGCGGCTTGCCGAGGTAACGGCGCAAGCCTTTACCGGCGCCGACGTAGCGTTTGACGTAATAGTTGACGCCGTTGCGCTCGACACGGACGACTTCGGACAGTGGATCGCGAGTCAGCCGTTCGCCTTGCAGGGCAAACACCGCTTCGAGGCTGCCAAAGTCTTCGGCGAGTTCACTGTATTGCGGCTCCAGAATCCAACCCGCCATCAGAGCGCATCCCCGTAGCGCTGTTTACGCGCATAGAGCTTGTTGGCCTTGCCTTCGAGCCAGCTCAGCAACGGCGCTTCTTCAGCCAGGATCTGCCGCAGCGGTTGCTGGAAATAGCCTTTGAGGAAACGCAGCTTGTCGCGGCGAGTCAGACCGATGTCCAGCGCGGAAAAGTACAGCGCGGCCAGATCCTTGTTGCGCCAGCGCTGGGTGATTTTCGCGCGGGTCTGGGCACGGTGCAGGTCGATCACCGAAAGCTTGAAATCGTCTGCCGTCACTGGTTTATCGGTGTGCAGCAGAAAGTGGCAAATGTAGCAGTCGCGGTGATTGACGCCGGCGCGGTGCATCATGCCGGTCATGCGCGCGACTTCGGCGATCAGCGCGCGCTTGAGTTTCGGCTCCGGCGGCTGCTTGACCCAGTCGATGCTGAAGTCCTCAAGGCTGACGGTAGGCGCCAGCTCTTCGGTGACGATGAACGAGTGCTGATCCGCCGGGTTGCTGCCCTTCTCGCCGTACGCGACGGCGGTCATGGTCGGCACGCCGACTTCCTGCAGACGCTGGATAGCCTTCCACTCCTGACCCGCGCCAAGTACCGGCAGCTTGGCGGTCAGCAGGTTCTTGAAGATTTCGCCCCAGCCGATGCCACGGTGAATCTTGACGAAGAATCCGTTGCCGTCGACTTCCGTGCGCAGTGTCCGGCGTGCTTCCAGCTCGCGGTATACCTCGCCCTGCAAGCCTTCGACTTCGGCGAACGGGTCGCGTCCGGCCCAAAGGCTTTTGAACGGTTCAGCCAGCATCAACTTCATTAAGCGTGCTCCGCCAGAATCACATCGGCCGCGTGTTGCGGCATGCTGTAGAGGTCGGCCGTCTCGGCGAAGGTCAGACCATTGCGGCTCCAGGCCGCGCGTGCAGCGTCGTCTTTCAACATGTCAGTCAGGTATTGCGTCAACTGCGCTTGATCGAACGGCTCGTCCAGCACTCGCCCGGCGTCGGCCTCGGCGATGTAATGGGCATAACCGCAGACCGCACTGACCAGCACCGGCAAGCCGGCGACCAGCGCTTCAAGCAACACAGTACCGGTGTTTTCGTTGTACGCCGGGTGAATCAACAGGTCAGCGCCGAGCAGGAAACGCGGGATATCGCTGCGCCCTTTGAGGAACGTCACGCTATCGCCCAGACCCAACGTCGCGCTCTGCATCTGGAATAATTTGGGGTCATCCTGGCCGATTACAAACAGCCGGGTACGCTTTCTCAGTTCAGCGGGCAATGCGGCCAGTGCTTTCAGGCTGCGATCGACGCCTTTGGTTTTGAAACCGGAACCGATCTGCACCAGCAGCAGCTCGTCATCCTTCAGATTGAATTCAGCGCGAAAACCGGCGCGGATTTCGTCAGCATCCGCTGGACGGCGACGATCCTGAGCGATGCCCGGTGGCAGCAAGTGGAAGCGCTCAAGCGGCGTGTCGTAATGCTTGATGAACAGCGGCTGCTGCACTTCGGAAATCATCAGCACTTCGGTCTTCGCGTCTTTGGCGAACACCGCGCGCTCGTACTCGGCGAAGTGGCGATAGCGGCCCCAGCGACGGTACAGCGAGTTGCGCAGATTCTGCGCCTTGTCTTCGAAGCAACCGTCGGCGGCGTAATAGACGTCCAGCCCCGGCATCTTGTTGAAGCCAATCAGGCGATCAACCGGGCGCTTGGCCAGATCCGCTGCCATCCATGCGCTGAGTTTTTCGTTGCGACGATGATTGAAGAAGGCTTTGACCGGCGCCACCAGCACCTCAAAACCGGGCGGCACGTCGCCTTCCCAGATCAGCGTGTAGACGCGGATCTGATGCCCGCGTTTCTGGCATTCGAGGGCGATTCGCATGAAGTCGCGCTGCAAGCCACCGAACGGGAAATATTTGTACAGGACGAATGCCAATTGCATCAGCGCAGCTCCTCAGCCATTAACAACGTGCTCAGTCGGCTGGCGACACGCTCGGGATTCAGACGCGTGAAGCACAGAGGCTGTTCACGCTTCAGGTCAAACTGACGGGCATCCTGCGCGGTCGGTTGATAGGTACATTTCTTTTGCAGGCACGGCGCGCACGGGAAGTCGCTGGCCAGGTGAATCTGCAATTTGCCGTAGGCGCCGGTCAGGCCCGGATTGGTCGGGCCGAACAGCGAGATGGTCGGCACGTCCAGCGCCGCTGCCAAATGGCCGAGTCCGGTGTCTACCGCGACACAGGCTTGCGCCCCGGCGAGGACTTTGCCGACGCCGGCCAGATTGAGCTTCGGCAGCACTTCGGCGTGTTTGAAACCGGCAGCGATGCGTTCGGCGCGGGCCTTCTCCTGCGGATTGCCCCACGGCAGTTTGATGCCGACGCCGAGGTAGCCGACGCGTTCAGTCAATTCGCGCCAATAGCTTTCCGGCCAGTGTTTGGTGTCCCACGTGGTGCCATGCAGGAACACCACGAAGGCGTTTTTGCGTGGCAGTTCGACCAGACGTTCGACGTTGAGGCCGTAGTCGCCCAGGCCTTTTGGCAGGTCGTAACCGAGGGCGATGGCGAACAGTTGACGCACGCGTTCGACGGCGTGTTGGCCACGGGCCACGGCCAGTTTGCGATCGTAAAAACGTGCGGCCATCGGCTCACGAGCCGAACCTTTGTCGAGACCGGCCACCGGCGCTTTGACGTAACGGGTCAGCCAGGCACTTTTCAGCAGGCCCTGAGCGTCGATCACCAAGTCGTATTTGTTCGCGCGTACGCTTTGCTTGAAGCGTTTCCACTCGCCGCTGGTGATGGTTTTCCAGAGGTTTTTGCGCCAGCGGCGGATCGCCACTGGAATCACTTTGTCGACGGCCGGGTGCCAGGTCGGGATCTCGGCGAAGCCTTCTTCCACGACCCAGTCGAATTTGATCCCGGGGATCGCCCTGGCGGCGTCGGTCAGCGCCGGCAACGCATGGATCACGTCGCCCAGCGATGAAGTCTTGATCAGCAGTACCCGCAACTTAATGAACCTCGACCACGGAGCCCTGCAATTTCTGCAAGGCATCGTTGACCGCGTCCGGCATCAGCTGGCGCAGGCAGTTGTAATGGCCGAAGCGGCAGGTACGGTCGAAGCACGGGCTGCAATCGAGACCCAGACGAACGACTTCAACGTGCTCGGCCAGCGGCGGGGTAAAGCCCGGTGAAGTCGAGCCGTAGACCGCCACTAATGGACGGTTCAGGGCGGCGGCAACGTGCATCAGACCAGAATCGTTGGAGACCACCGAGTCGGCGCAGGACATCAGGTCGATGGCCTCGGCCAGCGAGGTGCCGCCACTGAGGTTGACCGATTCTTCGCGCAGGCCAGGGATCAACCGGGCGCGAATGTCTTCGCCGACCGCGTGATCGTTTTTCGAGCCAAACAACCAGACCTGCCAGCCTTCGCGAATACGCGCTTCGGCAACTTTGGCGTAGTGCTCGGACGGCCAGCGCTTGGATTCGCCGAACTCGGCGCCGGGGCACAGGGCCAACACCGGACGATCGAGGGACAGGCCGAATTTGGCCAGTGCGGCTTCGCGGGTTACCGGGTCGATTTGCAGGCTTGGGCGCGGATAGGGCTTCGGCAATTCGGCGTTCGCTTCATAGGCCAGGGCCATGAAACGCTCGATCATCAACGGATAGCGTTCTTTGTCGAGGGTGCGCACGTCGTTGAGTAGGCCGTAACGGAATTCGCCGCGCCAGCCGGTGCGTTTCGGGATGCCGGCGAAAAACGGCACCAGCGCTGATTTCAGCGAGTTGGGCAGCAGGATCGCCTGATCGTACTGACCGCGCAGGGATTTGCCGATGCGCCGACGCGTCGCCAATTCCAGCGCGCCGTGGCCGAGCGGGAAGCTCAAGGCCTGGCGCACTTCGGGCATGCGCTCAAGGATCGGCCGGCTCCACTCGGGGGCCAGCACGTCGATTTCGCATTGCGGGTGGCGCTGTTTGAGACACTGAAACAGTGTCTGCGCCATCACCATGTCACCGACCCAACTGGGCCCAACGATCAGAATATTCATGTGGTTTCCAAAAACGAACCGGGGAGGCATTTACGCCTCCCCGCCTCAAGAATCACTGAGGGAACGGCGCTGCTTGCGATGGGTCATTACCTTCAACATAACTGTCGACTGTCACTCCGCTATCGCGAGCAGGCTCGCTCCCACATGGTTTTTTCGTCTTGCCTTGATTCTGCGTACACCGCAGATCCATTGTAGGAGTGAGCCTGCTCGCGATGGGGTCGTTCATTCAACATTGATGTTGTCTGACACTCCGCTATCGCGAGCAGGCTCACTCCTACAGGGTTTTGCATCCGTTCCAACATCTACATTTCAACGCAGATCCCTGTGGGAGCGGGCTTGCCCGCGATGGGGCCGGCACATTCAAAATCAATGTTGCCTGAGACGCCGCTATCGCTGGCAAGCTAGCTCCCACAGGGTTTTGCATTCGTTCCAACATCTGCATCTCAACGCAGATCCATTGTAGGAGTGAGCCTGCTCGCGATGGGGCCGTTACATTCAACATTGATGTTGTCTGACACTCCGCTATCGCGAGCAGGCTCACTCCTACAGGATTTTGCATCCGTTCCAACATCTACGTTTCAACGCAGATCACTGTGGGAGCGGGCTTGCCCGCGATGGGGCCGGCACATCCAAAATCAATGTCGCCTGACACGCCGCTATCGCTGGCAAGCCAGCTCCCACAGGGTTTTGCATTCGTTCCAACATCTGCATTTCAGCGCAGATCTATTGTAGGAGTGAGCCTGCTCGCGATGGGGTCGTTCACTCAACATTGATGTTGTCTGACACTCCGCTATCGCGAGCAGGCTCGCTCCTACAGGGTTTTGCATTCGTCCACACATCCGTGTTTCAGCTTAGCCCCATCTCTTTCCAGATCCGCAACACCTGTCGCCGTTCTTCGACAAACTGGTCGCCTGCAATCACCCCCGGGTCCTTCTGCAAGGCCTGCCGGTGGGCGGCGGAGCGGTAGGCTTTGTAGGCCTCGCGCAACAGGCTGGCGTCTTCGGCAGGCATCAGCCCTTCGTGCTCCAGCTCTTCCGAGATGCGGATGTTATCCGTCCAGCGCAGCAACGGCGGATGGCTGTGCGACCACGCCAGGGCCGCGTATTGCACCATAAATTCAATATCGACGATACCTCCGGCGTCCTGCTTGAGGTCGAACGGCGCCGTGGCGTCGAAGGCATTCGCCGCGGTGCCGGCCGCGGTGCTCTTGGTGCCGAGGTTGTCGCGCATCTTCGCGCGCATCTCGCTGACTTCCTGTTGCAACTTGGCCAGATCCCGCGCTTTGCCCAAAACTTGCGCGCGAACCTTGTCGAACGCCTGACCGACATCCTGACTGCCGACCAGCACCCGCGCCCGCACCAGAGCCTGATGCTCCCACGTCCACGCTTCATTTTCTTGATAACGAGCGAACGCGCCGAGCGAACTCACCAACAGCCCGGACGCACCGGACGGCCGCAGTCGCATGTCCACTTCATAGAGCTGACCCGAGTTGGTCTGCGCCGTCAGCAAGTGAATGATCCGCTGGCCCAGCCGGGTAAAGAATTGCGCGCCATCAATCGGTTTCGCCCCGTCAGTTTCCGCCTGCGGATCACCGTCATGGATAAACACCAGATCCAGATCGGAACCATGCCCCAGTTCCAGCCCACCCACTTTCCCATAACCGACAATGATGAAGCCGGGGTCGCACAAGGTGCCGTCGGTGCGCAGCGGCGTACCGTGTTTGGCCACGGTCTGGCGCCAGGCCAGGGCTAGCACTTGCTCGAGAATCGCCTCGGCCAGCCAGGTCAGGTAATCGCTGACTTTCATCAACGGCAGGCTGCCGGCAATTTCCGAGGCGGCGACGCGCAAGCGGTGCGCCAATTTGAAATGACGCAGCGCTTCCATTTGTTGTTCGAGGTCGTCTTCGGGGATTCGCGTCAGCCGCTCGCGCAATTCGGCGGCCAATTCCGGCGCCAGGGGCGGCTTGAACAAACGCCCTTCGTTGAGCAATTCATCCATCAGCAGCGGGAAGCGAGTGATCTGTTCAGCAATCCACGGGCTCGCCGCGCACAACGTCAGCAAGCGGCGCAGCGCACCGGGGTTTTCCGTGAGCAAGACTAAATAAGCCGAACGCCGAGCGACCGCTTCCACCAGCGGCAATACGCGCTCAAGCACCAGATCGGGGTTGGCATGCTCAACCGCTTGCGCCAGCAAACGCGGAATAAACGCATCGAGGCGCTCACGGCCCAAACGCTGCATCGCGCGCAATTGCGGGCTGCCACGCAAACCGGCCAGTGCCTTCAGGGCTTTGCTGGCATCAGCGAAACCGCCCTCTTCCAACTGTCGGCACGCCGCCTCTTCGTCCTGCTCTTCTTCCCACAATGGCAACCATTCACCGCCGACCACCACTTCGCTTTCGGTGCCTTCTTCCTCATCGGGATCGGCAATCACCTGCGCAAAGTGCCAAGCGACGCGGCCGCGCCAGAACATCAGTTTTTCGTGGAAAGCCTCCCAATCGGCAAACCCGAGCATAAAGGCAATGCGCGCTTGATCCTGCGCGCCATCCGGCAGCATTTGCGTTTGACGGTCGGCAATCGCCTGAATCGCGTGCTCGGTGTAACGCAGAAATTCGTAGGCTTCACGCAATTCGCTGATCACCGCTGGAGGCAAATAGCCCTGCCCCTCCAGCGTGCTCAACACCTTTAATAGAGGACGCTGTTGCAGGCTCAAGTCGCGGCCACCGTGGATCAACTGAAAGGCCTGAGCAATAAACTCGACCTCACGAATCCCGCCGGAACCCAGCTTGATGTTGTCGGCCATGCCCTTGCGCCGCACTTCCTGCTGGATCAGCTGTTTCATGGTGCGCAGCGCTTCGATCGCCGAGAAGTCGAGGTAACGTCGATAAACGAACGGGCGCAGCATGTCGAGCAACTGCGCACCCGCGACCTGATCACCAGCCACTACCCGCGCCTTGATCATCGCGTAGCGTTCCCAGTCGCGGCCCTGATCCTGGTAATACTGCTCCAGCGCATTGAAGCTCAGCACCAGCGCGCCGGACGAACCGTACGGGCGCAGGCGCATGTCGACGCGGAACACAAAGCCGTCGACGGTCATCGGATCCAGCGCCTTGATCAGGCGCTGACCAAGACGAATGAAGAACTCCTGATTATCCAGCGAGCGCTTCACGCCCACCGTTTCGCCGCCCTCGGGGTAGGCAAAAATCAAATCGATGTCGGAAGACAGGTTCAACTCGACGGCGCCGAGCTTGCCCATGCCGAGGATGACCATCGGCTGCGGCTCACCGCTGCGGCGGCCGGTCGGCGTGCCGAATTGTTCGCAATGGCGGCTGTACAGCCATTGATAAGCCTGGTCGATGGTGGCGTCGGCCATGTCCGAGAGGTCGCGGCAGGTCTGCACCAGATCAGCCTGACGGGTAAGGTCACGCCAGATGATCCGCACTTGATGGCGCGCACGCTGGCGACGCAGGGCGCGACCGAGTTCGTCTTCGGTCTGTGCCGCGTTCACCGCAGCGGAAATTTGCGCACACAATTCACCCGGTGCGAACGGTCGGTCGAGTTCGCCGGACTGCACCAGCGCAAGCAACATCAAAGGGTCACGAACGCTCTGTTCAATGACAAACTCACTGGCGGCGGTGACGCGGGCGAACTGTGCCCAGCGCTCTGGCGTCCAGTTGGCGAAGCCGTGATCGTCTTCCAGCTCGGCGACGGCCGTACGGAACGACTGCTCGGATCGAGTGACCAACGGCAGGAGAATGGCAGGCAGTTCGGCAAGCACGGGCAGGGTCATGGTCTATCCTTGATCGGCGTGTAAATGGCCGCTTGTAGTGAATGTTGAAAACCCGCTACGTGAAGGACTGTCGAACAAAAGTTAGAAATAGCTGAAATTTCTTCTTCTTTAGCATCCAGCATCAAAGTTTCACCTTTTACGGATGGTAATCGACCAACCTTAACGATTATTCTCACAACGCAGTCGGAGGCCACAAGCCTTTCATCTGTAGTTTTACTACTCGTCTATACATCCGAAAGGCTGAAATGCCGGAAGATTTGTAGTAAAACTACACGCCGCCGGAACAACCTGTCGGCAATCCAAGAATTTTAAATCGTCTGCCCACAAGGCCAGTCGCAAACTCAGGCAACCGATTCTGGAAGCCTTTCCGCCCTGGAGCAAGCCATGCAAGACCTCGATCCCGTCGAAACCCAGGAATGGCTGGACGCCCTGGAATCGGTTCTCGACAAAGAAGGCGAAGACCGTGCTCACTATCTGATGACCCGTATGGGTGAACTCGCAACCCGTAGCGGTTCGCAGCTCCCTTACGCCATCACCACGCCTTACCGCAACACCATCCCGGTAACCCACGAAGCACGCATGCCTGGCGACCTGTTCATGGAACGCCGCATTCGCTCGCTGGTGCGCTGGAACGCGATGGCCATGGTAATGCGTACGAACCTGAAAGATTCCGACCTCGGTGGTCACATCTCCAGCTTCGCTTCCAGTGCGACCCTGTATGACATCGGCTTCAACTACTTCTTCCAGGCCCCGACCGACGAACACGGCGGCGACCTGATCTACTTCCAGGGCCACACCTCGCCAGGCGTTTACGCCCGTGCGTTCATGGAAGGCCGCATCACCGAAGACCAGATGAACAACTTCCGCCAGGAAGTCGACGGTCAGGGCCTGTCGTCCTACCCGCACCCTTGGCTGATGCCTGACTTCTGGCAGTTCCCGACCGTATCGATGGGTCTGGGTCCGATCCAGGCGATCTACCAGGCACGCTTCATGAAGTACCTGGAACACCGCGGTTTCATCCAGCCGGGCAAACAGAAAGTCTGGTGCTTCCTGGGCGACGGCGAGTGCGACGAGCCGGAATCCCTGGGCGCGATCTCCCTGGCCGGCCGCGAGAAGCTGGACAACCTGATCTTCGTCATCAACTGCAACCTGCAGCGCCTCGACGGCCCGGTTCGCGGCAACGGCAAGATCATCCAGGAACTCGAAGGCGTGTTCCGCGGTGCTCAGTGGAACGTGACCAAAGTCATCTGGGGCCGTTTCTGGGACCCACTGCTGGCCAAAGACGTCGACGGCATCCTGCAACGTCGTATGGACGAAGTCATCGACGGCGAGTACCAGAACTACAAAGCCAAAGACGGCGCGTTCGTCCGTGAGCACTTCTTCAACACGCCAGAACTCAAGGCGATGGTTGCTGATCTGTCCGACGACGAGATCTGGAAACTCAACCGTGGCGGCCACGACCCGTACAAGGTCTATGCGGCTTACCACGAAGCGGTCAACCACAAAGAACAACCAACCGTCATCCTCGCCAAGACCATCAAAGGTTATGGCACCGGTGCCGGCGAAGCGAAAAACACTGCGCACAACACCAAGAAAGTCGACGTCGACAGCCTGAAGTTGTTCCGCGATCGTTTCGACATCCCGGTCAAGGACGAAGAGCTGGAGAACCTGCCGTTCTTCAAGCCAGAGCCAAACAGCGCCGAAGCCCGCTACCTCAGCGAGCGCCGTACTGCACTGGGCGGTTTCGTGCCTCAGCGCCGCGCACAAAGCTTCAGCGTACCGACTCCGGACCTGGACACTCTCAAGGCCATCCTTGACGGTTCCGGCGACCGTGAAATTTCCACCACCATGGCTTTCGTGCGGATCCTCGCGCAACTGGTCAAGGACAAGGAAATCGGCCCGCGCATCGTTCCGATCATCCCGGACGAAGCCCGTACTTTCGGTATGGAAGGCATGTTCCGTCAGCTCGGCATCTACTCGTCCGTCGGCCAGCTCTACGAGCCAGTCGATAAAGACCAGGTGATGTTCTACAAGGAAGACCAGAAAGGTCAGATCCTTGAAGAAGGCATCAACGAAGCAGGCGCCATGAGCTCGTTCATCGCTGCCGGTACTTCGTACTCCAGCCACAACCAGCCGATGCTGCCGTTCTACATCTTCTACTCGATGTTCGGCTTCCAGCGTATCGGTGACCTGGCCTGGGCTGCCGGCGACAGCCGTACCCGTGGCTTCCTGATCGGCGGCACCGCCGGCCGGACCACCCTGAACGGTGAAGGTCTGCAACACGAAGACGGTCACAGCCACCTGCTGGCCGCGACCATCCCGAACTGCCGCACCTACGATCCAACCTACGGCTACGAGCTGGCGGTGATCATTCAGGACGGCATGAAGAAGATGACCGAAGAGCAACAGGACATCTTCTACTACATCACCGTGATGAACGAGTCGTACCAGCAGCCAGCCATGCCGGCCGGTGCCGAAGAAGGCATCAAGAAAGGCATGTACCTGCTCGAAGAAGACACCCGCGATGCGGCGCATCACGTACAGCTGATGGGCTCCGGCACCATCCTGCGTGAAGTCCGTGAAGCGGCGAAGATCCTGCGTGAAGAGTTCAACGTTGGCGCTGACGTCTGGAGCGTTACCAGCTTCAACGAACTGCGTCGCGACGGCCTCGCTGTAGAGCGCAGCAACCGTCTGAAGCCGGGCCAGAAGCCTAAGCTGAGCTACGTCGAAGAGTGCCTGAACGGCCGCAAAGGTCCGGTCATCGCCTCTACCGACTACATGAAGCTGTTCGCCGAGCAGATCCGTCAGTGGGTACCGTCGAAGGAATTCAAAGTCCTCGGCACCGACGGTTTCGGCCGCAGCGACAGCCGCAAGAAACTGCGTCATTTCTTCGAAGTTGACCGTCATTTCGTGGTGTTGGCAGCCCTGGAAGCACTGGCTGACCGTGGTGATATCGAACCTAAGGTTGTGGCTGAAGCCATCACCAAGTTCGGCATCGACCCGGAAAAACGCAACCCACTGGACTGCTGAGGAGACATTTTGTGAGCGAACTCATTCGCGTACCTGACATCGGCAGCGGTGAAGGTGAAGTAATTGAACTGTTTGTGAAGGTCGGCGACCGTATCGAAGCCGACCAGAGCATCCTGACCCTGGAATCGGACAAGGCCAGCATGGAAGTGCCGGCCCCGAAGGCCGGCGTCATCAAGAGCCTGAAAGTGAAGCTGGGCGACCGTCTGAAAGAAGGCGACGAACTGCTTGAGCTGGAAGTCGAGGGCGCCGCTGAAGCGGCCCCTGCTCCTGCCGCTGCGCCGGCTGCAAAAGCTGAAGCCAAACCGGCTGCCGCTCCTGCTGCCGCTGCACCAGCTGCTGCCCCTGCTGCCGCTTCGGTTCAGCAAGTGCACGTGCCGGACATCGGTTCGTCGGGCAAGGCACAGATCATCGAGATCCAGGTCAAGGTCGGCGACACCGTCGAGGCTGATCAGTCGTTGATCACTCTGGAGTCCGACAAGGCGAGCATGGAAATTCCGTCGCCTGCCGCTGGCGTGGTCAAGGCCATCAGCGTCAAGCTCAACGATGAAGTTGGCACTGGCGACCTGATTCTGGATCTGGAAGTGGCGGGTGCTGCGGCCCCTGCTGCGGCCGCTCCGGCTCAGGCTGCTGCTCCGGCCGCTGCCGCTGCGCCTGCTCCGGCAGCCGCGCCGGCAGCACCGGTTGCCGACAGCGTTCAGGACATTCACGTTCCGGACATCGGCTCGGCTGGCAAAGCCAAGATCATCGAAGTGTTGGTCAAGGCTGGCGACAGCGTTGAAGCCGATCAGTCGCTGATCACTCTGGAATCCGACAAGGCGAGCATGGAAATTCCATCGCCTGCCGCTGGCGTGGTGGAAAGCGTTTCCATCAAGCTGGATGACGAAGTCGGTACCGGCGACCTGATTCTGAAGCTGAAAGTCAAAGGCGCGGCCCCTGCTGCTGCCCCGGCTCCGGCTGCCGCCGCTGCTGCTCCAAGTGCTCCTGCCGCTGCTGCTCCGGCTGCCGCTGCGCCTGCACCTGCTGCCGCTCCAGCCGCCGCCCCGGCCAAGCCGGGCGCCAAAGTTCACGCCGGCCCAGCCGTGCGTCAACTGGCTCGTGAGTTCGGCGTCGAGCTGAACGCTGTCGGTGCCAGTGGCCCGCACGGTCGTATTCTGAAAGAAGACGTGCAGGTTTACGTCAAAGCGATGATGCAGAAGGCCAAGGAAGCCCCGGCCGCTGCTGCTGGCGCAACCGGTGGCGCGGGCATCCCGCCGATTCCGGTCGTCGACTTCAGCCGTTTCGGCGAAATCGAAGAAGTGCCGATGACTCGCCTTATGCAAATCGGCGCGTCGAGCCTGCACCGCAGCTGGCTGAACATCCCGCACGTGACTCAGTTCGATTCGGCTGATATCACCGAGCTGGAAGCGTTCCGCGTGGCACAGAAAGCCGTTGCCGAGAAGGCCGGCGTCAAGCTGACCATCCTGCCGCTGCTGCTCAAGTCGTGCGCGCACATGCTCAAGGAGCTGCCGGACTTCAACAGTTCGCTGGCACCAAGCGGCAAAGCGATCATCCGCAAGAAGTACGTGAACATCGGCTTCGCCGTCGACACCCCGGATGGCCTGCTGGTACCGGTCATCAAGAACGTCGACCAGAAGAGCCTGCTGCAACTGGCAGCCGAAGCCGCTGCGCTGGCCGCCAAAGCCCGCGACAAGAAGCTCACCGCTGACGACATGCAAGGCGCCTGCTTCACCATTTCCAGCCTCGGCCACATTGGCGGCACCGGCTTCACGCCGATCGTCAACGCGCCGGAAGTGGCGATCCTCGGCGTTTCCAAGGCAACCATCCAGCCAGTCTGGGACGGCAAAGCCTTCCAGCCGAAACTGATGCTGCCGCTGTCGTTGTCCTACGATCACCGTGTGATCAACGGCGCCGCTGCCGCACGCTTCACCCAGCGTCTGGGCAGCCTGCTGGCGGACATCCGCACCATCCTGCTGTAATCCCAGGCGGCCCTCCGGCAACGGCGGGCCGCTTGCGTTTCACGTTTTCGAGCGCCACACGCTCGTACCTCAACCCCGTCAGTTTGGCGGGGCTTTTTTTTGCCTGAAGATTACTGACGGGGGCTTTTCCCACATAAGCCGCTGACATCGGCTACAGCTCCAGTCAACTTCGCGCCATTCTTTTTATCCCGCCGACAACTAGTCTTGCCAGCACCAGAACAACTTACTTACTTGTCTGCCACTTATATATTATTTGTCACTCATTCGAATGGATTCGAACATGTTAAAACCCACTGTCGGCCCGATAATCGGCCACACGACAACTAACCACGCACGCATATTTATCCGTGGCGAACTGCAAAAAAACTTGCAAGTCTTTGCCGGCCTGCGTTATCGGGCCAGTAATACAACGCAATGGTCAAACGCCCTGCTTATCAAACTTGATGAATCACGCGATCTATCCGACGTGTTCATCTTGAATGATTTGCAGGAGGACACCGAGTATGAGTTTCAAACCGGCTGGTTCTGCCCGATGAGCCCGGTACACACCGTCGACAGCGTTGCAGAACTGCCGCTGCAATGGCCACGGGAGCTCTATCGCTTGCGCACCCGTTGCAACAAGCCCTTGCAGGCACGGGCT
This sequence comes from Pseudomonas sp. GM80, assembly GCF_000282515.1. Classification (GTDB taxonomy): domain Bacteria; phylum Pseudomonadota; class Gammaproteobacteria; order Pseudomonadales; family Pseudomonadaceae; genus Aquipseudomonas. Next base: position 16,471 of record NZ_AKJD01000071.1, read on the forward strand.
TATATTCTTGGATCTTGCCGCTATCTGCGACTGACAGCAGGCGTACCGATCCTGCCATTACTGGGAGACCGGATCTTCACCTCGATCAATCAATTGATCGAGGGCGCACAACCACCGATCAGCGCAACGGTCATGAGCGGTGACCAGATTTATGCCGATGACTTGAACCTGATCGCCCCCGACCGAAGTTATAAAGACATTCTGTGCAAGTACCGTGCAGCGTTTTCGCAACCAGGCATACAGCGACTGATGTCCGGCACATCAACTTACATGATCCTCGACGATCACGAAATCGAAGACAACTGGCCGGCGAATGCAGACGCTGCAGACGCTGCAGACGATGAGTTATATCGCAATGCCATGGCCGCATATGAGTTATATCAAGTCAGCCACAGCCCGGCGTACGCACTGACAACTAACGGGCAACTTGATCATGCCTCGCTTGAGCACTACTGGTATCAATTCAGCGAAGGCGATATCGAATGGTTTGTGACCGACACGCGCACCCGACGCAACCTGTCTGGCGATGAACCCCGCATCCTCGATGAAGCCCAGGAACAGGCCTTGTGCAATTGGCTGATCAATAGCGCGGCGCGGGTCAAATTCGTCGTGACCAGCGTGATGTTCTTCCCGGATCGCCAACTGAATGGCGACGATGCCTGGCAAGGCTTTGCCCAGCAGCGCCTGCGCCTGCTGGAAACCGTGCGCACGCACAGCATCAAAAATGTCGTGGTGGTTTCCGGTGATGTGCACGGTTCGCTGACGTCGCGGCTGAGTCATAGCGAAGATGCTGATTTCGAAATTCACACTGTGGTGTCTTCGCCGCTGTGCAACAGCAAACTGTTGCCGTACGCCAAGGCGTCGACGTTTGTCCTCGATCAACCGCTGGTACGCACGGCGGCAGGCGACTATTCACATGAATTGACCAGCGAAGTGATCAGTGAGGATAACTTTGCACACATGGTGGTTGAGGCTGATCATATTTTGATCAATTACCATGATCGTGATGGCAAACAATTGCAGTCAATTGCCATAAAGCTTCGCTAAGCCATAAAGATCGCAGCCTTCGGCAGCTCCTACATGGGGAGCGATGCCCTGTAGGAGCTGCCGCAGGCTGCGATCTTTTGCTCTTTTCACCCCCACGCTGGAGAAATGTTCAGCGCAGCCGACACATTCTTATAGCACTTGGCCTTCATGTCTCTTGTCAGTCAGTGCCGCAATGATGCAACCTTGCCGCAGGCAACGTTTAAGAGGGCGAGAGCCCGGCGCGTTCAGCATATTTCCAAGCGAGTTCCCTTCATGAAGAGCCAACCCGATGCCGCCAGCCGTATGGCGGCCGAGGTAGTGACGCAGTTGCCTGTGCCCTCGCGGCTCGGCATGCTGCGTTTCGAGCGCTTGAATGAAGCCAGTTGGGCAATGCTGTTCCTCGACCCCAACTGCGAACGCCAATTCGGCCAACCGGCTGTCGAGCTGTGCGCTCTGGTCGGCGCCCCCTACGCCAGCCTGATGGAGCCGGAAGCGCGCTATCAGCTGCACGACACCATCCAGCAACAACTCGGCGCCAGCCCGCATTATCTGGTGCGCTACACCCTGCACACCCCGGCCGGCGCGCTGAGCATCCTTGAACTCGGCGAAGCCTATAAACAACACAACCGCCATTTGCTGCGCGGCTACTTGTTGGCCGTCGGTGAAGCGCTGGATGAAGCATCGCCACTGCCTTCCGTCGACCTTGAAACCCAGAATTCACGTCTGCAAATCGCTCTGGAGCTGAACCAGCGCGCCCAGCAAGAGCAACTGCAACATCTGGAACGCGTGCGCGCCCAGCAGGACTTGATTCTGCTGCTCGCCCGTCAGCGCTACAGCACGCACAATTCGCTGCAAGAAGCCGCCGAACTGATCACCCGCTGCGCCTGCGATATCTATGAAATCGATTGCGCCAGCCTGTGGAATCTCGAAGGCCAGCAACTGGTGCCGATCTCGGCATACCACCGCGCGACGCAGGAATACCTGCTGCCGGACGTGATCGACATCAGCAGTTTCCCCGACTACATGGAAGCGCTGCACAGCAGCCGTGCGATCGACGCGCACAACGCGATGCGCGACCCGCGCACTCGCGAGATGGCCGAGGCGCTGCGCCCGCGCGACGTCAACGCGATGCTCGACGCCAGTATCCGTGTCGACGGCCAAGTGGTCGGCGTGTTGTGCCTGGAGCAGACCGGCGTCACCCGCGCCTGGCAGTCCGATGAAATCGCCTTTGCCGGCGAGCTGGCCGACCAGTTCGCGCAAGTCATCAACAATCACAACCGCCGCACCGCCACCAGCGCCCTGCACCTGTTCCAGCGTGCGGTCGAGCAAAGCGCCAACGCGTTTTTGCTGGTCAATTGCGACGGCGTGGTCGAGTATGTCAACCCGAGCTTCACCGCGATCACCCAGTACACCACCGAGGAAGTCCACGGCCAGCGACTGTCCGAGCTGCCAGCCCTGGAAAACCTTAGCGAACTGCTGTTCGATGCACCTTCCGCACTGGCCAAGAGCAACAGTTGGCAGGGCGAATTCAAGAGCCGCCGGAAAAACCTCGAACCGTACTGGGGCCAGTTGTCGATCTCCAAGGTCTACGGCGATAACCGTGAACTGACGCATTACATCGGCATCTACGAAGACATCACCCAGACCAAGCTCGCGCAACAGCGCATCGAGCGCCTGGCCTACACCGACAACCTGACCAACCTCGGTAACCGCCCGGCGTTTATCCGCAATCTGGACGAACGCTTCGCCCGCGATAGCGATACCCCGATCAGCCTGCTGTTGGTCGACATCGACAACTTCAAGCGGATCAACGACAGCCTCGGCCACCAGACCGGCGACAAGCTGCTGATCAGCCTGGCCCGACGTCTGCGCAACAGCCTTAGCCCGAGCGGCAGCCTCGCGCGTTTCGCCAGTAACGAATTTGCCGTGCTGCTCGACGACACCGATCTGGCGACCGGTCAGCAGATCGCCAACCAACTGTTGGCGACGCTGGATAAACCGATGTTCGTCGACAACCAGTTGATCAGCGTCACCGGCTCGGTCGGTCTGGCTTGCGCGCCGCTGCACGGCCGCGACCCGCAAACCCTGATGCGCAACGCCGGTCTGGCGCTGCACAAGGCCAAGGCCAACGGCAAACACCAGGTGCAAGTCTTCACCGAGGCGCTGAACGCCGAGGCCAGTTACAAACTGTTCGTCGAGAACAACCTGCGCCGCGCTCTGACCCAGAATGAGCTGGACGTGTTCTACCAGCCCAAGCTGTGCCTGCGCAGCGGTCGTCTGCTGGGCATGGAAGCGCTGTTGCGCTGGAACCACCCGGAACGCGGCATGATTCGCCCGGATCAGTTCATCAGCGTCGCCGAAGAGACCGGCCTGATCATTCCGATCGGCAAGTGGATTGCCCGTCAGGCCTGCCGCATGAGCAAAGCGCTGACCGCTGCCGGCATGGGCAATCTGCAAGTGGCGATCAACCTCTCGCCAAAGCAATTCTCCGACCCGGACCTGGTCGCCTCCATCGCCAACATCCTCAAGGAAGAAGCGCTGCCGGCCAATCTACTCGAACTGGAACTGACCGAAGGCCTGCTGCTGGAAGCCACCGAAGACACGCACTTGCAGCTCGATCAGCTCAAGCGCCTGGGCCTGACCCTGGCCATGGACGACTTCGGTACCGGTTATTCGTCGCTGAGCTATTTGAAGAAATTCCCGATCGACATCATCAAGATCGATCGCAGCTTCATCCACGAAATCCCCGACAACCAGGACGACATGGAAATCACCTCTGCGGTGATTGCCATGGCACACAACCTGAAGCTCAAGGTCGTGGCCGAAGGCATCGAGACCGCCGAGCAATTGGCGTTCCTGCGCCGGCACCGCTGCGACGTCGGCCAGGGCTACCTGTTCGACCGGCCAATCCCCGGCGCCGAACTGATCCAGGCCCTCAAGCGCTACCCACGCGGCCCGCTCTGCCTCTAACCCCCGCCGCCCGTTCATGTAGGAGCTGCCGCAGGCTGCGATCTTTTGATCCTGTTTTTTTAAAGACAAGATCAACAGATCGCAGCCTGCGGCAGCTCCTACATTGGGTAGTGCGAAGTCGGGCATCATTGGGCACACTGGCGGTCTGACTTTTTACATCCCATCCTGACTGAGAGGAACGATCATGGTTCTGCGCTCGGAAATTCTGGTGAACAAAAACGTGCTCCCGACTAAAGAACAAGCTCTGCCTGGCCGCGAAACCGCAATGACCCTGCCTGAAAAGCACTTCGTCTTCGAAGAAACCCCGCTGCTTGGCCCGTTTTTCCAGGACGTCGACTTTGCGATTTTCGGTCTGGGTTGCTTCTGGGGCGCCGAGCGTCGCTTCTGGCAGCGCGAAGGCGTGGTCAGCACGGTGGTCGGTTATGCCGGCGGTTTCACGCCGAACCCAACGTATGAAGAAGTCTGCTCGGGCCTGACCGGCCACGCCGAAGTGGTGCTGGTGGTGTATGACAAGGATAAAGTCAGCTACGAAGAGTTGCTGGCGATGTTCTGGGAACTGCACAACCCGACGCAGGGCATGCGTCAGGGCAACGACATCGGCACGCAGTACCGCTCGGTGATCTACGCGACCTCGCCTGCGCATCTGGATGCGGCGCTGAAGAGCAAAGCGACCTATCAGGCTGAACTGTCGAAGGCCGGTCTGGGTGAAATCAGCACCGAAATCGAACAGGCGCCGACCGTGTACTTCGCCGAGGCGTATCACCAGCAGTATCTGGCAAAGAACCCTGAAGGCTATTGCGGGATTGGCGGCACCGGCGTGTGCATGCCAGCGAGTCTGTCGGGCAATTAAGTAAGGCCTGAAAGCAAAAGATCGCAGCCTGCGGCAGCTCCTACATGTCCGTGATCGTCCGCACATTGGTGGACGACACTAACCACTGTAGGAGCTGCCGCAGGCTGCGATCTTTTGATCTTGCCGTTAATCAGCTCTCGGCAATCAACCAGTCCATCTGCCACCCGCCCTGGGTCTGCCCCAACTTCTTGGACAACCACGGCAGCAGCTCGCGCAATTCTTCCTCAAGCCCCCACGGCGGATTGGCAATCGCCATGCCCGAGCCGTTCAGGCTGTTCGGCGTGTCCAGCGGATGCACCAGCAACTCAACCCGCAGCAACTTCGGCGCACCGGTCCCGGCCAGATCCTGATAGAAACGACGCAGCGCACGCTGGTCCTTGACCGGGTACCAGATTGCCGCCACGGTTTGGCGCATCCGGCCAATCGCCTCTTTCAACGACGCCGCGCAACGTTGCATCTCGTCGAGTTGCTCGAACGGCGGATCAATCAACATCACCGCACGCTTTTCCTGCACCGGCAACATCGCCCGCGGCACGTGCCAGCCCTCCCCCAGATGCACCTTGACCCGACGATCACCGGCCATGTTGTCCTTGAGCAGCACGCCGTCTTCCGGGTGCTTCTCGTTGAGCATCACCCGATCCTGCGGCCGCGTCAGCCGTCGCGCCAGCTCCGGCGAACCCGGGTAATAGCGCAACTGGCCATCCGGGTTCATCTCGTGCAGCACCTTCATGTAGTCGGCGGTCAGCGCCGGCAGATCCGGCTGCTCCCACAAACGCGCGATGCCTTCCAGGTATTCGCCGGTGCGATTGGCCTGATCGCCCTGCAAGTCATACAGACCGATGCCGGCGTGTGTGTCGAGATAGGCAAACGGCTGCTCCTTGCGCGACATCAGGGCGATGAGGCGGGTCAAGGTCAGGTGTTTGAACACATCGGCGTGATTGCCGGCATGGAAGGCGTGACGATAATTCATGGCTGCTCCTGCGAAGGGCGCAAAGTTTACCTTTTACCGGGCGGCAAGTCAGGGCCTCACAGCCGAGCGGGCAATCACAGACAACAAGATCCTCTCGCCAAAGGGTCAGTTACTCGCTTAACTGACGCGTATTTCCCGACAGGACGTCAGAACTTCATGCGGCATCCGATCATTTTCTCTCTGTGCCTACTGTGCTCATCCCAAGCCCTGGCGGACGAGAACCACACCGATCAAGCCCGGCAAACCCTCAAGAATTACGGCTTGAGCCACTGCCTCCTGGCGCCATTCAATGAGCAATCCGCCTTGAGAAAAGACATCGCATTGGCCGCCGGTGCCTACTCGTTCATGGGCAAGGGCATGCACACCGTCCTGCAAAATGAAGACACGCTGCAGGTACTGCACGATCCCTATAACGAGACGAGGAACCATGTGTCAGCGGCGTATGACCTGACCTCCGCCAACAGCAAATACTCCGATGAAAAAATGGTCTTCCATGCTTGCCTGCAGGTTTACAACTCAGAAGCGTTCGACCGTTTTATTCGGGCTCAGGATGCTTACATCGTTGTTGATTGAGCCTTTTTGAGAGTCAAAAGATCGCAGCCTGCGTCAGCTCCTACATACCCCCTGTAGGAGCTGCCGCAGGCTGCGATCTTTTGATCTTGAGCCGTCAGGACGGCATGCCGCCCAACCTGCGCCCAATCACATCCAGCACATCACAGCCATCGCGCAGCGGGATCGCACAGAGCATGGCGAAGTCGCTGAGGATGATCGAATCGCACTCGACCGAGCCGCGCATGCACAGGTTCTCCAACACTTGAACCACGGCGCGGAGGCGGTAGTTGGCGGCGTCCAGGAGGATGTCGAGGGGCGCGTGGGTGTCGACGAACAGGGTGGGCATATCGCTGCAATTGCTGGTCAGGGCCATGAAGCGGTTGGCGGGATGGGGGATGAATTTTTCGTAGGGAGGATCGGGCTTGAGCGTCGTCATTTGTTCTTCCAAGGGATGTGAAAATGAACTGCCACATTCCTTCCTACGGGATTGGGTGGCAGCTGTGCGCGGGAGTAGGAACCGACCCAAGGAATTCGGCCACGCCGAAACGTGTCCCGCACACAGCCGCCGCTAACGATATTGCTGACACGAACTACGTGCCGCAGATTAATCAACAGCGCTGATGCACCTTAGGTAGGGCTCCTACACCCTGCCACCACTCTCGCAGTGACAACGAAAAGACTATCCCTGCAACCCACCGCCCACCAGTTCATGAAAACCGCCGCAACTCGAAGGAAACGTCCGAAGCCTTCGCCCGGAAAACTCACACCGACTCTGCCAGCAAAAACGCCAATAACGCCGATTGCGTCGAATCTTCCGACGCCGAAACCTGAAAAAACTGCCTGACCTTGCAGCGCAAAACCGGGTCGGGAAATGCCTCGAACAACGCCGGATGTTCCTCACTCAGCCACTGCACAGCATTACCGACCTGAACATCAACTCCGTCCGCTGCAAAAACCAATTCCGGCACTTTCCACCATGGAAACACCTGCCCGGAAACCAGCGCCTTCCCCCCGACATCAATGGCCTGACCATTAATCAGCCCACGCGAAATCACCGGCAACAACTGCGCCGCGCTGACCGCCTCGGACTGCAGGATCGGCGAAAAAAACCGCCCATCCCAAAACCGGAAAAACACCGCTTTGCCGTCCGGCATCAGCACCTGAGTCAGACTGCGAAAATGCTCAACCACCACTTCAAGGCTCGCCGAAGAAACCGCCAACCAGCCCCAATCAACAGACTCAGTAGTCGCCACCCAATCGAGAAACTCACTGTCCACAGCGACAATTCCCACGAAGGGCATCACCGCATCCCACTCGGCGTAAATAGTGTCCGCCCAGATTGGGCTCGACGCCCCTTGCCAAGCCCTGGATGGATTGGCGTCGCTGGTTTTGCTGAAAATCGCGAACAATTGCTCCGACGGTTTCAGCGGTACGTTCGCCAGCCACGCCGACGGCGCTAGACATTCAGACGGCACAAACACCCTCCTTACACCGCGCGCACTCTTCGCAGAACGGTGCATCGCCTTTCAGGCTCATGATCTGTGCCGGCGTGAGCATGGCGGCGGGCGCTGCCGCCAGTTT
>NZ_AKJD01000072.1 GCF_000282515.1 Pseudomonas sp. GM80
CTCGGCGCTGACGGCGCAGCAGAAATAAGCTGAAGCCGTGAATCGAAAAGCCTGCTTATAAAGCAGGCTTTCTTTATTGGCGAGCCTGAAAAATGGTTGGGCGCTATCCGGCGAAGACGGCAGGCCAAACCGTGCGATGGCGCGCCTCAGTCAACCCTGGCAGCCATCAGGTTCCTCACCCGCAAGACCAACGTGTCGACCGCAAAAGGCTTGGTCAATACCTGCATGCCTGGCCCGAGCTGGCCACTGCCGAGCACTGCGTTTTCGGCGTAACCGGTGATGAACAGGATCTTCAATCTGGGCCTGATCTGCCTCCCCGCATCAGCCATCTGGCGTCCGTTCATGCCGCCTGGGAGGCCGACATCGGTGATCAGCAAATCGATGTGTGCACCGGAGCGCAACGCTTCCAGGCCTTCGACACTGTCGGCGGCTTCAAGCAAGTGGTAGCCGAGGTCGCCCAATACGTCTTTAAGCAGTGTCCGAACGGTGGGTTCGTCGTCGACGATGAGGATCGTTTCACCAGTTTTTGCATGCGCTGCCGGCGTGCTGCGCAGGTCAGCTTGATCGTGGCGGGTCTCGCCGTGATAGCGCGGCAGATAGATGCACATCGTCGTGCCTTGGCCCACTTGCGAATGCACGCGCACCTGGCCGCCGGATTGTTTGGTAAAACCGTAAATCATCGACAACCCCAGGCCCGTGCCCTGGCCGATGGGTTTGGTGGTGAAGAAGGGGTCGAAGGCTTTGGCGATGACCTCTGCGCTCATGCCCGTACCGGTGTCGGTGACGCACAGGCACAGGTATTGCCCTTGGGGGATGTCCAGCGCGCGGGCTGCTTCATCGTCGATCGATCGATTGGCGGTCTCGACCGTTATTCGCCCCCCGTCAGGCATCGCATCCCGGGCGTTGATGCACAGGTTCAGAAGCGCGTTTTCCAGCTGGCTGGCGTCGACGAGTGCCGGCCACAGCTCGGCTGCAGCGTGGGTTTTCAGGCGAATACTGGGGCCTACGGTGCGTTGGATCAGTTCGCTCATGCCATCCACCAGCGAGTTGACATCCGTCGGCCGTGGATCAAGGGTCTGTCGTCTGGAGAAGGCCAGCAGGCGATGGGTCAGTGCCGCTGCACGCCTGGCCGCGTCCTGGGCGATCACCATGTATTTGTCGACGTCCTTCAGACGGTCCTGGGCGATGCGCTTTTGCATCAATTCCAGGGCGGCCGAAATGCCGGCCAGAAGGTTGTTGAAGTCATGCGCCAAACCGCCCGTCAGTTGCCCGACGGCTTCCATTTTCTGCGATTGGCGCAGCTTCTCTTCCGCCTGCATAAGGTCCGTGGTGCGCTCCGACACCCGCTGTTCCAGCGTGTCGTTGAGTGCGCGCAACGCCGCCGTCGCGCGGTCGCGTTCCGCTTCGACGTTGCGACGATCTTCAACATCGATTAGCACGCCGGGAAAGCGTCGCGGCGTGCCGTCATCGGCGCATTCGACGCGGCCGTTGGCTTCGATCCAGGTGTATTTTCCATCCGCACCGCACACCCGGTATTGATGGGAGTAGGCGCCGCCACGGGCAATCACTGCGTTGATCGCATCCGTGAGTTCGTCCCGGTCATCAGGATGCACGGTGGTCACCACTTGTTCCAGGCTCAGGCCGTCACGCCCCAGCGCCGGATCAAGATTGAACACCCGGGCGAAGGCTTCGTCGACGGTGAAACGGTCGGTGAGCAGGTCCCAGTGCCAAGTGCCGATAATCGCCCCTGCGGCGAGGGCGAGTTGCACGCGTTCGACGTTTTCCTTGGCGATGGCCTCGCTGACGCGCAGACGCTCCTGGGCATCGCGCCGCTCGGTGACGTCGCTGAAGAAGATTGCGATTTGCCGATCCGCAGGATCACCCACCCGCACGGCTCGCACATCGAACCAGCGCTCGAAGGTGTTGGCGTAGTTTTCGAAGTTTGCCGGTTCACCGGTCTTGGCGACGTGCCCATAGGTTTCGAACCAGAAGCTTTCCAGGTTGGGCGCAAACTCGGTGACCCATTTGCCCCGCAGGTTGACGCCGGCCTGACGTTCGAACGCGGGGTTGGCCTCGACGAAGCAATAGTCCACGGGGCGATCGTCGGCGTCGAACTTGACTTTGACGATGGCGAACGCCGCCTCGATGGTTTCCAGAATCGTGGCGAAGCGCTCTTCGCTCAGGCGCAATGCGGTTTCGGCTCTGCGCGAGCGTGTCAGGTCGAGCATGGCGCCAATCATGCGCTCGGCCCGGCCATCGGCGTTGCGGATCAGGTGCCCGCGATCCAGCACTTCAGCGAAGGTGCCGTCTTCACAACGGAACCGGTATTCCGCGTTCCAGGCTGTGCCGGAGCCATTGATCGCGGTATCGATCGATGCCTTTACACGCGCGCGATCCTGCGGATGAATCTGCGCAAACCGCCAGTCACAGGTCGGCTCGATGGTGCCCGAAGCATAGCCATACGCCTCTTGCAGTGCATCGTTCCAGGTGATCTGGTCAGTCTGCAGATCCCAGTCCCAGACCGCGTCGCAGGTCATCTTGACGGCCAGACGCAGGCGCGTGACTTCGGACTCGAGTTCCTCGCGGGTAAGGTTTTTCAGAATTCCACCACTCGTGCCTTGTTGATTTTCTGGTCTGAGTCCAATCAGTGTGTCGAACGCACATCCAGTCGCCATCTCACCCATTGACCGGGGGCGTCACGCTTAAGTTGCACCGCGGCAAGACACCCGCAACGTTCAGAGCGCTTCGCCGTTATCCAGTGTGTCGAGCAGCCGCTGGCCGCGCTGCCACAATGCCCGCTGTTTCACTTCGGGCATGCGGTCGAGGTTTTTGTAGATCATGCCCATGCGCTGATTGCCACGCAGCAAATCGCCATGGCGCATGAGGAAATGCCAGTACAGCGCGTTGAACGGGCAGGCGTCGTCGGTAGTGGTTTCGCGCACCTTGTAGGTGCAACCGCCACAGTAATCGGACATTCGATTGATGTACTGGCCGCTGGCACAGTAAGGCTTGGAGCCGAGATAACCACCGTCGGCGTGCATGACCATGCCCAGCGTGTTGGGCAGCTCGACCCAATCAAACGCGTCCATATAGATGGCCAGGTACCATTCGCAGATCTGGCTCGGTGCAATCCCGGCCAGCAGGGCGAAATTGCCGGTCACCATCAAGCGCTGGATGTGATGGGCGTAGGCGTGTTTCAGGCTCTGACCGATCGCCTGGCGCATGCAGTTCATCTGCGTTTCGCCGGTCCAGTAGAACTCCGGCAAGGGCCGCTGGTTACCGAACACATTGCCCTCGGCGTACCCGGGCATTTTCAGCCAGTAGACGCCACGCACATATTCACGCCAGCCGATCAGTTGTCGAATAAATCCCTCGGCTGCATTCAGGGCAATGTGGCCGGACCAATAAGCGGACTCGACATCGCTGCACAACTGGCGCAGATCGAGCAAACCGATGTTCAGTGCGGCGCTGATGCGCGCATGAAACAGATAGGGTTCGTCGCTGGCCATGGCGTCCTGATAGTCGCCGAAACCGGCCAGTCCATAGTCGAGAAAGTATTCCCACAGGGTCTGCGCGTCGGCGTGTGTCACCGGATAGTTGAAATCATCCAGTGCACCGTAGTGACCGGCGAAACGCTCGCGCACCAACGCCAGCACCTCGTCGGTTATTGCATCGGCGGTAAATCTGGCCGGGTAGGGCGCTTTGGCATTTTTCGGCAGAGCCTTGCGGTTCTCGGCATCGTAATTCCAGGCGCCACCGACGGGCGTGCCGTCGCCATTGAGCAACAAGCCGCTTTTACGGCGCATCTCGCGGTAGAAGAACTCCATGCGCAGCTGTTTTTTCTCGGCAGCCCACGCGGCGAACTCGTCGCGAGAACAGAGGAAGCGCGTGTCGGTGTGCCATTGGATAGCAACCGCGCAATCACGCAGAGATTGCTCCAGACGCCAGTCGCCGCACTCAGTGACGTGTACTTCTTGCGCCTGCAGCAGGGTTTGCCAGCGCTTTAATTCGCTGGGCACTGAACCGGTGTTTTCGCGATCGTCGAGGCGCACGTAGTGCACAGGTATGCCGCGCCTGTGCAGGGCTTGAGCAAAGTGGCGCATGGCGCTGAAGTTCAGGGCGATCTTCTGCGGATGATGGGCAACGTGCGTCGCTTCCTCCATCACCTCGACCAGCAGCACTGCATCACCAGCGCCATCAATCCCCTGTAATGAAGCGAGGTCGAAAGACAGTTGGTCGCCCAGAACCAGGCACAAGCGTTTGACGTTTTTCATTTGAAAGGCTTCAGCCCGATCGAAGGCGCAATGGGTTGCCGTGAACCGGCAAGGGTCTGCTTTCAAATAGTTGTACGAAAATATGGATTTGTATAGGTATTTTTCGCGAAGGGGCAGCTAGGCCAAATTATTCAGCGCTGGCGATAGCGCCTAAAGCATGCGCTCCCAAATAATGGTGGCGCATGCTTTGGGTCTTCTGATGCTTAGCGATTACCCGCTATAAAAAGGGTAATCCACGTAGCCTTCGGCATTGCCGCCATACACTGTGGCCGGGTTCAAGGCGTTCAGCGGCCAGTCATTGGCGATGCGTGCGGGCAGATCCGGGTTGGCCATGAACGGCCGGCCGAACGCGACGAAGTCGGCCAGTCCGGAGTCGAGCAACTGCGCACCGGATTCGGCGTTGTAGCGGCCGGCGTAAATGATCGCGCCACTGAAGGTGTCGCGCACGGCCTGGCGAAACGTGAGCGGCATGGCGGGTGCGTTGTCCCAATCGGCTTCGGCGATGGACAGGTAAGCAATGCCGACGTCTTGCAGAATCTTGATCGCTTCGATGTAGGTGGTGTGAGGGTCTTCCTCGACCATGCCGAGGTAAGTCCGCGCTTCATCGGTGGTGGTGAACAGCGGCGCAAAACGTACGCCGACCTTTTCCTTGCCGATGCATTCGGCGACACCGGCCACCACTTCACGCAAAAAGCGCAGGCGATTGTCCAGCGAACCACCGTATTGATCGGTGCGCAGGTTGCTGTGGGCCGAGATGAACTGGTTGACCAGATAGCCATTGGCGCAGTGCAGTTCGATGCCGTCGAACCCTGCTTCCATGGCATTGCGCGCCGCCTGGATATACAGCTGCACCAGTTCCTGGACTTCATCGGTGCTCAGCGCGCGCGGCGCCGAAGGCGGTACCAGTGCGCCGGCGCCCGGCGCGGTTTCGATGAACACGCTGACCCGGTCGGTGGCCACGGCGGACGCCGAGACCGGCGCCGCACCGTCGGGTTGCAACGCGGTGTGCGACACCCGGCCAACATGCCAGAGTTGGGCGAAGATCACCCCGTCCACCGCGTGCACAGCCTCGGTGACTGTGCGCCAGCCGGCGATTTGCTCGGCGGTGTGGATACCCGGCGTCCACGCGTAACCCTGGCCACGCGGCTCGATCTGCGTGCCCTCGGTTACCAGCAAACCTGCCCCGGCGCGTTGCTGGTAATACTCAGCCATCAATTCATTGGCAATGTTGCCCGGTTGCGTACTGCGCTGGCGGGTGAGGGGCGGCAGCACGATACGGTTTTTCAGGGTGTGCAGGCCCAGTGTCGCGGGTTGGAAATAACTGCTGTGGTTCATGCAAATACCTTGTCGACTGGTTTATTAGACCAGTCGACTATTAGCGAGATAAAAAAATAAGTGCTGAATAGTCAGTGCTGAATCAACCGAGCATTTTCAACAGTTGTTCGGCCACCGCAGCGGAGCTGGCAGGGTTCTGGCCGGTGACCAGTTGCCCGTCAGTGACTACGTGCACTTGCCAGTCAGCAACTTTCGAGTAACGCCCGCCGAGACGCTGGAACTCGTCTTCGATCAGGAACGGCACGACGTCGGTGAGGCCGACGGCGGCTTCTTCCGAATTGGTGAAACCAGTGACTGCGCGACTGGCAATCAGCGGTTGGCCGTCTGCCGCCACCACGTGACGCAATACACCTGGCGCGTGGCAGACAAAACCGTGGGGTTTGTTGCTGCGGTCGAAGGCTTGAATCAAGGCAATCGAATGCGCGTCTTCGGCCAGATCCCACAGCGGGCCGTGGCCACCTGGGTAAAACACCGCATCGAAATCGTCAGCGCGGACATCCGCCAAGCGACCGGTATTGGCCAGTGCCTGTTGTGCCGCTGGGTCGTTACGGAAGCGATCGGTCTCGGCAGTCTGCGCACCAGGTTCGTCGCTTTTCGGGTCGAGCGGCGGTTGACCGCCGGCCGGCGACACCAGCGTGATGTCGGCACCGGCGTCCTTGAAGGCGAAGTAGGGGGCGGCGAATTCTTCCAGCCAGAAACCGGTTTTCTTACCGGTGTTGCCGAGTTGATCGTGTGAAGTCAAAACCATCAAGATTTTCATAGAGCACCCTGGATTGATCAGGTGGACTCGCCGTGCGAGGGATTCGCCTGGCGTCGACACCCGGAAAAGCGGTTGACGGGGCGCAGCATAGATTCCAATTAGACCAGTCGTCTAGTAATTTTTTCGCGTGCAGGTTTTTCCTCGGCAGCTGTGGCAAACTCGCCATCTTCTGAAATATACGACTGGTCTATTGTCTGGTACTTTGCGCCCCATGAAACCGACTTACGATGACACCCGCCAACACTTGCTCGACACCGGCCACCGGATGATGGCCGAGAAGGGCTTCACCAGTGTCGGCCTCAACGAAATCCTGCAAACCGCCGGCGTGCCCAAGGGCTCGTTCTATCACTACTTCAAGTCGAAGGAACTGTACGGCCAGGCCTTGCTCGCGGATTACTTCGTCGGCTACCTCGCCGACATGGAACGACGCCTGACGTTGCCGGGGCTGACGGCTTATGAGCGGCTGATGGATTACTGGCAGGGCTGGCAGGATCGCTGCACGCTGGAAGGGCATGGCGATGAATGTCTGGTGGTCAAACTCAGCGCCGAAGTTGCTGACTTGTCCGAGTCGATGCGCCTCACCTTGCGTGACGGCGCCGAGCAAGTGGTGGCGCGCATCGCCGAATGCATCGAACAAGGTCAGGCGGAAAAAAGTCTGCCGGCGGGCGATGCCCGGCATCTGGCGGAGACCCTCTACCAGCTGTGGCTGGGCGCGAGTCTGCTGAACAAATTGCAGCGCACCGGGCAATCGCTGAACACCTCGATGGCTACCACGCAGCAACTGTTGCGCGTCTGATCATCGATTCAACGGTTCAACGGCGCCGACCTGCCGCTAAGCAACGGCGGCAGGTCGGTGTTGCTCACCGTGACGGGATCAAAACTCCGGCGTGTACTTCACGCTGAACATCACATTGCGCGGGTCGCCGAAGTTGTTGTTGCCGTTGAGCTGGTTGTACGCGGAGGTGTAGTAGCGCTTGTCGAACAGGTTGTTGGCGTTGACCGCCAGACCGATTTCCTTGCTCAACTGGTAGCCGAGGCGCGCACTCCATACGGTGGAGCCCGCCACATCGTAGGTGTGTTCGTAACCCAGCGTATGGCTTTGCGCGGTGAAACCGAGGCCGGTGCTGACGCGTTCCCAATCGCCGCTGAACTGGTAATCGCCCCACACCCGCAGCATGTGCTTCGGTGTCCAGGTGCTGAAGACTTTGCCTTCGTTGTCCGGGTCATCCAAGTACTTGGTGGTGTTGTAGGTGTAGCCGGCGAACAGTTGCAGGTTGTTCAGGACTTCACCGCTGATCTCGGCTTCGATCCCCTGGCTGCGGACTTTGCCGGCAGCGTTGGAGCAATACCAACCGTCGCAGACCATGCCCGACGCGAGGTCGTTGATGGCGCGGTTCTCCTGGTCATAGCGGAACACCGCCAGCGAAGTATTGACCCGGCCGTCCAGCAATTCGCCCTTCAAACCGACTTCGTAGTTGCTGCCCACCACCGGTTTCAGTGTTGAGCCACCGGCATCGCGGTTGGTCTGTGGCTCGAAGACGTCGGTGTAGCTGGCGTACACCGCCCACTCGCGGCTCAAGTCGTAGACGATGCCGGCGTACGGCGTGACCACGCCGGTTTCCGTCACAGTGCTTTCCGGTTGTGGGATCGCCGCATTGAAGGCTCTTTGCGTCGCGTACTTGTAGCTGTAGTCGTACCAACTGACGCGCGAGCCGAGTACGAGGGTCAGTGGATCGATCGGCTTGATCCGCCAGCTGCCATACAAACCTTTCTGGCGAATATCATATTTGCTCGGCGTGGCTTGGCCGCCCGGCGTGTTGAGAATGCCTTCGTAGCTGATCTCCGGGCGGTCGTGATCGATGTCAAAAATCGTGTCAGTGGTGTTGTTGTTGAAGGTCCGGGCGATTTTGTCGTCGCTGGTGTATTTCGAGTAGTTGCCGCCGAGCATCACTTCGTGGGCCATGGACAGCGCTTCGAACTTGCCGGTGACGTTCATGTCCAGACCGAGCTTGGTCGCATCGAAATCGGTGACGAAGTCGGCGTACTGAATGCCGCTGCCATCGGGGTTGATGCCGTCGCCGCTGGTTTGCAGACGCTGGCTTTTGCCCTTGTTGGTTTCGTCCATGCGCACCGCACCGACCTTGAACGCCCAGTCGTCATTGAAGCGGTGCTCCAGATCGGCGTACAGCGTGGTGACGTCGATGTCCAGATGGTTCCAGCGCGCGCCGCCGTAGGTCGAGCGCGGCACGTTCAGCGGCTTGCCGTCTGCGTAGCGGGGCAGGCCACGGATCATCGGGCGTGACTCGCCATCGGAGTTGCTGATGGCCAGACCGAGGGTGGTGTCGTCGCGCAGATCAAAGTCCAGCGCGCCGTACAGCGAGTGGGTTTTGCTCCATTCGTAATCGACGAACGATTGGCTCTGGTCTTCGTCGGCAACGAAGCGACCGCGCACGCTGCCCGTCGAATTCAACGGGCCGCCGGCGTCCAGTTGCAGGCCGTAGTGATCCCACGAACCGGCCTTGCCGGTGATGGTCACGGTGGGCGCGTTTTGGCCGCGCTTGCGCACCAGATTGATCGCGCCGCCGGGGCTGCCGGTGCCTTGCAGCAGGCCGGGGGCGCCACGGAGGATTTCTACGCGATCAAAGAAAATCAGATCCTGGGTCGCCCAGTTGCCCAAGGCGTAGGTGTTGCGCGGGATCGGTACACCGTCGTACTGCCAGTCATCGATCTGAAAGCCGCGCGAGGAAATGATCATGCCTTTGCCTACGCCCTGAAGGCCGACCAGACCGGTGGTTTTGTTCACCGCGTCTTTCAGATCAACCAGATCCTGATCGTCCAGCTGCTTGCGCGTCATCACGGTGATCGACTGCGGAATTTCCTTGAGCGTGTGCGTGCCTTTGCCGATGCTCACGGCGCGCGCGGCGTAGGAGTTCGAGCCTTCGGTCGTAGCGTCGAGGCTGCGTTCAACGATGTTGGTGGCGTCCAGTTGCAGGGAGGCGCTGCTGTCGCTGGCGGGTTCGACGCTGAAGTTGCCTTGCCCCGTCACGCGTAGCTGCAGACCGCTGCCCGACAAGGCTTTTTGCATCGCTTGCGCAGCCGGCATCTGCCCGACCACCGCCGGAGCACGTTTGCCCTGAACCAGCGCAGGCTCCAGCGAAATGATCTGCCCGCTCTGACCGGCGATGGCATTGAGCGTGCTGGCCAAAGGGCCGGCCGGCAGGTTGAACGTCAGGTCTTGCGCCAGCGCTGAGGTCGACAGCGTTGCCAAGGCAACGCCAGCGTAAAGGTTACGGGGCCACGTGTTGAACACAACATTCTCCTGTTTTTGTGCAAGTGTCAGGAGATAGGTGCGATGAGAAATGAAAACCGGACACAAACAAGAACGATTTTCAGAAAATATTTTTTCCGGCTCATTTTTTACTGATCAAGGTCAGCCAGGGGCTGTAGCGATCGACTCGAATGGGCAGCGTTTCGGCCAGGGCATTAAAGGTCCGCTCGGGATCGTCCAGCGGGAACACACCTTGTACGCGCAAGCTTCGAACGTCGGGAGCGACACGGACAAATCCTCGACAGTAGGGGCGCAGGGCCTCGACCACTTGCGCCAGGGATTCATCCAGCACATTCAATCGGCCGTTCAACCAATCGGCACGCCGACGCTCATCACCGCTGGCCAACGTGATAGTGCGCGAAGAAAGCACCGCCGCCTGACCTTCCCTGACGATTTGTGTGGTGCCGTCGAACAGCCGCGCTTCGACCGAATGCTGCAACACCACGAGGCGACTGGCGTCCTGCTCCTGAGCGACCAGAAAACGGGTGCCCAGAGCACGCATGTCACCTTCGGCGGTGCGCACGATCAGTGGGCGGCGCGAGTCGGGTGCGACGTCGATCAGCAGTTCGCCGTGGCGCAGAATGACCATGCGCTGCTGACCATCGAAGCGCAAATCCACCGCGCTGTCAGCGTTCAGGCTCAGACGGCTGCCATCGCTCAGATTGAAATTCTGCCGCTGGCCGCGCCCGGTGTGCAGATCCGCCAGCAACGATTCGCCGAACTGGCTTTTGCTGCCCAGCCATAAACTGCCGCCGAGCAGACCCAGGCCAGCGATCACGCGCAGGGCATCGCGACGCGAAGCCTGCGGCTGCAATAACACCTGGCGGGCTTCGCTGGCCTGGCCGGGCAAGCGCCGGTCCAGCGTGCGAACGGTGTTGAACGAAGCGCCGAGCCGCTCCTGCAGTTTGTCCCACGCCTGGCTGTGCGCGCGATCGCTCGCCAGCCAGGCGTCGAAACGCGCCTGCGTGGCAGTGTCAGGTGTGGCAGCGCGAAGTTTGACCATCCAGTCGATGGCTTGCTCGCTGACCGGGTCCAGGCGCGCCTTGCTCATGAGGCCATTTCACATAGAAAGCACTGGCGCAAAGCCTGTTTCATGTAGCGGCTGACCGTCCGCTCCGACAGCCCGAGTTTTTGCGCAATCGCCACGTAGCTCAGCCCGTCCAGTTGGCTGTAAAGGAACGTGGCTTTGACGATCATTGGCAAACCATCGATCGCCCGGTCGATGGCCACCAGCGCTTCAATCAGTTGCAGTTGTTCTTCGGGGGAGGGCACCAGCACTTCCGGCAGCGTAGACAAACGCTCCAGGTAGGCGTGTTCCAGTTTGCGTCGGCGATGACGGTCAAAGATCAATCGCCGCGCAATCGTCGACAGGTAAGCGCGCGGCTGGTCGATGCTGTCCGGATCGACGCGTGCCACCAGCAACTGGCAAAACGTATCGGCGGCGGTGTCCTCGGCGTCCGCGTGATTGCGCACCTGCCGGTTGATGTGTTGCAGCAGCCAACGGTGATGGTCGCTGAAAAAGAATCCCAGCTTGCTGGACGGAGGAGAGTGCACTGGTGGTCTTTCCAGATGTTAGTGAGAATCTCTCTCAATACTACCTGTGCCAGCGGATACCGTGCAATGTCCCTGCGTTTTTGCCGAGAGAGGCGAAGTTGATTGTCCTGAATAGGTTGACGGTGAAACGCTTTTCAACCGATTTATCCCCCTTCGATGCGTCAGTAATCTGTGCCCAACTTGAACGCAACAACAACTTCCAACATCGAAAAGGGACGCAGACCATGACCACTCCAACCTACAACCGCCTGAACAAAGACGACGCCATCGTGCTGCTGGTCGATCACCAGACCGGGCTGATTTCGCTGGTGCAGGACTTCTCGCCGAACGAATTCAAGAACAACGTGCTGGCCCTGGCTGACCTGGCCAAGTTCTTCAACTTGCCGACTATCCTCACCACCAGTTTCGAACAAGGCCCGAATGGCCCGCTGGTACCGGAATTGAAAGAGATGTTCCCGGATGCGCCGTACATCGCTCGTCCAGGCCAGATCAACGCCTGGGACAACGAAGATTTCGTCAAGGCGATCAAGGCGACTGGCCGCAAGCAGATCATCATTGCCGGTGTGGTAACCGATGTCTGTGTCGCGTTCCCGACGCTGTCGGCGCTGGCGGAAGGTTTTGATGTGTTCGTGGTCACCGATGCTTCCGGGACTTTCAACACCACCGTGCAGCAAGCCGCATGGAGCCGCATGACTCAGGCCGGCGCGCAGATGATGAACTGGTTCTCGGTGGCCTGTGAGCTGCACCGCGACTGGCGCAACGACATCGAAGGCTTGGGCAACCTGCTGTCGCAGCGCATCCCTAACTATCGCAACCTGATGAACAGCTACTCGGCGCTGACGGCGCAGCAGAAATAAGCTGAAGCCGTGAATCGAAAAGCCTGCTTATAAAGCAGGCTTTCTTTATTGGCGAGCCTGAAAAATGGTTGGGCGCTATCCGGCGAAGACGGCAGGCCAAACCGTGCGATGGCGCGCCTCAGTCAACCCTGGCAGCCATCAGGTTCCTCACCCGCAAGACCAACGTGTCGACCGCAAAAGGCTTGGTCAATACCTGCATGCCTGGCCCGAGCTGGCCACTGCCGAGCACTGCGTTTTCGGCGTAACCGGTGATGAACAGGATCTTCAATCTGGGCCTGATCTGCCTCCCCGCATCAGCCATCTGGCGTCCGTTCATGCCGCCTGGGAGGCCGACATCGGTGATCAGCAAATCGATGTGTGCACCGGAGCGCAACGCTTCCAGGCCTTCGACACTGTCGGCGGCTTCAAGCAAGTGGTAGCCGAGGTCGCCCAATACGTCTTTAAGCAGTGTCCGAACGGTGGGTTCGTCGTCGACGATGAGGATCGTTTCACCAGTTTTTGCATGCGCTGCCGGCGTGCTGCGCAGGTCAGCTTGATCGTGGCGGGTCTCGCCGTGATAGCGCGGCAGATAGATGCACATCGTCGTGCCTTGGCCCACTTGCGAATGCACGCGCACCTGGCCGCCGGATTGTTTGGTAAAACCGTAAATCATCGACAACCCCAGGCCCGTGCCCTGGCCGATGGGTTTGGTGGTGAAGAAGGGGTCGAAGGCTTTGGCGATGACCTCTGCGCTCATGCCCGTACCGGTGTCGGTGACGCACAGGCACAGGTATTGCCCTTGGGGGATGTCCAGCGCGCGGGCTGCTTCATCGTCGATCGATCGATTGGCGGTCTCGACCGTTATTCGCCCCCCGTCAGGCATCGCATCCCGGGCGTTGATGCACAGGTTCAGAAGCGCGTTTTCCAGCTGGCTGGCGTCGACGAGTGCCGGCCACAGCTCGGCTGCAGCGTGGGTTTTCAGGCGAATACTGGGGCCTACGGTGCGTTGGATCAGTTCGCTCATGCCATCCACCAGCGAGTTGACATCCGTCGGCCGTGGATCAAGGGTCTGTCGTCTGGAGAAGGCCAGCAGGCGATGGGTCAGTGCCGCTGCACGCCTGGCCGCGTCCTGGGCGATCACCATGTATTTGTCGACGTCCTTCAGACGGTCCTGGGCGATGCGCTTTTGCATCAATTCCAGGGCGGCCGAAATGCCGGCCAGAAGGTTGTTGAAGTCATGCGCCAAACCGCCCGTCAGTTGCCCGACGGCTTCCATTTTCTGCGATTGGCGCAGCTTCTCTTCCGCCTGCATAAGGTCCGTGGTGCGCTCCGACACCCGCTGTTCCAGCGTGTCGTTGAGTGCGCGCAACGCCGCCGTCGCGCGGTCGCGTTCCGCTTCGACGTTGCGACGATCTTCAACATCGATTAGCACGCCGGGAAAGCGTCGCGGCGTGCCGTCATCGGCGCATTCGACGCGGCCGTTGGCTTCGATCCAGGTGTATTTTCCATCCGCACCGCACACCCGGTATTGATGGGAGTAGGCGCCGCCACGGGCAATCACTGCGTTGATCGCATCCGTGAGTTCGTCCCGGTCATCAGGATGCACGGTGGTCACCACTTGTTCCAGGCTCAGGCCGTCACGCCCCAGCGCCGGATCAAGATTGAACACCCGGGCGAAGGCTTCGTCGACGGTGAAACGGTCGGTGAGCAGGTCCCAGTGCCAAGTGCCGATAATCGCCCCTGCGGCGAGGGCGAGTTGCACGCGTTCGACGTTTTCCTTGGCGATGGCCTCGCTGACGCGCAGACGCTCCTGGGCATCGCGCCGCTCGGTGACGTCGCTGAAGAAGATTGCGATTTGCCGATCCGCAGGATCACCCACCCGCACGGCTCGCACATCGAACCAGCGCTCGAAGGTGTTGGCGTAGTTTTCGAAGTTTGCCGGTTCACCGGTCTTGGCGACGTGCCCATAGGTTTCGAACCAGAAGCTTTCCAGGTTGGGCGCAAACTCGGTGACCCATTTGCCCCGCAGGTTGACGCCGGCCTGACGTTCGAACGCGGGGTTGGCCTCGACGAAGCAATAGTCCACGGGGCGATCGTCGGCGTCGAACTTGACTTTGACGATGGCGAACGCCGCCTCGATGGTTTCCAGAATCGTGGCGAAGCGCTCTTCGCTCAGGCGCAATGCGGTTTCGGCTCTGCGCGAGCGTGTCAGGTCGAGCATGGCGCCAATCATGCGCTCGGCCCGGCCATCGGCGTTGCGGATCAGGTGCCCGCGATCCAGCACTTCAGCGAAGGTGCCGTCTTCACAACGGAACCGGTATTCCGCGTTCCAGGCTGTGCCGGAGCCATTGATCGCGGTATCGATCGATGCCTTTACACGCGCGCGATCCTGCGGATGAATCTGCGCAAACCGCCAGTCACAGGTCGGCTCGATGGTGCCCGAAGCATAGCCATACGCCTCTTGCAGTGCATCGTTCCAGGTGATCTGGTCAGTCTGCAGATCCCAGTCCCAGACCGCGTCGCAGGTCATCTTGACGGCCAGACGCAGGCGCGTGACTTCGGACTCGAGTTCCTCGCGGGTAAGGTTTTTCAGAATTCCACCACTCGTGCCTTGTTGATTTTCTGGTCTGAGTCCAATCAGTGTGTCGAACGCACATCCAGTCGCCATCTCACCCATTGACCGGGGGCGTCACGCTTAAGTTGCACCGCGGCAAGACACCCGCAACGTTCAGAGCGCTTCGCCGTTATCCAGTGTGTCGAGCAGCCGCTGGCCGCGCTGCCACAATGCCCGCTGTTTCACTTCGGGCATGCGGTCGAGGTTTTTGTAGATCATGCCCATGCGCTGATTGCCACGCAGCAAATCGCCATGGCGCATGAGGAAATGCCAGTACAGCGCGTTGAACGGGCAGGCGTCGTCGGTAGTGGTTTCGCGCACCTTGTAGGTGCAACCGCCACAGTAATCGGACATTCGATTGATGTACTGGCCGCTGGCACAGTAAGGCTTGGAGCCGAGATAACCACCGTCGGCGTGCATGACCATGCCCAGCGTGTTGGGCAGCTCGACCCAATCAAACGCGTCCATATAGATGGCCAGGTACCATTCGCAGATCTGGCTCGGTGCAATCCCGGCCAGCAGGGCGAAATTGCCGGTCACCATCAAGCGCTGGATGTGATGGGCGTAGGCGTGTTTCAGGCTCTGACCGATCGCCTGGCGCATGCAGTTCATCTGCGTTTCGCCGGTCCAGTAGAACTCCGGCAAGGGCCGCTGGTTACCGAACACATTGCCCTCGGCGTACCCGGGCATTTTCAGCCAGTAGACGCCACGCACATATTCACGCCAGCCGATCAGTTGTCGAATAAATCCCTCGGCTGCATTCAGGGCAATGTGGCCGGACCAATAAGCGGACTCGACATCGCTGCACAACTGGCGCAGATCGAGCAAACCGATGTTCAGTGCGGCGCTGATGCGCGCATGAAACAGATAGGGTTCGTCGCTGGCCATGGCGTCCTGATAGTCGCCGAAACCGGCCAGTCCATAGTCGAGAAAGTATTCCCACAGGGTCTGCGCGTCGGCGTGTGTCACCGGATAGTTGAAATCATCCAGTGCACCGTAGTGACCGGCGAAACGCTCGCGCACCAACGCCAGCACCTCGTCGGTTATTGCATCGGCGGTAAATCTGGCCGGGTAGGGCGCTTTGGCATTTTTCGGCAGAGCCTTGCGGTTCTCGGCATCGTAATTCCAGGCGCCACCGACGGGCGTGCCGTCGCCATTGAGCAACAAGCCGCTTTTACGGCGCATCTCGCGGTAGAAGAACTCCATGCGCAGCTGTTTTTTCTCGGCAGCCCACGCGGCGAACTCGTCGCGAGAACAGAGGAAGCGCGTGTCGGTGTGCCATTGGATAGCAACCGCGCAATCACGCAGAGATTGCTCCAGACGCCAGTCGCCGCACTCAGTGACGTGTACTTCTTGCGCCTGCAGCAGGGTTTGCCAGCGCTTTAATTCGCTGGGCACTGAACCGGTGTTTTCGCGATCGTCGAGGCGCACGTAGTGCACAGGTATGCCGCGCCTGTGCAGGGCTTGAGCAAAGTGGCGCATGGCGCTGAAGTTCAGGGCGATCTTCTGCGGATGATGGGCAACGTGCGTCGCTTCCTCCATCACCTCGACCAGCAGCACTGCATCACCAGCGCCATCAATCCCCTGTAATGAAGCGAGGTCGAAAGACAGTTGGTCGCCCAGAACCAGGCACAAGCGTTTGACGTTTTTCATTTGAAAGGCTTCAGCCCGATCGAAGGCGCAATGGGTTGCCGTGAACCGGCAAGGGTCTGCTTTCAAATAGTTGTACGAAAATATGGATTTGTATAGGTATTTTTCGCGAAGGGGCAGCTAGGCCAAATTATTCAGCGCTGGCGATAGCGCCTAAAGCATGCGCTCCCAAATAATGGTGGCGCATGCTTTGGGTCTTCTGATGCTTAGCGATTACCCGCTATAAAAAGGGTAATCCACGTAGCCTTCGGCATTGCCGCCATACACTGTGGCCGGGTTCAAGGCGTTCAGCGGCCAGTCATTGGCGATGCGTGCGGGCAGATCCGGGTTGGCCATGAACGGCCGGCCGAACGCGACGAAGTCGGCCAGTCCGGAGTCGAGCAACTGCGCACCGGATTCGGCGTTGTAGCGGCCGGCGTAAATGATCGCGCCACTGAAGGTGTCGCGCACGGCCTGGCGAAACGTGAGCGGCATGGCGGGTGCGTTGTCCCAATCGGCTTCGGCGATGGACAGGTAAGCAATGCCGACGTCTTGCAGAATCTTGATCGCTTCGATGTAGGTGGTGTGAGGGTCTTCCTCGACCATGCCGAGGTAAGTCCGCGCTTCATCGGTGGTGGTGAACAGCGGCGCAAAACGTACGCCGACCTTTTCCTTGCCGATGCATTCGGCGACACCGGCCACCACTTCACGCAAAAAGCGCAGGCGATTGTCCAGCGAACCACCGTATTGATCGGTGCGCAGGTTGCTGTGGGCCGAGATGAACTGGTTGACCAGATAGCCATTGGCGCAGTGCAGTTCGATGCCGTCGAACCCTGCTTCCATGGCATTGCGCGCCGCCTGGATATACAGCTGCACCAGTTCCTGGACTTCATCGGTGCTCAGCGCGCGCGGCGCCGAAGGCGGTACCAGTGCGCCGGCGCCCGGCGCGGTTTCGATGAACACGCTGACCCGGTCGGTGGCCACGGCGGACGCCGAGACCGGCGCCGCACCG
Organism: Pseudomonas sp. GM80; assembly: GCF_000282515.1. Classification (GTDB taxonomy): domain Bacteria; phylum Pseudomonadota; class Gammaproteobacteria; order Pseudomonadales; family Pseudomonadaceae; genus Aquipseudomonas. The sequence continues at coordinate 17,343 of NZ_AKJD01000072.1, forward strand.
TCGGGTTGCAACGCGGTGTGCGACACCCGGCCAACATGCCAGAGTTGGGCGAAGATCACCCCGTCCACCGCGTGCACAGCCTCGGTGACTGTGCGCCAGCCGGCGATTTGCTCGGCGGTGTGGATACCCGGCGTCCACGCGTAACCCTGGCCACGCGGCTCGATCTGCGTGCCCTCGGTTACCAGCAAACCTGCCCCGGCGCGTTGCTGGTAATACTCAGCCATCAATTCATTGGCAATGTTGCCCGGTTGCGTACTGCGCTGGCGGGTGAGGGGCGGCAGCACGATACGGTTTTTCAGGGTGTGCAGGCCCAGTGTCGCGGGTTGGAAATAACTGCTGTGGTTCATGCAAATACCTTGTCGACTGGTTTATTAGACCAGTCGACTATTAGCGAGATAAAAAAATAAGTGCTGAATAGTCAGTGCTGAATCAACCGAGCATTTTCAACAGTTGTTCGGCCACCGCAGCGGAGCTGGCAGGGTTCTGGCCGGTGACCAGTTGCCCGTCAGTGACTACGTGCACTTGCCAGTCAGCAACTTTCGAGTAACGCCCGCCGAGACGCTGGAACTCGTCTTCGATCAGGAACGGCACGACGTCGGTGAGGCCGACGGCGGCTTCTTCCGAATTGGTGAAACCAGTGACTGCGCGACTGGCAATCAGCGGTTGGCCGTCTGCCGCCACCACGTGACGCAATACACCTGGCGCGTGGCAGACAAAACCGTGGGGTTTGTTGCTGCGGTCGAAGGCTTGAATCAAGGCAATCGAATGCGCGTCTTCGGCCAGATCCCACAGCGGGCCGTGGCCACCTGGGTAAAACACCGCATCGAAATCGTCAGCGCGGACATCCGCCAAGCGACCGGTATTGGCCAGTGCCTGTTGTGCCGCTGGGTCGTTACGGAAGCGATCGGTCTCGGCAGTCTGCGCACCAGGTTCGTCGCTTTTCGGGTCGAGCGGCGGTTGACCGCCGGCCGGCGACACCAGCGTGATGTCGGCACCGGCGTCCTTGAAGGCGAAGTAGGGGGCGGCGAATTCTTCCAGCCAGAAACCGGTTTTCTTACCGGTGTTGCCGAGTTGATCGTGTGAAGTCAAAACCATCAAGATTTTCATAGAGCACCCTGGATTGATCAGGTGGACTCGCCGTGCGAGGGATTCGCCTGGCGTCGACACCCGGAAAAGCGGTTGACGGGGCGCAGCATAGATTCCAATTAGACCAGTCGTCTAGTAATTTTTTCGCGTGCAGGTTTTTCCTCGGCAGCTGTGGCAAACTCGCCATCTTCTGAAATATACGACTGGTCTATTGTCTGGTACTTTGCGCCCCATGAAACCGACTTACGATGACACCCGCCAACACTTGCTCGACACCGGCCACCGGATGATGGCCGAGAAGGGCTTCACCAGTGTCGGCCTCAACGAAATCCTGCAAACCGCCGGCGTGCCCAAGGGCTCGTTCTATCACTACTTCAAGTCGAAGGAACTGTACGGCCAGGCCTTGCTCGCGGATTACTTCGTCGGCTACCTCGCCGACATGGAACGACGCCTGACGTTGCCGGGGCTGACGGCTTATGAGCGGCTGATGGATTACTGGCAGGGCTGGCAGGATCGCTGCACGCTGGAAGGGCATGGCGATGAATGTCTGGTGGTCAAACTCAGCGCCGAAGTTGCTGACTTGTCCGAGTCGATGCGCCTCACCTTGCGTGACGGCGCCGAGCAAGTGGTGGCGCGCATCGCCGAATGCATCGAACAAGGTCAGGCGGAAAAAAGTCTGCCGGCGGGCGATGCCCGGCATCTGGCGGAGACCCTCTACCAGCTGTGGCTGGGCGCGAGTCTGCTGAACAAATTGCAGCGCACCGGGCAATCGCTGAACACCTCGATGGCTACCACGCAGCAACTGTTGCGCGTCTGATCATCGATTCAACGGTTCAACGGCGCCGACCTGCCGCTAAGCAACGGCGGCAGGTCGGTGTTGCTCACCGTGACGGGATCAAAACTCCGGCGTGTACTTCACGCTGAACATCACATTGCGCGGGTCGCCGAAGTTGTTGTTGCCGTTGAGCTGGTTGTACGCGGAGGTGTAGTAGCGCTTGTCGAACAGGTTGTTGGCGTTGACCGCCAGACCGATTTCCTTGCTCAACTGGTAGCCGAGGCGCGCACTCCATACGGTGGAGCCCGCCACATCGTAGGTGTGTTCGTAACCCAGCGTATGGCTTTGCGCGGTGAAACCGAGGCCGGTGCTGACGCGTTCCCAATCGCCGCTGAACTGGTAATCGCCCCACACCCGCAGCATGTGCTTCGGTGTCCAGGTGCTGAAGACTTTGCCTTCGTTGTCCGGGTCATCCAAGTACTTGGTGGTGTTGTAGGTGTAGCCGGCGAACAGTTGCAGGTTGTTCAGGACTTCACCGCTGATCTCGGCTTCGATCCCCTGGCTGCGGACTTTGCCGGCAGCGTTGGAGCAATACCAACCGTCGCAGACCATGCCCGACGCGAGGTCGTTGATGGCGCGGTTCTCCTGGTCATAGCGGAACACCGCCAGCGAAGTATTGACCCGGCCGTCCAGCAATTCGCCCTTCAAACCGACTTCGTAGTTGCTGCCCACCACCGGTTTCAGTGTTGAGCCACCGGCATCGCGGTTGGTCTGTGGCTCGAAGACGTCGGTGTAGCTGGCGTACACCGCCCACTCGCGGCTCAAGTCGTAGACGATGCCGGCGTACGGCGTGACCACGCCGGTTTCCGTCACAGTGCTTTCCGGTTGTGGGATCGCCGCATTGAAGGCTCTTTGCGTCGCGTACTTGTAGCTGTAGTCGTACCAACTGACGCGCGAGCCGAGTACGAGGGTCAGTGGATCGATCGGCTTGATCCGCCAGCTGCCATACAAACCTTTCTGGCGAATATCATATTTGCTCGGCGTGGCTTGGCCGCCCGGCGTGTTGAGAATGCCTTCGTAGCTGATCTCCGGGCGGTCGTGATCGATGTCAAAAATCGTGTCAGTGGTGTTGTTGTTGAAGGTCCGGGCGATTTTGTCGTCGCTGGTGTATTTCGAGTAGTTGCCGCCGAGCATCACTTCGTGGGCCATGGACAGCGCTTCGAACTTGCCGGTGACGTTCATGTCCAGACCGAGCTTGGTCGCATCGAAATCGGTGACGAAGTCGGCGTACTGAATGCCGCTGCCATCGGGGTTGATGCCGTCGCCGCTGGTTTGCAGACGCTGGCTTTTGCCCTTGTTGGTTTCGTCCATGCGCACCGCACCGACCTTGAACGCCCAGTCGTCATTGAAGCGGTGCTCCAGATCGGCGTACAGCGTGGTGACGTCGATGTCCAGATGGTTCCAGCGCGCGCCGCCGTAGGTCGAGCGCGGCACGTTCAGCGGCTTGCCGTCTGCGTAGCGGGGCAGGCCACGGATCATCGGGCGTGACTCGCCATCGGAGTTGCTGATGGCCAGACCGAGGGTGGTGTCGTCGCGCAGATCAAAGTCCAGCGCGCCGTACAGCGAGTGGGTTTTGCTCCATTCGTAATCGACGAACGATTGGCTCTGGTCTTCGTCGGCAACGAAGCGACCGCGCACGCTGCCCGTCGAATTCAACGGGCCGCCGGCGTCCAGTTGCAGGCCGTAGTGATCCCACGAACCGGCCTTGCCGGTGATGGTCACGGTGGGCGCGTTTTGGCCGCGCTTGCGCACCAGATTGATCGCGCCGCCGGGGCTGCCGGTGCCTTGCAGCAGGCCGGGGGCGCCACGGAGGATTTCTACGCGATCAAAGAAAATCAGATCCTGGGTCGCCCAGTTGCCCAAGGCGTAGGTGTTGCGCGGGATCGGTACACCGTCGTACTGCCAGTCATCGATCTGAAAGCCGCGCGAGGAAATGATCATGCCTTTGCCTACGCCCTGAAGGCCGACCAGACCGGTGGTTTTGTTCACCGCGTCTTTCAGATCAACCAGATCCTGATCGTCCAGCTGCTTGCGCGTCATCACGGTGATCGACTGCGGAATTTCCTTGAGCGTGTGCGTGCCTTTGCCGATGCTCACGGCGCGCGCGGCGTAGGAGTTCGAGCCTTCGGTCGTAGCGTCGAGGCTGCGTTCAACGATGTTGGTGGCGTCCAGTTGCAGGGAGGCGCTGCTGTCGCTGGCGGGTTCGACGCTGAAGTTGCCTTGCCCCGTCACGCGTAGCTGCAGACCGCTGCCCGACAAGGCTTTTTGCATCGCTTGCGCAGCCGGCATCTGCCCGACCACCGCCGGAGCACGTTTGCCCTGAACCAGCGCAGGCTCCAGCGAAATGATCTGCCCGCTCTGACCGGCGATGGCATTGAGCGTGCTGGCCAAAGGGCCGGCCGGCAGGTTGAACGTCAGGTCTTGCGCCAGCGCTGAGGTCGACAGCGTTGCCAAGGCAACGCCAGCGTAAAGGTTACGGGGCCACGTGTTGAACACAACATTCTCCTGTTTTTGTGCAAGTGTCAGGAGATAGGTGCGATGAGAAATGAAAACCGGACACAAACAAGAACGATTTTCAGAAAATATTTTTTCCGGCTCATTTTTTACTGATCAAGGTCAGCCAGGGGCTGTAGCGATCGACTCGAATGGGCAGCGTTTCGGCCAGGGCATTAAAGGTCCGCTCGGGATCGTCCAGCGGGAACACACCTTGTACGCGCAAGCTTCGAACGTCGGGAGCGACACGGACAAATCCTCGACAGTAGGGGCGCAGGGCCTCGACCACTTGCGCCAGGGATTCATCCAGCACATTCAATCGGCCGTTCAACCAATCGGCACGCCGACGCTCATCACCGCTGGCCAACGTGATAGTGCGCGAAGAAAGCACCGCCGCCTGACCTTCCCTGACGATTTGTGTGGTGCCGTCGAACAGCCGCGCTTCGACCGAATGCTGCAACACCACGAGGCGACTGGCGTCCTGCTCCTGAGCGACCAGAAAACGGGTGCCCAGAGCACGCATGTCACCTTCGGCGGTGCGCACGATCAGTGGGCGGCGCGAGTCGGGTGCGACGTCGATCAGCAGTTCGCCGTGGCGCAGAATGACCATGCGCTGCTGACCATCGAAGCGCAAATCCACCGCGCTGTCAGCGTTCAGGCTCAGACGGCTGCCATCGCTCAGATTGAAATTCTGCCGCTGGCCGCGCCCGGTGTGCAGATCCGCCAGCAACGATTCGCCGAACTGGCTTTTGCTGCCCAGCCATAAACTGCCGCCGAGCAGACCCAGGCCAGCGATCACGCGCAGGGCATCGCGACGCGAAGCCTGCGGCTGCAATAACACCTGGCGGGCTTCGCTGGCCTGGCCGGGCAAGCGCCGGTCCAGCGTGCGAACGGTGTTGAACGAAGCGCCGAGCCGCTCCTGCAGTTTGTCCCACGCCTGGCTGTGCGCGCGATCGCTCGCCAGCCAGGCGTCGAAACGCGCCTGCGTGGCAGTGTCAGGTGTGGCAGCGCGAAGTTTGACCATCCAGTCGATGGCTTGCTCGCTGACCGGGTCCAGGCGCGCCTTGCTCATGAGGCCATTTCACATAGAAAGCACTGGCGCAAAGCCTGTTTCATGTAGCGGCTGACCGTCCGCTCCGACAGCCCGAGTTTTTGCGCAATCGCCACGTAGCTCAGCCCGTCCAGTTGGCTGTAAAGGAACGTGGCTTTGACGATCATTGGCAAACCATCGATCGCCCGGTCGATGGCCACCAGCGCTTCAATCAGTTGCAGTTGTTCTTCGGGGGAGGGCACCAGCACTTCCGGCAGCGTAGACAAACGCTCCAGGTAGGCGTGTTCCAGTTTGCGTCGGCGATGACGGTCAAAGATCAATCGCCGCGCAATCGTCGACAGGTAAGCGCGCGGCTGGTCGATGCTGTCCGGATCGACGCGTGCCACCAGCAACTGGCAAAACGTATCGGCGGCGGTGTCCTCGGCGTCCGCGTGATTGCGCACCTGCCGGTTGATGTGTTGCAGCAGCCAACGGTGATGGTCGCTGAAAAAGAATCCCAGCTTGCTGGACGGAGGAGAGTGCACTGGTGGTCTTTCCAGATGTTAGTGAGAATCTCTCTCAATACTACCTGTGCCAGCGGATACCGTGCAATGTCCCTGCGTTTTTGCCGAGAGAGGCGAAGTTGATTGTCCTGAATAGGTTGACGGTGAAACGCTTTTCA
>NZ_AKJD01000073.1 GCF_000282515.1 Pseudomonas sp. GM80
GATCTTTTGATCTTAAAAACAAGATCAAAAGATCGCAGCCTGCGGCAGCTCCTACAAGGGGATTTGCGGTGTGTCAGTGGACGGTGAGGACGATGCCAACCCGTGTCAGCCAATCGGCTTCGAGGCCGAAATCCGCCTGCGTCAGTTGGTTCTCGTCCAGCCAGTTCTCCGGGAATTCCACATCCAGGGTGTTGCCCTTGGCGTGCAATACCACCTGCGGCATGGTCTGGGTGCCACGAATATGGTGGAACAGGATCGCAAAGCGCAGCAGCACGCACAGTCGGATCAGCTTGTCGCCGTCGTCGCCGAAGTCGGCGAACTTGTCCTTGGGAATATTGCGGCGATGGCCGCGCACCAATAGGGCGAGCATCTGCTGGTCTTCGCGGGAGAAGCCGGCGAGGTCAGAGTGCTCGATCAAATAAGCGCCGTGTTTGTGGTAGTGATAGTGAGCGATATCGAGGCCGACTTCGTGCACTTTCGCCGCCCAGCCAAGGAGTTCGCGCCAGATGCCGTCGTCCAGTTCCCAGTCCACCGCGACCTGATCGAACGCGTGCAAGGCTTTGCGTTCAACTCGCGCGGCCTGTTCCAGATCGACGTGATAGCGCTCCATCAGCGAGGTCAGGGTGCGCTCGCGCACGTCTTCGTGATGATGACGACCCAGCAGGTCGTAGAGCACGCCTTCACGCAGTGCGCCGTCGCAATGATCCATGCGTTGCAGTTCGAGGGCATCGAAAATCGCTTCGAGAATCGCCAGACCCGCCGGGAAAATGGTCCGGCGATCAGGCTTGATGCCTTCGAAATCGATCTTGTCGACGTCGCCGAGCTTGAACAGCCGACGCTTGAGCCAGGCCAAGCCTTCGGCGTTCACTTCGCCGGTGCCATGGCCGCCGGCCTTCAGCGCCAGGCCGATGGCGCGGATGGTGCCCGAGGAGCCGATGGCTTCATCCCAGGTCAGGCGGTGCAGGGCGTGTTCGATGCTCATGATCTCCAGCCGCGCCGCCGTGTACGCCTGGGCGTAGCGGGCCGGAGTGATCTTGCCGTCCTTGAAGTAGCGCTGGGTGAAGCTGACGCAGCCCATTTGCAGGCTTTCGCGCAGCAGCGGCTCGAAGCGCTGGCCGATGATGAATTCGGTACTGCCGCCGCCGATGTCGGCGACCAGGCGTTTGCCCGGAGTGTCGGCGAGGGTGTGCGACACGCCCAGGTAGATCAGGCGCGCCTCTTCACGGCCGGAGATGACTTCCACCGGATGGCCGAGGATTTCTTCGGCGCGGTGAATGAATTCGAGGCGGTTGCGCGCTTCACGCAGGGCGTTGGTGCCGACGATGCGCACGGCGCCCAGTGGCATACCGTTGATCAGTTGGGCAAAGCGCTTGAGGCAATCGAGGCCGCGCTGCATCGATTCTTCGTTGAGCTTGCGCTCATCGTCGATGCCGGCCGCCAGTTGAACCTTCTCGCCGAGCCGCTCGAGAATGCGGATTTCGCCGTTCTGGGCCTTGGCCACGACCATGTGAAAGCTGTTGGAGCCCAGGTCGATTGCGGCGATCAGGGACAGATTCTTGGCTTGGGATTGCGGCATGGTCAGGGGGTCTCGGTCGATAACCTCGACATCGTGCCACGATCAAACGCTGGCGCCAACGCGCACGGTTCAAACCCTTGATCTGACACAGGAGTGCGGGTGACCGCTGCGCGGTCAATCGCGGGCAAGCCCGCTCCCACAGGTTTTTGCGTCGAATGCACAATCCTGTTCCTACATAGAACCCTGTGGGAGCGGGCTTGCCCGCGATGAGGCCTTAAAAACCCCTGCATCTCTTTCAGGCCACCGCTTCAACCGTACCAATGAAATTCGCCAGCTCCGCCGTCTGTGGATTGGCAAACAGCACCTTCGGATCGCCCACCTCATGCACCTTGCCGTGGTGCATGAACACCAGTTTGTCGCCGACCTCGCGGGCAAAACGCATTTCATGGGTGACCATGATCAGCGTCATGCCTTCCTTGGCCAATTGCCGCACGACGCTGAGCACTTCGTTGACCAGTTCCGGGTCAAGCGCCGAGGTGATCTCGTCGCAGAGCAAAACCTTCGGCGACATCGCCAACGCCCGGGCAATCGCCACGCGCTGCTGCTGACCACCGGACAACCGATCCGGGAAGGCATCGAACTTTTCCCCAAGGCCCACGCGCTCAAGCATCTCGCGCGCCAGTTCCGCCGCCTTGGCTTTCGGCACTTTCTGCACCACTTGCGGCGCGAGCATCACGTTCTCACCGACGGTCAGGTGCGGGAACAGGTTGAATTGCTGAAAGACCATGCCGACCTTCTGCCGCAAGCTGCGCAAATCAGCGCGCGCAGCATCGAGGTATTCGCCATCGACTTCGATCACGCCATCGTTGATCGATTCCAGACCATTAAGCGTGCGCAACAGGGTGGATTTGCCCGAGCCGCTGCGGCCGATGATCGCCACCACCTGGCCTTCCTCGACGCTGAGGTCGATGCCTTTGAGCACGTGGTGATCGCCGTAGTATTTATGCAGGGCGGAAATTCTAAGCAGAGGCATGCAGTCTCCTTTCCAGGTAGCGCGCACTGAGGGACAAGGGGTAGCAGAGCAGGAAATAGCCGAGGGCGACGAGGCCGTAGACCATGAACGGTTCAAACGTGGCGTTGGCGAGCATGCCGCCGGTTTTGGTCAGCTCGGTGAAGCCGATGATCGAGGTCACTGCGGTGCCTTTGACCACTTGCACCGAGAAACCCACGGTTGGCGCCACGGCAATGCGCAGCGCTTGCGGCAGGATCACGTAGCGCAGTTGCTCCAGCGGATTGAGCGCCAGACTCGCCGAAGCTTCCCACTGACCATGCGCGATCGACTCGACGCAACCGCGCCAGATCTCCGCCAGATAGGCGCTGGTGAACAAGGTCAGGGCAATTGCTGCAGCCATCCACGGCGAGATTTCAATCCCGGCCAGCGCCACGCCGAAGAACACCAGAAACAGCTGCATCAACAATGGCGTGCCTTGGAACAACTCGATCCAGGTGCGGGCGATGCTGCTCGACACAGGGTTTTTCGAAATACGCATGATCAGGATCAGCAGCCCGACGATCCCGCCACCGATAAACGCCACCAGCGACAACGCCAGCGTCCATTGCAGGCCGACGAGCAGATTGCGCAGGATGTCCCAGAAGGTGAAGTCACTCATGCGCGGCTCCCGCTTCGACTGATATAGCGGCGACCGATCCAGTTGAGTAGCTGGCGAATCAGCAGCGCCATGCACAGATAGATCAGCGTGGTCAGCGCATAGGTTTCAAAAGCGCGGAAGTTACGCGACTGAATGAAGTTGGCGGCGAAGCTCAGCTCTTCGGTGGCGATCTGCGAACACACCGCCGAGCCGAGCATGACAATGATGATCTGGCTGCTCAGCGCCGGCCAGACCTTGCCCAGCGCTGGCAGCAGCACCACGTGGCGGAACGCTTCGAAACGCGTCATCGCCAGCGCCGCTGCGGCCTCCAGCTGCCCGCGCGGAATCGCCTGAATGCCCGCGCGGATGATTTCCGTGGAATACGCGCCGAGGTTGATCACCATCGCCAACACCGCTGCCTGCCACTCGGAAATCTGCACGCCCAGCGACGGCAGCCCGAAGAAGATAAAGAACAACTGCACCAGAAACGGCGTGTTGCGGATCAACTCGACGTAGACGCCGAAGATCGTCGAGAACGGGCGAATGTTCCACGCCCGCACCAGCGCCCCGACAATCCCGACGCCCACCCCAAGCAACGCGCCGATGGCCGTCAGCTCAAGGGTAAACAGCGCGCCGCGCAGCAACAGGTCGGTGTTTTGCACCACCGGCATGAAATCGAACTGATAAGCCATGAAGGTCTCCCGCGCAGTCGATCAGAGATCGGCCGGCAGCGGCTCTTTCAGCCAGGTCTGCGAGTTCTTTTCCAGGGCGCCGTCAGCTTTGGCGGTGGTCAGGATGTCGTTGACCTTGGCCAGCAGCGCCTCTTCGTTCTTGTTCACGCCAACGTAGACCGGCGAATCCTTGAGCTTCACTTTCAGCGCCGGCACGCGTTTCGGGTTCTTCTCGCTGATCGCGACCATGACCACGTTGCCGCTGGCGATCAGGTCGACTTGCCCGGCGAGGTAGGCGGCAATGGTCGAGTTGTTGTCTTCGAAGCGTTTGATGGTCACGCCTTCAGGGGCGACCTTGGTCAGCTCGATGTCTTCGATGGCGCCACGGGTGACGCTGATGGTTTTGCCTTTGAGGTCGTCAAGGCTGGCGATGGCAGCATCTGGCGGGCCGAACACGGCGAGGTAGAAGGGTGCGTAGGCGCGGGAGAAGTCGATGACTTTCTCGCGCTCGGGGTTTTTGCCGAGGCTGGAAATCACTAGGTCGACCTTGCCGGTGGTCAGGAACGGGATGCGGTTGGTGCTGTTGACCGGAGTCAGTTCGAGTTTGACCTTGAGCTGGTCGGCCAGCAGTTTCGCTGTGTCGATGTCCAGGCCGCGAGGTTTCATGTCCGGGCCGACCGAGCCGAACGGCGGGAAGTCCTGCGGTACGGCGACTTTCAGCGTGCCGCGTTTGACCACGTCGTCGAGGCCGTCGGCGTGAGCGGGTACCTGGCTGAGCAGCAGGCTGGAAAACAGAGCGGCGAGGAGGGCGCTGTAACGCTTGGTCATGGACAATCTCCGGATCGGCGAGAAGTGATTTCTGCGTTCGGACAGAGCATGCGCCGTGCCAATACATGGGTTTCGCCCCGGCAGACCACGGTTTCAGCGGCTTTGTTCGGTCTTACTGGTCTGAACAGTCAGGTTGTTTTTCGCACTGCGATAGCGCATCAGGCTCGATCACCGAACCCCGCTGGGGCACGACTTGCCGGACTCGGCGAATAGCTTTACAACTAGCCGCACATTGGCCTGACGCGTCTGAAAAACCATGAATTCGATTTCCCGTGCGGTACCCGAAGTGGCGCTGCAAGCGATCCGCAAACTGATCACCGAACAGGGTTTCGGCGCCGGCGATGCCTTGCCGTCGCAACGGGATCTGGCGTTGCAACTGGGCGTGAGCCGGGCGTCGCTGCGCGAGGCGTTGTCGTCGCTGAGTGCGTTGGGCGTGGTCAGCATTCAACCGGGTAAAGGCGTTTTCGTGCAGGCGCCGGTGGAGTTGTCGCGTGGCGATACCGCGCCGGGCTGGTCATTCGCCGCGCAGGCATCGCCGCTGGATATCTTTCAACTGCGCTATGCACTGGAAGGTTTTGCCGCAGGTCTCGCGGCAGTGACGTTGAGCACGGTTGATCTGGATGCGCTGGAAGACAACGTCACGGCCATGCGCGAGCAACTGAAGGCCGGCGACTTTGAAGCCGCGGCGAAACTCGACTTTGAATTCCACCGGCGCATCCTCCTGGCCAGCGGCAATCAAGCGATGCTGAGCATCCTCACCGCCAGCGCCGAGATGTTTCTTGAGAGCCAGAAGTTACCGTTCATCCGTGCCGAACGCGCCATGGAAACCTGGCAGGAACATCGTAAGATCCTCCGCGCCCTCGCTCGCCGGGCCTCTGCTGCTGCGCAAAAAGCCATGCAGGAGCATGTGCGCAACGCGGCCCTGCGTACTGGAATTTCCTTCATCGCCCCCGCTACCGCTTGACTTGAGCTATACCCAAACTCATGGGGCACCATAGCAAGACTCAATCATCTGCGGCTTCCTGAACAGGGGAAGGGCGGCTATGATGGGCCACGTTTTTTTGCTTACAACCTGGAGAATTCCATGAGCAGCGATCTTATCAAACACGTTAGCGACGCTAGCTTCGAAGCCGACGTACTCAAGGCCGAAGGCGCTGTCCTGGTCGATTACTGGGCTGAATGGTGCGGTCCTTGCAAAATGATCGCTCCGGTTCTGGACGAGATTGCCGAGACTTACAAAGGCAAGCTGACCGTTGCCAAACTGAACATCGACGAAAATCAGGAAACCCCGGCCAAGCATGGCGTGCGTGGTATCCCGACGCTGATGCTGTTCAAGAACGGCAACGTTGAAGCGACCAAAGTCGGCGCCCTGTCGAAGTCGCAACTGGCGGCTTTCCTCGACGCCAACATCTAAGCGTCGCTGCAAAGTGCCTGAAAAAAAGCCCCGCAAAATAGCGGGGCTTTTTGCGTATTCAGGGCTAGACGCTCCGAAACTCAGGTGGTACATTCGGCCCCGCACTGGTTTCTCCATTGCCCCCTGCTAGCCGTCGCCGACGTACTCCTTTTCGAATTAGTTCGCGATCCTGTCGCCTTCTCCGCGGCGCGGCCTCATTAAGCCAAAAGCTTAATTTCCCCCCCTCCATAAATGATTACGTCATTCCTATATGAATCTGACTGAACTCAAGCAAAAGCCGATTACCGAACTGCTCGAATTGGCCGAACAGATGGGCATAGAAAATATGGCCCGTTCGCGCAAGCAGGACGTGATTTTCTCCCTGCTGAAAAAGCACGCGAAAAGCGGCGAGGAAATCTCCGGTGATGGCGTGCTGGAGATTCTCCAGGACGGCTTCGGCTTCCTGCGCTCCGCTGACGCTTCCTACCTGGCCGGCCCGGACGATATCTACGTCTCGCCAAGCCAGATCCGCCGCTTCAACTTGCGCACCGGTGACACCATCGTTGGCAAGATCCGCCCTCCGAAGGAAGGCGAGCGGTATTTCGCACTGCTCAAGGTCGACACGATCAACTTCGATCGTCCCGAGAACGCGAAAAACAAGATTCTCTTCGAGAACCTGACCCCGCTGTTCCCGACCGTGCGCATGAAGATGGAAGCCGGTAACGGTTCCACCGAAGACTTGACCGGTCGTGTGATCGACCTGTGCGCCCCGATCGGCAAAGGCCAGCGTGGTCTGATCGTGGCACCGCCGAAAGCCGGTAAAACGATCATGCTGCAGAACATCGCGGCAAACATCGCCCGTAACAACCCTGAAGTTCACCTGATCGTGCTGCTGATCGACGAGCGTCCGGAAGAAGTAACCGAAATGCAGCGCACCGTGCGCGGCGAAGTGGTTGCCTCGACCTTCGACGAGCCGCCGACCCGTCACGTACAGGTTGCCGAAATGGTGATCGAAAAGGCCAAGCGCCTGGTCGAACACAAAAAAGACGTGGTGATCCTGCTCGACTCCATCACCCGTCTGGCCCGTGCCTACAACACCGTGATCCCGAGCTCCGGCAAGGTATTGACCGGTGGTGTCGATGCCCACGCCCTGGAGAAGCCAAAGCGTTTCTTCGGTGCTGCGCGTAACATCGAAGAAGGCGGCTCGCTGACCATTATCGCCACCGCGCTGGTTGAAACCGGCTCGAAAATGGACGAAGTGATCTACGAAGAGTTCAAGGGTACCGGCAACATGGAACTGCCTCTGGATCGCAAGATCGCCGAGAAGCGCGTGTTCCCTGCGATCAACATCAACCGCTCCGGCACCCGCCGCGAAGAGTTGCTGACCGCCGACGACGAACTGCAGCGCATGTGGATTCTGCGCAAGCTGCTGCACCCGATGGACGAAGTCGCCGCGATCGAGTTCCTGGTCGACAAGCTGAAAACGACCAAGACCAACGACGAGTTCTTCCTGTCGATGAAGCGCAAGTAACATCGCGGTGTGAACCGATAAAAATGGCGTCCCTCGCGGGGCGCCATTTTTTTGCCTGTTTTTTGCCCGAACGATGGGACGTTGGCGATCTGCTAAGGTCTGTCCCTTGCAAGAATGAGCCGCAGCGTACGTGACCGTTTCCGCACAAGAGAATCAGGCTGTACAAATAATAACCAACTGATTGGCATTAAAGATTTTATGAGCACACTCGCTTATCGAAGGGATATCGACGGCTTGCGGGCAGTCGCGGTCATCGCCGTGGTGCTGTTCCATTTTGGCGTCCCGGGGTTTACCGGCGGATTTGTCGGGGTCGACGTGTTCTTCGTCATCTCCGGCTACCTGATCACTTCGATCATCTGGAACCAGCGGCAAGCCGGGCGTTTCAGCTTCGTCGAATTCTGGGCGCGCCGTGCGCGGCGGATTCTGCCGGCGCTGTTCGCGATGATCATTGCGGTGCTGGCGGTGGGCTGGTTCCTGCTGGCGCCCAAGGATTACGAAGAGCTGGGGCGCTCGGTGCGTTATCAGGTGCTGTTCGTCTCAAACCTTCTGTTCATGCGTCAGGACGGCTATTTCGACGTCGCCTCTGACCTCAAGCCGATGTTGCACACCTGGTCGCTGGCGGTTGAAGAGCAGTTCTACATCCTCTTCCCGCTGCTGCTTGCGGTGCTGTCGAGTCGCCTCAAGCACTGGCGACTGGCGCTGTTCGCGATTCTGCTGGTGTCCTTCGGCCTGAGCGTGTGGGCGGTCAGTCACCACCCGGAAAAAGCCTTCTTTCTGCTGCCAATGCGCGCCTGGGAACTGCTCGCCGGGGCGATGCTGGCGGTCGCGCCGAAGCATGCCTGGCGTCTGAAGCCGATGGCGGCGCAACTGTTGAGCCTGCTCGGCATGGGCCTGATCCTGCTGGCGGTGTTCGGCTACAGCAAAGCCACACCATTCCCCGGTGCGGCGGCGCTGCTGCCTGTGCTCGGTGTGGTGCTGCTGATTTTCGCCAACGGTCATCGCGAGACTGTTGTTGGTCAATTGTTGAGCAGTAAGGTGATGGTCGGTTTCGGCCTGATCTCTTATTCCTGGTACCTGTGGCATTGGCCGGTGTTCGTGTTTTCCAGCTATGCCAGCGTCGAGGAAATCAGCGCGCTAGATAACGCCGGATTAATTCTGCTGACGCTGGTGCTGGGTTATCTGTCGTGGAAATTCATAGAGACACCGTTCCGCGAGCGCCGTCTGCTCGCCGGTCGTCGGCCGATTCTGATCGCTGGCGCTCTGGGTGTGCTGGTGCTGGCGCTGGCCGGGCAAACATTGCGCTGGACCGATGGCTTGCCGTGGCGTTTGTCCGATCAAGCGCTGCAATACGCCAAGGGTCACGACTGGCGGCCGGAGCTGATGGCGTGCCTGGCGGACGACAAGACGCCTGATGACAAACTGTTCTGTCATTACGGCGTGGCCGACGTGCCGGCGCAAGCGATGGTCTGGGGCGACAGTCATGCCACGGCGCTGATTCCGGTGTTCGATGACGGCGCGAAAGCCCATGACGTCAGCGTGATTCTGGCCAGTTCCCCTGGCTGCATTCCGGTGGAGGGTCTGGAACATGGCCCGGTATGTGCGCATTTCAACCGCCGGATCGAGCAGGCCCTGAAAGAGAAAACCGTCAGCGATGTGGTGCTGGTCGCGCGCTGGAGCCTGTATCTCTACGGCGATGCCAATGGCGACTTGGGCCACGTGCTGAGAACCCCCGACGGTCGTTACGATCGCGCCGCTGCCGAGCAACGTCTGGCCGCTGGCCTGCGCACGCGCGTTGCGCAACTGCGTGCCAGCGGCCATCGGGTCTGGCTGGTCAAGGAGGCGCCGCTGCAGGCCTTCAGCCCGCCGTACCGTCTGACGCGACTGGCGATGCTCGATCGTTCGGTCGAGGGCGTTGGTCAGCAAGTCACCGTACATCACGAGCGTCAGGTGTTCATCAGCCAGTTGTTCGCCGAGCTGGCCAAAGACCCGGCAGTGCGTGTGGTCGATCCGGCACCACGGCTGTGCGATGAGCGCGGTTTGTGTCACGCCGAACTCGACGGCTACTCGCTGTACACCGATGACAATCACCTTTCGGAGGTCGGCGCGCGTCTGGTGGCACCGATCATGGAACCGTTGTTCATTAACCTGCAGCGCCGGGAAAACCTCGGCAAGGCCCGGACGAATGCAGCCAAGTAAGCAGCGACAGGCTGCCACAGGGCCGCATAGCAGGTAGGATGTACGCCTATTTTGAGGGTGCCATCGTCAATGAAATTCAAGGATCTTCGGGATTTCGTGCAGCAGCTTGAGCAGCGCGGAGAGTTGAAACGCATCCAGATTCCCGTCTCGCCGGTGCTGGAGATGACTGAGGTGTGTGACCGCACGCTGCGGGCCAAGGGCCCGGCGCTGCTGTTCGAAAAGCCCACCGGCTACGACATTCCGGTGCTCGGCAACCTGTTCGGCACGCCCGAGCGGGTGGCCATGGGCATGGGCGCCGAGTCGGTCAGCGAGCTGCGTGAAATCGGCAAGCTGCTGGCCTTCCTCAAGGAGCCGGAGCCGCCGAAGGGCTTGAAAGACGCGTGGTCGAAGCTGCCGATCTTCCGCAAGATCATCTCGATGGCGCCAAAAGTCGTCAAAGACGCGGTGTGCCAGGAAGTGGTCATCGAAGGCGACGATGTCGACCTGGCGATGCTGCCCGTGCAGACCTGCTGGCCGGGCGATGTCGGCCCGCTGATCACCTGGGGCCTGACCGTCACCAAAGGCCCGAACAAGGAACGCCAGAACCTCGGTATCTATCGTCAGCAAGTGATCGGCCGCAACAAGGTGATCATGCGCTGGCTCAGCCACCGTGGCGGTGCGCTCGACTTCCGCGAGTGGTGCGAGAAGCATCCGGGCCAGCCGTTCCCGGTGTCCGTGGCCCTCGGCGCCGATCCGGCAACTATCCTCGGCGCCGTGACACCAGTGCCGGACAGCCTCTCCGAATACGCTTTCGCCGGTCTGCTGCGCGGTAACCGCACCGAACTGGTCAAGTGCCGTGGCAACGACCTGCAAGTGCCGGCCACCGCCGAGATCATCCTCGAAGGCGTGATCCATCCGGGCGAAATGGCCGACGAAGGCCCGTACGGCGACCACACCGGTTACTACAACGAAGTCGACAGCTTCCCGGTGTTCACCGTCGAGCGCATCACCCACCGGATCAAACCGATCTACCACAGTACCTACACCGGCCGTCCGCCAGATGAACCGGCGATCCTCGGTGTGGCGCTGAACGAAGTGTTCGTGCCGATTCTGCAGAAGCAGTTTCCGGAGATCACCGACTTCTACCTGCCGCCGGAAGGCTGCTCGTACCGCATGGCCATCGTGACCATGAAGAAGTCGTACCCGGGGCACGCCAAGCGCGTGATGCTCGGTGTCTGGTCGTTTTTGCGACAGTTCATGTACACCAAATTCGTTATCGTCACTGACGACGATATCAATGCCCGGGACTGGAATGATGTGATCTGGGCGATCACCACGCGCATGGACCCCAAGCGCGATACGGTGATGATCGATAACACGCCGATCGACTATCTCGATTTCGCCTCGCCGATCTCTGGCCTGGGTTCGAAGATGGGCCTCGATGCCACCCACAAGTGGCCGGGCGAAACCACTCGCGAGTGGGGCCGTGTGATTGTCAAGGACGACGCCGTTACCCAACGGATCGATGCCATCTGGAATCAATTAGGAATAGATTGATGCGTGTAACCCTGCAGCCCTCCGGAGCGGTGCTTGAGATACGGCCCGGTGAGCGAATTCTCGATGGTGCGCGGCGCCTGGGCTACGAATGCCCGCAAAGCTGCCGCAACGGCAATTGTCACGTGTGTGCGGCGCTGCTGGTGGAAGGGCGCGTCGCCCAGGATGGCAAGGTGCACGATCATCGCGAGTTCTACACTTGCATAGCCGAGCCGCTGGAAGACTGCATTCTGCTGTGGGATGGCGTGCTTGCATTGGGAGAACTGCCGGTGCGTAGCCTGTCGTGTCAGGTCATCGAATGCCGGGACGTCGGCGGCGACACCTGGCGCGTGCGTCTGCGTGCGCCGGCAGGCAAACCGCCGCGTTATCACGCCGGGCAGTACCTGATGATCGAGCGCGAGAACGGCGAGAAATCGGCGTTCTCCATGGCCTCGGCGCCGCATGGCGGGCGTGATCTGGAAATCCATGTGCTGGCGCGCGAAGCCAGTGCACTGAGCCTGATCGAACAGCTGCAACGCAACCCGATGGTGCGCGTCCAGCTGCCGTTCGGCGACACACATCTGGCCGAGCTGCCCGACGGGCCGCTGGTGCTGGTCGCTGCTGGCACCGGCATGGGCCAGATTCACGCGCTGATCGAGCACTGCCGCGCCAACGGCTTCAAACACCCGGTACATCTGTACTGGGGCGTGCGTCGTCCAGAAGATTTCTATGAAATCGAACATTGGGACGAATGGCTGAAGTTACCCAACCTGTTCCTGCACAAAGTCGTCAGCGATCAATGCGGTTGGGAAGGGCGCTGCGGCATGCTGCACGAAGCAGTCTGCGAAGACTTTCCCGATCTGAAACCGCTGCACGTCTACGCCAGCGGCTCACCGGCCATGGTCTACGGCACCCTCGACGCCTTGGTCGAAGCCGGGATGGACGCCCATCAAATGCGTGCCGACGTGTTTGCCTACGCGCCGCGCTCTTGAGCCGCGCTCCTAAGCCGCGCTCTTGAGCCACATTCCTGAGTCGTTATAACTCTCTATATAGCCGATCGGTATTTATCTAATTGCATAAATACCGCTAGGTTATATATCAATCAGGCAATCAATTAAGAACTGTGCCATGGCACTCAAATTGCCTTAAAACATATGTGCCTTATTGTTACAGCGGTGCGTTCTATTAAGTAATTCTTTACCCGCGGGGAGCTGAACGCTATTCGCCATGAGCGCCATTGAAAACGCTTTTCTGAATCTGAATTACCCTCCGCGGCTCGATCTTGGGCCGCAGCTGACGCACGAACAACTTCTCGCTTCCATGCAATCGACCATGGCGCGCCACAAGGGCGGGCCGGTATGGCTGTTCGCCTACGGTTCGCTGATCTGGCGGCCGGAATGTTCGGCGGTGGAAAGGGTGCGCGGACGCGTGCATGGCTACCATCGCGGCTTGTACCTGTGGTCGCACGAGCACCGCGGTACGCCGGAAATGCCCGGTCTGGTGTTTGGTCTGGATCGTGGCGGTTCGTGCAGCGGCTTCGCCTATCGCTTGCCGGAAGACAATCTCGATGCGGCGCTGTATGCGCTATGGAAACGCGAGATGCCGGTGCCATCCTATCGGCCACACTGGCTCAACTGCCGTCTTGCCGACGGTAGCCAGGTGCAGGCCTTGGGATTTGTATTGGAGCGACACCTGCCCAGCTATGCCGGCAACTTGCCGGATCACGTGCTGAGTCAGGTGTTCGAAAGCGCCAGCGGGCGTTACGGTACCACTCGCGATTATGTCGAGCAGACCGCACACGCCCTGCGCAGCCACGCCATGCCAGACCGCAATCTGGAGGCGCGGCTCAAGCGCTGTCAGTCACAGGCCGATCAAGCGACCGCTTCACGGCTCTGACTGGCGACTTGTTTGTGCCACAACGTCGGGGCCAGAAAGGCCATCGACAGCAGGCAAGCGCCTACCAACAGGACAAAACCACCGTCCCAGCCGAAATGGTCAACGGTGTAGCCCATCGCTGCACTCGCCGCGACTGAACCACCCAGATAACCGAACAGACCGGTGAAGCCCGCAGCGGTGCCAGCGGCTTTCTTCGGTGCCAGCTCCAGCGCCTGTAGACCGATCAGCATCACCGGGCCGTAGATCAGGAATCCGATCGAGAACAGCGCGATCATGTCGACGGTCGGGTTGCCGGCCGGGTTCAGCCAGTAAACCAGCGTCGCGACAGTCACCAGTGCCATGAACACCATGCCGGTAAGGCCACGGTTGCCCCGGAAGATCTTGTCCGACATCCAGCCGCACAGCAGCGTGCCCGGAATACCCGCCCACTCGTAGAAGAAGTACGCCCACGAGGTTTTATCGACGGTGAAGCCTTTGGCTTCCTTCAGGTACGTCGGCGCCCAGTCCAGCACGCCGTAGCGCAGCAGGTAGACGAAGACGTTGGCCATGGCGATGTACCAGAGCATTTTGTTGCGCAGCACGTATTTGACGAAGATCTCTTTCGCACTGAATTCGTCTTCGTGGCTGGCATCGTAGCCTTCCGGGTAATCGTTCTTGTATTTCTCGATCGGCGGCAGGCCGACCGATTGCGGGGTGTCGCGCATGGTGATGAAGGCGAACACCGCCACGCCCAGCGCTACCGCTGCCGGTACGTAGAACGCCGCGTGCCAGTCGTTGAACAGGCCCATGCCGAGCAGGAACAGCGGGCCGATCAGGCCGCCGCCGACGTTATGCGCCACGTTCCACACGGAAACCACGCCGCCGCGTTCTTTCTGCGACCACCAGTGCACCATCGTCCGGCCACTCGGCGGCCAGCCCATGCCCTGAGCCCAGCCGTTGATGAATAGCAGTATGAACATCATGGTCACGCTGGACGTTGCCCAAGGCGCGAAACCGAAAATGAACATCACCCCGGCCGACACCAGCAGGCCGAATGGCAGGAAGTAACGAGGGTTTGAGCGGTCGGACACCAGACCCATGAGGAACTTCGACAAACCATAAGCGATGGCAATCGCCGACATCGCCAGACCCAGATCGCCGCGGCTGTAGCCTTCGTCGATCAAGTACGGCATGGCCAGCGAGAAGTTTTTGCGCAGCAGGTAGTAACCCGCGTAACCAAAGAAGATACCGGCGAAGATCTGCCAGCGCAGGCGTCGGTACGTGCTGTCTATTTTTTCTTCAGGCAATGGAGCCTGATGTACGGCAGGTCGAAAGAAAGCAAACATTCAAGAGCTCCAAGTTTCTTGTTTTGACTGCGGATGCGAATGTTACAGTTTCGTTACCGAAAATAGCACCGGTTCGCATCGACCAAATAGCGGAAAATGTTGGAAGTCGCGTGTTCTTTTACGAACCTGTCGCTCAGCTGTAAGAACGGGGCGTTTTTGTCGCCGTCAGGGGGTTGTGTCATAGACTCGCGCTCAGTGAATGACTGATTGCAGAGATGAACCATGGCTCCGAATGTGCGCAGGTTATTGCCGAGGTTGCTGATGGTGGCCGTCGTCACCGTTTCGGTGCTGGTGCTGAGTTTCGCCCACGGAGCTGGCGCATCGGGGCTGCGCAACACCACCGTACTGATCGTCCGCCATGCGGAAAAACCGGACGTGGGCCGAGAGCTCAACGCCCAAGGCCAGCAACGCGCCGCCGCCTACGCCGACTATTTCACCCCACTGAAACTGGGTGACGAAACACTCACCCCGCAACGCCTGATCGCCACCGCCGACAGCCCGCAAAGCATCCGCCCACGGCAAACGCTGATTCCACTGTCCCAGCGCCTGCAACTGCCGATCGAACAGCCCTTCGCCAACAACGACGTCGACAAACTGGTCAGTCTGCTGCGCAAGGATAATCAGGCGAAAACCGTGCTGATCGCCTGGCACCACGGCCACATCAACAAACTCATCGCCGCATTCGGCGGCAACGGCCCGGCATTGATCGGCCAGCCGAAATGGCCGGTGGATGTTTTTGACTGGCTGATTGTTTTGCGCTTCGACGACAAGGGGCAGTTGGTTGAATCGCGAAGCGAGAAGGTTCAGGAGCATCTGATGCCGGATGCTGCTGCGGGCGCCAGTGGTGGCTAAGCGTCCGTCAGAAAAGTTACCTGAAACCCTTCGCGCAGTGTTTGCGCCCGTTTTACCATCACGGTTTAGGAAATGTCCTGCAGCCAAAGGCGAAGCTGCGCCATTCAGGTAAAAACCATTGTTCCGTAACCTTTGAGCGGTTGCCGGATTCGGCATTTGAGTCTGAAGGGGGGTGGATCTTGCGGTGGTTTTTTGCTTTGTCTTTACTGGCGTTTGTGGGTGTCGCAGGAGCAGCAGATCTGCTCTTGATCCCCGAAAATAATCCAGATCCGGTTTATCCTCGAGCGCTTGCCAAGGCGGGAGTCATGGGAGATGTTCGGGTCCGTTTCACCGCCAACGCAAATGGCTCTGTAAGTAAAATCAGTATTTTGGAAAGCAAACATCCTGATTTTTCCGAGGCGGCCACTGACGCCCTGCAGCAATGGCGATTCAGGCCGTGGACGGTAGAAGCAAGTCAGCCTGCAGAGCTGGAAGTCACTCTCCCCATGGTTTTTCGACTCGATCTTGATTCACCTATTCACGCGAACCAATGGCTACGTAAAGTGCGATGTATTGATCTCCACCAATATGCCATTCGTGGTCCGGCCTCTTCCTGGGTGGACTTGCCGGTTTTTCATTACACACGGGCCTATTTATCAAGTGTGGTTTATACCGCCCAGCTTTCGGACGAACGCCGACTGAGCCTGATTGCCAAACTGAATGAGCGTGTCCCCGACATTATCAATCGCTGCGGACATAGCCCGAATAGTCGGTATATGAGTCTGTTGCCCGAGGAGATTCGCCAACTGCTTTAGTAAAAAAGCCAGACAGAGTAGCTGTGGGTGCGGCACTGTCTGGCTTATGACTTATTCAGCTTTGAAGCCGGGCTTGCCGTTTGCTTTACGCCATTCTTTGATTTCTTCCA
This sequence comes from Pseudomonas sp. GM80, assembly GCF_000282515.1. Lineage (GTDB taxonomy): Bacteria > Pseudomonadota > Gammaproteobacteria > Pseudomonadales > Pseudomonadaceae > Aquipseudomonas. The sequence goes on from NZ_AKJD01000073.1 coordinate 16,274, forward strand.
GTGCGCCCCTTGGACTATCTTCTCGGCCATTTATTGGGCGAGTTAGAACCATGCGCTGACGAGGGTGTTCAGTTATTTTCTCAAAGTGTCGCATACGCTCAGATGAGTAAACGCTATACGCATCACCTGACAGCCCGGTCGTGTTTTTATAAAAGCCTTCTAAGAAGGCTAGAAATTCGGCTTCCGTATAATCTTCCAGCTTGTCTTTAAGGATCATTGTTGTATACCACTTTTGTGCAGTTCTATATGTGCTTTTGGGGTCAGGACAGTCAAGTTGTCCACATCATACACCGCGCCTTCGTCAGCAATTTTTTGCTTATGATGTATCTCATATTTTTCTCTGCCACCGACATTGTCATTTAGATCGGTAAAAGGTGCTGCGCCACTTCGCATCTCTTCAAGATCAACGTTACCAAACTGCTGGCTCAGCGAGCTATCCGATGCAATCGCCCTCCAAAATTTTTCCCTGAATCTGTCAAAATTCCTGAAATCCTGACCACGTAATTTATCCGCAATCTGTGCGGGGACAGGGGAGCCACTTGATAGTGTCGCGCCACCCAACCAATTTTCGCCGACCTCTTGCCCCCTGCCTGTAGCCGTGCCTGGTTCATAGCGCGGGCCGCTGCGAGTGGCCATCATGTAGATGGATTCGATCCCCGACGCGATGGGAAACGTCAGGATGTAGTCATACGGGTCGGCTATTTCACAGGCAGGGAGCTCGTCCAGCCGACCTTCAATTTGCGTAACGCGGGCTCCCGGAAAAATTCTGGTTCCAGGATCGGTTGCGGGTAATTCGGTTGTGGCGGGGATGTCGTCTCCGGGAGGCGCTTTGGGTGTCCAGGTCAGCGTTATCGGGAATGAGTCTTCGGTCGTGAAGGTGTAAAGATTGTCTGCGCGATTAAACTTCGCTTGTCTGACTCTGATCGATTGACTTGGCTCGGATGAGCGTAAAAAGAATCGTATGTGCTCTCCCTGAACCGATGACACGACGCGGAAAGGGAGCCAGTTCGCATCAACCGGGCCAGGAACTGTTACACCTTCATTGTTTTGGACTAGTAGCGAGACGGGGATAGTCAGAAGCAAAGGATTGCGCTGCAGTTCGCCGTTTCCCAGTGTCGGCGTATAAAACACCGAGGCAAGAAACGTAATGACGGGCCCACCGGACAACGCCCCGCGTAGGGCTCCGAGAGTATCGACAGCCTTACCTAACGAAAATGGCGAACCTTCAAACCCCGCGATCATTCCGTCAGAGCTGATCACCAAGGGGCGGACGGATGCAATCGCCCCAGTGATCGTGGGCATCTCTGTCTTTGCATCGGCCTTGATCTGGCGTGTTAGCCCGCTGATTTCTTTTTGTATGTCCTTAATCGCTCTCCAGCGTCTTTTCCGTCTTTGAAAGTTGTAGAAGTCTTTGAATGCGCGCTCGGCTTTTGATGCTTCGACATGTGCCGCGTACAGCTTTTGATGGTTGTCCTTTATCCACCGAATTTTTTCGCTTAAGTTTTCTGGCTGATGTGCCCTTAGCTGGCTAAGTAAAGCATCGAACCGGTCCGCAACTTCAGACGCGGCCCTGTGTGCTCTCTGCTCTTTAAAAAGCTTCTCCGCTTCACGATGCCTGGTTTGCTCCTGTGCTGCTTGTTCGGCAGCCGCACGCGCCGCCTCCGCACGCGCTGCTTGTTCAGCCGCCGATCGTGCCGTTGCGGCCTGTTGAACTGCCGCTTGCTGCGCCGCATGTTGTCGAGCCTGCACAGCGGCGTAAGAGGCATCAAGCTGTAGAGAGCGGTGGGTAAGAATGCGAATAGACTCGGCATACAGTCTGACCGAATAGCCGGCGGTGTATGATTTTTTCCACTGCCTGTGGACTTCGCCAGGGGCCTTCTCGTTTCCAATTAAGTGCGTGTTGAATGTGTTTATATATTCTTGGGTCGATTTATTGTGGGGATCACTGCCATAGAAGTTGTTGGCTTGAACGAGGTTGCGTTGCAGGCTCTCGTTTTTCAGTTGAATCATCCGGGTTAGAGTGTTCTTCTCACGCTCAATAGTGGGAAGGTCAGACGGCGGGTCGGCTTCAGTACTCGTCACTCCGTTATTGATAAGTTCGGAGTTTGTCGTGGCTGGAGTTTCAAGAAGTTTTTGATGATATTCGCTATCTAACGTGGTTCGGACCTTAAGTGTTTGCTGTGCGGTTGCAGCGTTTAATCTATATCCCGGCCTCGCGCCACCATAGCCGCCGCCTTCCATGCCGTTAAAGTTTTGCTCTCTGTCAGAAATGACAATGGGGGTGTGGATCGTTAGTTTTCCAGGTGTCCAGTCTTGGTTGCTCATACAGTTACTCCTTGTCTGTATGGCAGGAAACTATCGTGATTTAATAAAGTGAGTGCGGTATATAGTTACCGCCAAATGATTCAATAAATATGCGGTCACTTCCCCGAGATATAAAAAGGCCGGAACCGCCTGCGGTTCTGGCCTCGGGAGGCTTCCGTCTCAGCGCACCTGCACCACAACCTTGCCCACAGCCTTGCGCTGCCCAAGGTCATTGATCGCCTGCGCCGCATTGCTCAGCGGATACACCTGCGACACCAGCGGTTTCAACTTGCCCTCGGCGAACCAGCCGAACAATTGTTGAAAGTTCGCCGCGTTGTCCTGCGGCTGGCGTTGGGCGAAGGAACCCCAGAACACGCCAAGCACCGCCGCGCCCTTCAGCAACGCGAGGTTGACCGGCAGCTCGGGGATGCGCCCGCTGGCGAAGCCGACCACCAGTAGGCGGCCGTTCCAGGCGATGGCGCGGATGGCTTGATCGAACAGATCGCCGCCGACTGGATCGTAAATCACGTCGGCGCCCTGGCCATCGGTCAGGCGCTTGATTTCATCCTTGAGGCTGGCTTCGCTGTAGTTGATCAGTTCGTCAGCGCCGGCAGCCTTGGCCACCGCGAGTTTCTCGGCGCTGCTGGCGGCGGCGATGACGCGGGCGCCCATGGCTTTGCCGATTTCCACGGCAGCCAGGCCGACACCGCCGGATGCACCGAGCACCAGCAGGGTTTCGCCCGGTTGCAGGTTGGCGCGTTGCTTGAGCGCGTGCATCGAAGTGCCGTAGGTCATGCTGAATGCGGCGGCAATGTTGAAGTCCATCGACGGCGGAATCGGCAGGACGTTATAGCCCGGCACCGCGACCTGTTCAGCGAAACTGCCCCAGCCGGTCAGAGCCATGACGCGGTCGCCGACCTTGAGGTGGCTGACCTTTTCGCCGACTTCGCGAACCACGCCTGCCGCTTCGCCACCCGGCGAGAACGGGAAGGGCGGCTTGAATTGGTATTTGCCCTCGATGATCAGCGTATCCGGGAAGTTGACCCCGGCGGCGTGCACGTCCAGCAGGATTTCATTCTTCTTCGGGGCGGGGCTGGCGACCTCTTCCAGCACCAGCGATTCGGCAGGGCCGAAGGCTTTGCACAGCACGGCTTTCATCAGGGCTATTCCTTTGGGAGTGATGGCCGATAAGTGTAGGTGTGTCAGTCAACGGGTCAACGAGCATGCCCGACCCTGATAGTCAGCCATAAGCTTGTGCTTGCGCGGCGGGTCGTTATGCTAGGCCGCAAACCGGATAAGGAGCGAATTGTGAAAGCGTGGATCATGTTGTTGCTGGCCCTGTCTCTGCCTGTGGCAGCGCTGGCCGAAGAGGCCAAAGAAGGCGAGGCGCCGAAGGTCAACTACATCACCCTGAGCCCGCCGTTTGTGGGCAATTACGGGCTGGACGGCACGCCGAAGCTCAAGGTTTACAAGGCTGACGTGGCGTTGCGTGTGACGGGCGAGGAAGCGACCAAACTGGTCAAGGCCAACGAGCCGCTGATCCGTAATCAACTGGTGGCGTTGTTTACCCAGCAGTCGACCGAGGCGATGAGCAGCATCGAGGGCAAAGAAAAACTGCGTCAGGAAGCGTTGAAGCAGACGCAGCAAGTGATGAATGACGAAACCGGCAAGCCGGTGGTTGAGGATCTGTTGTTCAACAACCTGATCATTCAATAAGCCATCCGTTGTCCGGGCGGGCCCCATCGCTGGCAAGCCAGCTCCCACAGGTTTTTCGGGTGGTCACAAATTATGTGTTCACTGAAAATCCCTGTGGGAGCTGGCTTGCCAGCGATTGCATTTTGGCAGGCGCCAAATGAATCAGGGTTTAAGCGCAAGCACCGCCGCCCACTGCTCTGGTGTGACCGGCATCACTGACAACCGCGAGCCCTTCTGCACCAGTGGCATCTCGGCCAGCGCCGTCTGCTGCTTCAGATAGTCCAGCTTCAACACCCGCGCAAACGTCTCGACGTGCTCAACGTCAATCGCGCTCCACGCATTCTTCTCCGGCGTAGCCTTCGGATCGAAGTAATGACTTTCCGGCTCCAGTGCGGTGGGATCCGGGTACGCGGCTTCGATTATTTTGCCAATCCCGGCAATTCCTGGCTCCGGGCAGCTGGAATGGTAGAAAAAGAACCCATCCCCCACCGCCATCGCCCGCAGGAAGTTGCGCGCCTGATAGTTACGAACGCCGTCCCAGCGCGCTTTGCCGAGCTTTTCCAGACCTTTGATCGAGAGTTCGTCGGGCTCGGACTTCATCAGCCAATAGGCCATGGTTTTTGCTCCTGAAACGGTCATTGGGCAGGTTGTCGGGCAATTTTATGACAAACCGACGGTCGGTTGACGTCAGCGTTTGCGCAGCGGTTCACGTTGCCGCAAAATGCCGGCCTTTAAAGCTTGACGCTGCTGCACGGCCTACAAACGGAAACCGCTGCTGTCATCGTGATGATGTGCCTTGAGGGGGGCAATCGATGAAACGCAAACCGGATTTACTATGGACTTTGGTAATTTTGTTTGGCTTGGGCGTTGTGACCACCGGTTACGCGCAGAGCCTGTGGACGACCAAGGCCGACGCACCGATCGAAGTTGCGCAACAGGTTCAACAGTCGACAGCCTTCAAGCGCTGAAACTGATCTTTCGACGCCGCTGATCTGCGCGGCGTCCTATCCCGCGAAATACCGCGCCTTGTCGCTGACCGTGCCTTGTAACGGCACATCCCAACTCGCTTGCGCCAAGCGTTCGACCTTCTGACACTCATGGGCCAGCCCCAGCAGCGTCGGCTTGCGCCAGCTTTTACGGCGCGCCAGATACGCCAGGCTGCGATCGTAAAAACCGCCGCCCATGCCCAGTCGCCCGCCGACATCGTCAAACCCCACCAACGGCAACAACACCAGATCCAGCGCCCAGACTTTGCGTTGCCGGGCCAGATTGGCCCGAGGTTCGAGAATGCGGAAACGATTGGGTTTGAGTTTCTCGCCGGGACGAATGCGCTGGAAGACCATCTTGGTTCGCGGCCAGGCACTCAGCACCGGCAGATAAGTCGACTTGCCCCGACGCTGCGCTTCACGCAGCAACAGACGCGGATCAATTTCACCGTCGGTGGGCAGGTACAGAGAGATATGTTTGGCCCGGCGAAAGTGCGGGTCTTGCGCCAGTTGCCGGTAGAGGCCTTTGGCGGCCTGGCGTTGCTCGCTTTTGCTCAGCGAGCGGCGCGCCTTGCGCAGCAGGCGGCGGAGTTGCGGGCGGGGCAGCAGCGCGGGTTCGGTCATGGTTCGGCTTCGGCAGGTTGGACGAAAACGTACGCATAAAAAATCCGATGGCGGTTTTCACCGACATCGGATTCGAATCAGGCTCCCCGGATGAACCGCTGTCAACTTAGCCCTTGAACCCGAAAGTTCAAGGTGGAAGATGCAGTAGACTTTAAGGCTTTCCGTCTAGCGGACATGCACACCAGCCCAACGTGCAACTTCCAGGGTAGTGCGAATCGGCTCAGGGACATCGTCAACTGGCAAGCACCCCAGGGAGTGCCGCGAGTATACCGCAAGCGGCCAGTCGAATCAGCCCTTGGTGTTGGTCTGATCGTCGGCGAGTACCAGATCGACACGATCGAGCAAGTCGCGCACCTGTTCACGGGTCGAACCGCTGGCCTGGATGTCCGGGCGCTCTTCTTTGTGCAAGAGGTCGTGGGTGATGTTCAGCGCGGCCATCACGGCGATGCGATCGGCGCCGATGACTTTGCCGCTGCTGCGGATCTCGCGCATCTTGCCATCGAGGTAGCGCGCGGCGCTGACCAGATTGCTGCGTTCTTCCTGCGGGCAGATGATCGAATATTCTTTATCGAGGATCTGCACGGTGACGCTATTGCTTGAACTCATGAGTCTTGCTCCAGGGCCTTGAGGCGCGAAATCATCGATTCGACCTTACGCCGGGCGATTTCGTTTTTTTCAATGAGGTGAGCGCGTTCCTCGCGCCAGGTCTTTTCCTGAGCTAGTAAGAGTGCGTTTTGACTCTTTAGTTGCTCGACTCGACCAATCAACAGTTCGAGTCTGGCCATCAGCGCTTGCAGGTCGGTGTCTTCCATTGTGTCCACTGGGTCGGAGTCTGTCTGATGGGATAGCTGGCGGACAGCCTTTAATAGTCTTGGCGAGTCTGTCGATGTAGGATACAAGGCCTTCATTCTAGACATAGCGCCGTCTGGCGCCTAGCTGCCCATGACCATTGCGAATTCCCCGTACCAAGCCTTTGCCACCCTGCTGACCTCCAGCGGCCACAACGTCTCGCCTGCCGAACTGCATGGCGTGCTGCTCGGACGCAGCTGCGCCGGTGCCGGCTTCGATAACGAAGGCTGGTTGATCGACGCCGCCGAACTGCTCGATGGCGATATCCAGGACAACGTCCGCAACGCCCTGATCGGCCTGCAAGAGATGGTCAAAGGCGAGCTGACTGGCGACGACGTCACCGTTGTCCTGCTGCTGCCCACCGATGACGCACCGCTGGCTGACCGCGCCGCTGCACTGGGCGAGTGGTGCCAGGGCTTCCTCAGCGGTTTCGGCCTGAACTGCCGCGACAGCAGCATGCTCAGCACTGAAGCCACCGAAGTGTTGCAGGATCTGGCCGCCATTTCCCAGGTGCAAGATGCACTGGAAGAATCCGAAGACGGCGAAACCGATTACATGGAAGTCATGGAGTACCTGCGCGTCGCGCCGCTGCTGCTGTTCTCGGAAACCAAGAAAACCGACGTGCCGCCAGCCGCCAAACCGTCGCTGCATTAATCGCGTGCCAGGGAAAGCCATCTGCCCATGACCCATATCCCCAAAGCGGAATACAGCCGTCGCCGCAAGGCCCTGATGGCGCAGATGGAACCCAACAGCATCGCGATCCTGCCCGCCGCGGCGGTGGCGATTCGCAACCGCGACGTCGAGCACGTCTACCGTCAGGACAGCGACTTCCAGTACCTCAGCGGATTTCCCGAGCCGCAAGCTGTCATCGTCCTGATGCCCGGCCGCGAGCACGGCGAGTACGTGCTGTTCTGCCGTGAACGCAACGCCGAACGCGAATTGTGGGACGGCCTGCGCGCAGGGCAGGAAGGCGCGATCCGCGACTTCGGTGCCGACGACGCTTTCCCGATCACCGACATCGACGACATCCTCCCGGGCCTGATCGAAGGCCGCGACCGGGTGTATTCGGCGATGGGCAGCAACCCCGAATTCGACCGTCACTTGATGGACTGGATCAACGTGATCCGCTCCAAAGCGCACCTTGGCGCCCAGCCACCGAACGAATTCGTTGCGCTGGATCATCTGCTCCACGACATGCGCCTGTATAAATCGGCGGCGGAAGTGAAGGTCATGCGCGAAGCCGCACGGATCTCGGCGCAAGCCCACATCCGCGCGATGCAGGCCAGTCGGGCCGGGCTCCACGAGTACAGCCTCGAAGCCGAACTCGACTACGAATTCCGCAAGGGCGGGGCGAAAATGCCCGCTTACGGTTCGATCGTCGCCGCCGGACGCAACAGCTGCATCCTGCATTACCAGCAGAATGACGCGTTGCTCAAGGACGGCGATCTGGTGTTGATTGACGCCGGTTGCGAGATTGATTGCTACGCCAGCGACATCACTCGTACCTGGCCGGTCAACGGCAAGTTTTCGCCCGAGCAGAAAGCGATCTACGAATTGGTGCTGGCCTCGCAGGAAGCCGCGTTCGCCGAAATCGCTCCGAACAAGCATTGGAATCAGGCGCACGAAGCCACGGTTCGGGTGATCACCACGGGGCTGGTGAAACTCGGTTTGTTGCAGGGCGCGGTCGACGAGTTGATCGCCAGCGAAGCCTATAAAGCCTTTTACATGCACCGCGCCGGTCACTGGCTGGGCATGGATGTTCATGACGTCGGCGAGTACAAGGTCGGCGGCGAATGGCGCGTGCTCGAAGTCGGCATGGCGCTGACCGTGGAGCCGGGCATCTACATTGCCCCGGACAATCAAAACGTCGCGAAGAAATGGCGCGGCATTGGCGTGCGCATCGAGGACGACGTGGTCGTGACCAAGACTGGCTGTGAAATCCTCACCACCGGCGTACCGAAAAGCGTCGCTGAAATCGAAGCGCTGATGGCGCAAGCAAGGACACACGCGGCATGAGTCGAGTCAATCTGGCAATCATCGGTGGCGGTCTGGTCGGCGCCAGTCTGGCGTTGGCCTTGCAGGCCGGGGCCAAGGCGCGCGGCTGGAAGATCGTGCTGATCGAGCCGTTCGCCCCCGGCGACAGTTGGCAGCCAAGCTACGACGCACGTTCGTCGGCGCTGTCTTTCGGCTCGCGGCAGATTTATCAACGCTTGGGCGTATGGCAGGAAATCTCCCGCCGCGCCGAGCCGATCAAACAGATTCACGTCTCCGACCGTGGTCGTTTCTCCACCGCGCGTTTGTCGGCGATGGAAGAGGGCGTGCCGGCACTCGGTTATGTGGTGGAAAACGCCTGGCTCGGCCAGTGCCTGTGGCAGCACGTCGATAAGGACGTGATCAGCTGGCGTTGCCCGGCAGAAGTCACGCGCATGGAACCGCTGCCCGACGGCTATCGCCTGACCCTTAACGATGAAACCACGCTGGAATGCGACCTCGCGGTGCTCGCGGATGGCGGTCGCTCCGGGCTGCGCGAACAGTTGGGCATCAACGTGCGCAAGCGTCCGTACAACCAGAGCGCGCTGATCGCCAACATCACCCCGAGCGAAGCGCATAACGGCATGGCTTTCGAGCGCTTCACCGACGAAGGGCCGATGGCGCTGCTGCCGCTGCCGGAAAACCGCTGCGCCCTAGTCTGGACGCGTCTGGGCATGGACGCGCAACGTCTGGCCGATTTGAGTGAACGCGATTTCCTCAGCGAATTGCAGGGCGTGTTCGGTTACCGCCTCGGCACGTTGAAACAGGTCGGCGCGCGGCATTTATATCCGTTGACGCTGGTCGAGGCCGAAGAGCAAGTGCGCTCGCATCTGGCCGTGCTCGGCAATGCGGCGCACAGCCTGCACCCGATAGCCGGGCAGGGTTTCAACCTGTCGCTGCGGGATGCCGATGCACTGGCCGCCGCTTTGCTGGCCAGCGACAAACCGCTGGGCGATTTCGCCACCTTGCAGGCGTATCGCGAGCGTCAGCGTCTCGATCAGGATCTCACCGTCGGTTTCTCCGATCAGGTCACGCGCCTGTTCGGCAGCACGCAGCCGCTGGTTTCGCTGGGGCGCAACATCGGCTTGCTCGGTCTCGATCTGTTGCCACCGGCCAAGCGCTGGTTTGCGCGTCAGGCCATGGGGTTGGGGACGCGTCCGGATGCTTAAGTGGTTGACGAATAAATTCGGCAAGGCGCGGTTGATGCGCTGGATCATGACCTTCTACCCGCCGTACCTCGGCGCCGGTGTGCGCGTTCGCCATATCAGCGATGACTTCCGCGACGTTCAAGTATCGATGGGCCTTGGCTGGTACAACCGCAATTACGTCGGCACGCAGTTTGGCGGCAGTTTGTATTCGATGGTCGATCCGTTCTTCATGCTGATGCTCATGGAAAACCTCGGTTCGAAGTACATCGTCTGGGACAAGGCTGCCGACATCGATTTCATCGCGCCGGGCAAAGGCCCGGTGTTTGCCCGGTTCAGCATCGACGAGACACTGCTCGGCGAGATCCGCCGGCAGACCGCCAATGGCGAGAAATACCTGCCGCAGTTGCAGGTCGACATTCATGACGGCGCCGGCAACCTTGTCGCGCGCGTCGGTAAAACCCTTTATGTGCGGCTAAAGCCGCAAGCGAGACAGGCTTAAAGCATGGACATGCGCGCAGATCTGCTGATTGTCGGAGCCGGAATGGTCGGCAGCGCCCTGGCGTTGGCGTTGCAGGACAGCGGGCTGGAAGTGCTGCTGCTCGACGGCAGCCCGCTGAGCGTCAAACCGTTCGATGCCGACGCGGCGTTTGAACCGCGAGTGAGCGCGCTGTCAGCGGCGAGCCAGCGGATTCTCGAACGCCTTGGCGTGTGGGACGGCATCGCCGCACGGCGCAGCAGCCCGTACACCGACATGCACGTGTGGGACGGCAGCGGCACCGGGCAGATTCATTTCTCGGCGAGCAGCGTACACGCCGAGGTGCTCGGGCATATCGTCGAAAACCGCGTGGTGCAGGACGCCTTGCTCGACCGTTTGCACGATTGCGATCTGGGTATGTTGGCCAATGCGCGACTGGAACAGATGCGTCGTTCCGGTGATGACTGGCTGCTGACGCTGGCCGATGGTCGTCAGTTACGCGCGCCGCTGGTGATTGCCGCTGACGGCGCCAACTCGGCGGTTCGTCGTCTCACCGGGATGGCCACTCGTGAATGGGATTACATGCATCACGCCATCGTCACCAGCGTGCGCAGCAGCCAGCCGCACCAGTCGACCGCGTGGCAGCGTTTTACCGATCACGGGCCGCTGGCGTTTTTGCCGCTGGAGCGTGACGGGCAGCAGGATTGGTGTTCGATCGTCTGGTCGACCACGCCGAGCGAAGCCGAGCGCTTGATGGCGCTGGATGAAGCGGATTTCTGCCGTGAGCTGGAGCGCGCCTTTGAAGGGCGTCTGGGCGAAGTGATCAGTGCTGATCCGCGATTGTGCGTGCCGCTGCGTCAGCGCCATGCCAAGCGTTATGTGGCTGAAGGCCTGGCGCTGATCGGCGATGCGGCGCACACCATTCACCCGTTGGCGGGGCAAGGTGTGAACCTCGGTTTCCTTGATGCGGCGGTGCTGGCGGAAGTGCTGTTGCAGGCGGCAGAGCGCGGTGAGCGTCTGGCGGATGTGAAAGTGCTGAGCCGTTACGAGCGTCGGCGCATGCCGCATAACCTCGCGCTGATGGCGGCGATGGAAGGGTTTGAGCGGTTGTTTCAGGCCGATCCGTTGCCGGTGCGCTGGTTGCGCAATGCCGGGTTGAAGCTGGTGGAGCAGATGCCCGAGGCGAAAGCGCTGTTTGTGCGTGAAGCCCTCGGATTGACCGGTGATCTCCCGGCCTTGGCCAAGGCCTGACACTTCATTGAGGTTGATGGCCTCATCGCGAGCAGGCTCACTCCTACAGTGGGGGGGCAATCATGCAACATCTGGTAACTCCTTCAAAAAGAGTTCGATTGAGGTGGTAAATGTGAGTCCTTATCATTTGGCCCACATTTCCCGACCGAGAGACCACTCCCATGTTGGCACCCAAGCGTCTTCTGACCGCACTGGCCCTGACCCTGATCGGTAGCACCACGGCCCAGGCCGCTGATGAGGTGGTGGTTTACTCGTCGCGCATCGATGAGCTGATCAAACCGGTCTTCGATGCCTACACCGCCAAGACCGGGGTGAAGATCAAGTTCATCACCGACAAGGAAGCGCCGTTGATGCAGCGCATCAAGGCCGAAGGTGAAAACGCCACCGCCGACCTGCTGCTCACCGTTGATGCCGGCAATCTCTGGCAGGCCGAGCAGATGGGCATCCTCCAGCCGTTCACTTCGAAAACCATCGACGCCAACATTCCGCTGCAATATCGCTCGTCCACTCACGCCTGGACTGGCCTGAGCCTGCGCGCACGCACCATCGCCTATTCCACCGAACGGGTGAAGCCGGGCGAACTGACGACTTATGAAGCACTGGCCGACAAGAACTGGGAAGGGCGCCTGTGCCTGCGCACGGCGAAGAAGGTCTACAACCAGTCGCTGACCGCGACCATGATCGAAGTTCACGGCGCGGCGAAGACTGAGGAAATCCTCAAGGGCTGGGTGAATAACCTGTCCACCGACGTGTTCTCCGATGACGTTGCAGTGCTGGAGGCAATCAATGCCGGCCAGTGTGACGTCGGCATCGTCAACACTTACTACTACGGTCGCCTGCACAAGCAGAAGCCGGAGCTGCCGGTGAAACTGTTCTGGCCTAATCAGGCGGATCGCGGCGTGCATGTGAACCTGTCGGGCATCGGCCTGACCAAACATGCGCCGCACCCGGAAGCCGCCAAGGCTTTGGTTGAGTGGATGACCACGCCGGAGGCGCAGAAGATTTTTGCTGACGTGAACCAGGAGTTCCCGGCCAACCCGGCGGTCGCGCCTTCGGAAGAAGTGGCGGCGTGGGGCAAGTTCATTGCTGATACGTTGCCGGTGGAAGTGGCGGGCAAGCGTCAGGCTGAAGCGATCCGGATGATGGATCGGGCGGGTTGGAACTGAGTCTGCTGCTGTAAAGATCAAAAGATCGCAGCCTTCGGCAGCTCCTACAGGGTGATCACATTTCCCAATGTAGGAGCTGCCGGAGGCTGCGATCTTTTCGCTTTCTTCCTTACACTCCACGATTTCCCCGCGAGACCTTTGAAGTGGCCCACCCCGCCCAACGCCGCTGGTACCCCATCGTCTTCGCCATCGCCGCGCTGGTGCTGCTGCCCCTGAGCGTTCTGCTGCTGTCCTGGCAGACCATCGACCAACAAATCTGGTCGCACCTGTGGCAAACCCAGATGCCACGCCTGCTCGGCAACACCCTGACGCTGGTACTCGGCGTCGGTGTCGGCGTGACCCTGCTCGGCGTCAGCCTGGCGTGGCTCACCAGCCTCTGCGAATTCCCCGGGCGGCGCTGGCTCGACTGGGCGCTGATGCTGCCCTTCGCCATTCCCGCGTACGTGCTGGCCTTCGTCTTCGTCGGCCTGCTCGACTTCGCCGGCCCCGTGCAAACCCTGCTGCGCGAATGGTTCGGCACAGGCCTGCGCCTGCCGCGAGTGCGCTCCACCGGCGGGGTGATCATCGTGTTGGTGCTGGTCTTCTATCCCTACGTTTACCTGCTGGCCCGCACCGCGTTTCTCGCGCAGGGCAAAGGCCTGATGGAAGCGGCGCGGGTGCTTGGTCAATCACCGTGGCAGGCCTTCTGGCGGGTGGCGTTACCGATGGCGCGCCCGGCGATCGGTGCCGGCGTGGCGCTGGCGTTGATGGAAACCCTCGCCGATTTCGGTGCGGTGTCGGTGTTCAACTTCGACACCTTCACCACGGCGATCTACAAAACCTGGTACGGCTTCTTCAGCCTGTCGAGCGCAGCGCAACTGGCGAGTCTGTTGCTGCTGGTGGTGATGCTGGTGCTGTACGGCGAACGTCGCGCGCGCGGCGCCAACCGCGCGAGCAACGAGCGGCCTCGGGTGAAAGCGCTGTATCACTTGCGCGGATTCAAGGCGCTTGCGGCGATGAGCTGGTGCGGACTGGTCTTCGCGTGCGCCTTCGTGATTCCGATGCTGCAACTGATCGTCTGGTTCTGGCAGCGCGGGCGTTTCGATCTGGATGAGCGCTACGCCGGGCTGATCCTGCACACCCTCTATCTAGGTGGCATGGCCGCGTTGATCACCGTCAGCGTTGCGTTGCTGCTGGCCTTCGCCCGGCGATTGGCGCCGACGCCGGCGATCAACTCCGGCGTTGGTCTGGCCAATCTCGGTTACGCCTTGCCGGGTTCGGTGTTGGCGGTGTCGATCATGCTGGCGTTCAGTTATCTGGATCGCGAGCTGGTGATTCCGCTTTCCGGCTGGCTCGGTGGCGCCGGTAAACCGTTGCTGCTTGGCAGTCTGGCAGCATTGTTGATGGCGTATCTGGTGCGCTTTATCGCAGTCGCTTACGGCCCGCTGGAAAACAGTCTGGCGCGTATACGGCCGTCTTTGCCCGAAGCGGCACGTAGCCTCGGTGTCAGTGGGCCGCGACTGTTTTTCAAAGTGTATCTGCCACTTTTGTTGCCCGGCACATTGAGTGCGGCGTTGCTGGTGTTCGTCGATGTGCTCAAGGAAATGCCCGCGACCCTGCTGATGCGCCCGTTTGGCTGGGACACGCTGGCGGTGCGGATCTTTGAAATGACCAGCGAAGGCGAATGGGCGCGGGCGTCGTTGCCGGCGCTGACCCTGGTTCTGGTCGGACTGTTGCCGGTCATTGGTCTGATCCGCCGCTCGGCGCACCGAAACACTTAGTCGTCAGTCCTCAATCATGCGGCTACAATGCGCGGCATTCGGTACGGTTCGTCTGACAGACCCGTTCGCTGGAATCGGCTGAGAGCCTTATATTTCAAGGCTTTCGTCCGTGCAGCGGCGGTCCGCACCTTCGCCACGCCCGGAAGGAGAAACCCATGGGACAGCGTACGCCTCTGTATGACCTGCATCTCGCCCTCGGCGCGAAGATGGTCGATTTTGGCGGTTGGGACATGCCACTGCATTACGGCTCGCAGGTCGAGGAACACCACGAGGTGCGCCGCGATTGCGGGGTGTTCGATGTATCCCACATGACCGTGATCGATGTCACCGGCCCCCAGGCCAAGGCCTGGCTGCAGCATTTGCTGGCCAATGACGTCGAGCGCCTGCACCGCCCCGGCCGTGCGTTGTACAGCACCATGCTCAACGAGCGCGGCGGCATCGTTGACGACATGATCGTCTACCGCCTCGACGATGCGTATCGTCTGGTGTTCAACGCCTCCACCCGCGATCAGGATCTGGCCTGGATGAACGCGCAGCTCGGCGATTACGACGTGCAACTGCACGAGCGCTCCGAGCTGGCGATGCTCGCTATTCAGGGCCCGCAGGCCCGGCAGAAGATTGCCGAACTGGTGACCCAGTCACGCGCCACGCTGATCCAGCACCTGAAACCCTTTGAAGGCTACACCGACGGCGACTGGTTCATCGCCCGCACCGGTTACACCGGTGAAGATGGCCTGGAAATCTGCCTGCCAGCCAATCAGGCGCCGGGTTTCTTCAACGACCTGGTCGGTGCCGGCATTTCCCCGATCGGCCTCGGTGCCCGCGACACCCTGCGGGTTGAAGCCGGGATGAACCTCTACGGTCAGGACATTCATCAGGACGTATCCCCGCTGGCCTCGAACATGGCCTGGAGCATTGCCTGGGAGCCGGCCTCGCGCCAGTTCATCGGCCGCGCCGCGCTGGAGGCGGAAAAAACCGCCGGCGTTGCACATAAACTGGTCGGCCTGGTGCTGGAAGAACGCGGTGTTTTGCGTGCTCATCAAGTGGTTCGTATCGCCGATGTTGGCGAAGGAGAGATCACCAGTGGTAGTTTCTCCCCTACGCTAAGCAAATCGATTGCCCTGGCGCGTGTTCCGATGGCCACTGCCGACCGCGCCGAAGTGGAAATCCGTGGCAAGTGGTACCCGGTACGGGTGGTCAAACCGACCTTCGTACGCCATGGCAAAACTTTGATCTAACCTTTTTTGGCGGGCATGACCGCTGACCCAATTCCGAGGACACCGAAGATGAGCAATATCCCCGCTGAACTGCGTTTTGCCGAAAGTCATGAATGGGCACGTCTGGAAGCTGACGGCACCGTCACCGTGGGCATCAGCGATCACGCGCAGGAAGCGCTGGGCGATGTGGTGTTCGTCGAGCTGACCGAAGTGGGCAAAGTCTTCGCCGCTGAAGATCAGGCTGGCGTCGTTGAATCGGTGAAAGCCGCCTCCGACATCTATTCGCCGATCAGCGGTGAAGTCATCGCGATCAACGAAGAGCTGAGCGGCTCCCCGGAACTGCTGAACTCCGACCCGTACGGTGCCTGGATCTTCAAGCTCAAGCCAAGCGACAAGGCCGAGCTGGACAAGCTGCTCGACGCTGCTGCTTACAAGGCTGCCATCGGCGAGTAAGTTGCCTGCAACACCCCAAAGCCCCGACTTGTCGGGGCTTTTTTTTCAGGATCAAAAGATCGCAGCCTGCGGCAGCTCCTACAGGGAGATGCGTTTCCAATGTAGGAGCTGCCGCAGGCCGCGATCTTTTGATCTTCAAGGGCACTGCTATGCTGGTTTGACCGTGTTGCATTGACGCCGAGCGCCAGCCAAGAGAGAGCCCGTCATGTCCCAGTTGCCGTCCCTGAGCCAGTTACGCGATCCCGATGCCTTCCTGCGCCGCCACCTCGGCCCGGATGCCGCCGAGCAACAGGCGATGCTCGACAGCCTCGGCCTCGGCAGCCGCGCCGAACTGATCGAACAGACCGTGCCGCCGGGCATTCGCTTCAATCGCGCACTGGATCTGCCGCCCGCCCTCGATGAACAAGCGGCGCTGGCCAGACTGCGCGGTTATGCCGAGCAGAACCAGGTCTGGACCAGCCTGATCGGCATGGGCTACCACGGCACCCTGACGCCGACGGTCATCCTGCGCAATGTGCTGGAAAATCCCGGTTGGTACACCGCTTACACGCCGTATCAACCGGAGATCGCCCAGGGCCGGCTCGAAGCGCTGCTGAATTTCCAGCAACTGACCATCGACCTCACCGGCCTCGAATTGGCCAACGCCTCGCTGCTCGATGAAGCGACGGCAGCGGCGGAAGCCATGGCCTTGGCCAAGCGTGTGGCGAAGTCGAAGAGCAATCTGTTTTTCGTCGACGAGAACTGTCACCCGCAAACCATTTCCGTGGTGCAGACTCGCGCCGAAGGGTTTGGCTTCGAGGTGATCGTCGACGCTGTGGATAACTTGAAGCAGCACCAGGTGTTCGGCGCGCTGCTGCAGTATCCCGACACCCATGGCGAGATTCGCGATCTGCGGCCATTGATCGATCATCTGCATGCGCAACAGGCGCTGGCCTGCGTCGCGACGGATTTGTTGAGCCTGTTGTTGCTGACGCCACCGGGCGAACTGGGCGCTGATGTGGTGTTCGGCTCGTCTCAGCGTTTTGGTGTGCCGATGGGTTATGGCGGCCCGCATGCAGCATTTTTTGCCAGTCGCGAGGAATACAAACGGGCGATTCCCGGGCGGATCATCGGTGTGTCGAAGGACGCTCGCGGCAACGTGGCGCTGCGCATGGCGTTGCAAACCCGCGAGCAACATATTCGCCGCGAGAAGGCCAATTCGAACATCTGCACCGCGCAGGTATTGTTGGCCAATATCGCCAGTTTCTATGCGGTCTATCACGGCCCGGAAGGCTTGAAGCGCATCGCTCAGCGCACGCATCGGTTGACCTGCATTCTGGCGGCGGGGCTTGAGCGGCATGGGCTGAAACGCCTCAACGCGCAATTTTTCGACACGTTGACGCTGGACGTCGGCGGCGCACAAACCGCGATCATCGAGAGTGCCCAGGCTGTGCAGATCAACCTGAGGATTCTCGGCCGTGGGCGGGTAGGCCTGAGTCTCGACGAGACCTGCGATGAAAATACCGTTGCCAAACTGTTCGATGTATTGCTCGGAGCTGACCACGGCTTGACCGTCGACGATCTTGACGCCGAGGCACTGCCCTCCGGCATCCCCGACAACCTTCAGCGCACAACGCCGTACCTGCGCCATCCGGTGTTCAACGCGCATCACAGCGAAACCGAGATGCTGCGCTATCTCAAGCAACTGGAGAACAAGGATCTGGCGCTCAATCAGTCGATGATCCCGCTGGGCTCCTGCACCATGAAACTCAATGCCACCAGCGAGATGATCCCGATTACCTGGCCTCAGTTCGCCAACCTGCATCCGTTCGTGCCGCGCGAGCAGGCCGTCGGTTACACGCTGATGATCGAAGAGCTGGAACGCTGGTTGTGTGCGATCACCGGCTTCGATGCGATCTGCATGCAGCCCAATTCCGGTGCGCAGGGTGAATACGCGGGGTTGCTGGCGATTCGTAAATATCATGAGAGCCGGCAGCAGGGTGCGCGGGATATTTGCCTGATTCCATCCTCAGCTCACGGTACCAATCCGGCATCGGCGCAGATGGCCGGGATGCGTGTGGTCATCGTCGAATGCGACGAAGCGGGTAACGTTGATCTGGAGGATCTGAAGTCGAAAGCGGCGGAGGCTGGGGATAAATTGTCCTGTCTGATGGCGACCTATCCGTCGACCCATGGCGTGTACGAGGAGGGCATCAGCGAGATCTGCGAAGTGATCCACCGGCACGGCGGTCAGGTGTACATGGACGGCGCCAACCTCAATGCGCAGGTCGGGCTGGCGCGGCCGGCGGACATTGGCGCCGACGTGTCGCACATGAATTTGCACAAAACCTTCTGCATTCCCCATGGTGGCGGCGGGCCGGGCATGGGGCCGATCGGCATTCGTGCGCATCTGGCGCCGTTCGTTGCCAATCACCCGGTGGTGCCGATCGACGGGCCGCTGGCGCAGAACGGCGCGGTCAGTGCGGCGCCGTGGGGCAGTGCGAGCATTTTGCCGATCAGCTGGATGTACATCGCCATGATGGGCCCGCAATTGGCGGACGCCAGTGAAGTGGCGATTCTTGCGGCAAATTATCTGGCACAGCATTTATCCGGCGCGTTTCCCGTGCTGTACACCGGGCGCAACGGGCGGGTGGCGCACGAATGCATTCTCGATTTGCGGCCGTTGAAGGCGCAGACCGGGATCAGCGAAGAGGACGTTGCCAAACGTCTGATGGATTACGGTTTCCATGCGCCGACCATGTCATTCCCGGTGCCGGGGACCTTGATGGTCGAACCGACCGAGAGCGAGTCGAAGGCTGAGCTGGATCGGTTTATCGGAGCAATGTTGAGCATTCGTGCGGAAATCACCGAGGTGCAGAACGGCAATTGGCCGGCCGAGGACAACCCGCTGAAACGGGCGCCGCATACTTTGGCTGATGTCACCGGCGTGTGGGAACGGCCATACAGTATCGAACAAGGCATCACCCCGGATGCACACACCAAGGCGCATAAATATTGGCCGGCGGTGAATCGGGTCGATAACGTTTACGGTGACCGCAACCTGTTTTGCGCCTGCGTCCCGGTGGACGATTACCGCTGAAGATCAAAAGATCGCAGCCTGCGGCAGCTCCTACATGGGAACGCATTCACATGTAGGAGCTGCCGCAGGCTGCGATCTTTTGCTTTTGAGTTACTCGGAAGCTACAGCGTTCTTCGCCAGAATCGCGTTGGCCAATTCCATATCAGTCGCCTGCAGGCCCGGATTGTCGGCGCGGACTTTCTGCATGGCCGCTTCCAGATACGGCCCGCGAATCCCGCCGTCACTGGCAACGAAGCTGCCGGCATCGTCCTGCGCGGCGATGATCAGCTTGTGATCCTTGAAGGTCAGGTAGGTCGAACCGGTGGTCGCACCGGACGAAATGACGTTACGCCAAAAGCTGTCCGCCATGGCCGAACCAACGGGAAGGGACAGCAAGGCCAAGGTGGCGACAGCAAGTTTGAGACGCATGATGAGATGACTCCTGGGGGTTAACTACGGCGTTGGATTGCCAATCCCCTGATCCAGTTCCGTGAGGGGCTATTTCAGCTCACTCTGTGGCGTCACCCGCAGCACTTCCTCAACGGTTGTCAGCCCTGCCGCAACCTTCTGCGCGCCGGACAGACGCAAGCTGCGCATGCCTTCCTTGAACGCCTGGCGGCGGATCGCCGCGAGATCGGTGTCCGGGGTGATGAACGCCTTGAGGCTGTCGCTCAGTTGCATGATTTCGTAAACCCCGGCGCGGCCGTGATAACCGGTGTCGCGACATTCGACGCAGCCGATCGCGCGCTGCGCATTGCCCGGCAGCGGCGCTTGCCACGGGCGGGTCAGGGTTTGCCAGTCTTCTTCCTCCAGCGTCAGCGGCGCCTTGCAGTGCGGACACAAGGTGCGCACCAGACGCTGGGCCATGACCCCGAGCACGGTGGCTTTGATCAAGTAATGCGGCACGCCGAGTTCGAGCAGACGGCTGACCGCGCTAGGCGCGTCGTTGGTGTGCAGCGTCGACAGCACCAAGTGCCCGGTCAGCGCCGCTTGAATGGCCATTTCGGCGGTTTCCAGATCGCGGATCTCGCCGATCATGATGATGTCCGGGTCTTGCCGCATCAGCGCACGCACCCCGGCGGCGAAGCTCAGGTCGATGTTGTGCTGCACCTGCATCTGGTTGAACGCCGGCTCGACCATTTCGATCGGGTCTTCGATGGTGCAGAGGTTCACTTCCGGCGTCGCCAGTTTTTTCAGCGTGGTGTACAGCGTGGTGGTCTTGCCCGAACCAGTCGGCCCGGTGACCAGAATGATGCCGTTGGGCTGGCGGGTCATTTCCTGCCAACGCCGCAGATCGTCGGCGCTGAAACCCAGTTGATCAAAGTCCTTGAGCAGCACTTCCGGATCAAAAATCCGCATGACCATTTTCTCGCCGAACGCGGTGGGCAGCGTCGACAGGCGCAACTCGACTTCGCCGCCCTCCGGGGTCTTGGTCTTGACCCGGCCGTCCTGCGGTTTGCGCTTTTCGGCGACGTTCATCCGCCCCAGGCTTTTCAGGCGACTGACGATCGCCATGGTCACCTGCGGCGGGAATTGATAGACGTTGTGCAGCACGCCGTCGATGCGAAAACGCACCGTGCCTTGCTCGCGACGCGGTTCGATGTGGATATCGCTGGCGCGCTGCTGGAAGGCGTACTGGAACAGCCAGTCGACGATGTTGACGATGTGCGCGTCGTTGGCGTCCGGCTCCTGATCGCTGGCACCGAGATTGAGCAGTTGTTCGAAATTGCCGAGGTTGCCGCCCTGGGCGTCAGCATTGCTGGCGCCGCTGACAGATTTGGCCAGCCGGAAAAACTCGACGCTGAAGCGCTGGATGTCCGCCGGGTTGGCCATCACCCGTTTGATCGGCAACTTCAGCACGTGAGTCAGGTCAGCCTCCCAACCGGTGACGTAAGGCTGAGCGCTGGCCACGGTTACCGCATCACGGTCGACGGCCACAGCGAGAATTTTGTGCCGTTGCGCAAAAGCGTAAGACATCAGCGGCGTGATCGCGGCGACGTTGATCTTCAACGGGTCGATGCGCAAATACGGCTGGCCGGCCTGTTGCGCCAGCCACAGGGTCAGGCTCTCCAGGTCGAGGTGTTTGCCCGGGCGACTGAGGTCGTCGAGTTGCTGGCTGGCGATGAATTCCAGCGGATGCATCTGGCCATTCGCGGCGTGGCGACGGCGCGCATTCAGCGCCTGCTCCGCCGCGTCCTGGCCGATAAAGCCTTGGGCGACCAGTTCACGCAATACATCATTGAGTTCCAGCCAGCGGTCCTGAGTGGCGAGTTGAACGGACATGCGGGCTTCCTTTTAAGCGACAGTGCGCCAAAGGATAGTCGCGGCCCGGCAGACCGTTGGGCCACTACCCGACGAAGCCGTTGCCGGATTTGTCAGCCGGCCGCTTGCGTCCGCGCATCCCAAGCGCTGTCGGCGTTTTGCAAATCCACCGAGCAGACGCTGATCAGGTTACGAAGTTTTTCCGCGATCACTTGCGCGCGATGCCAACTGAGGCCGCCCATGACGAGTTCGATCGACAGCAGATCGTCCATGCGCTGCACGTTGACTTGCTCAGGCGTGAGAAATTGCAGGGCGAACAAATTCAGCACCCGCACCAGCAAATCCGGCTCGGCCTCGGCGAGGATTTGATATTGCGCCAGGCAATGGGCGTTGCTGACGTTCCAGACGTCGGCGCGGGTGGGCGTGGTGGTGACGGCTTCGAGGTGGGGCATGACGAGTCTCCAAAATCTCTGGAGGAATTTTTACATTCGGTGCGGGGTATTTCTTGGCTATGATCGGCGTTATTGGCGAATGATCGAAAGGATCAATTCGCAGAAGAGTCAATTAGAGGTTTATCTATGCACAGTGAGCTGGACGGCTACGACCGCAAGATTCTCGCCCTGCTGCAAGAGGACGCTTCACTGTCTAGCGCGCAGATCGCCGAGCAGGTCGGCCTGTCGCAATCGCCGTGCTGGCGGCGGATTCAGCGGATGAAAGAGGAGGGAATCATTCGTGGCCAGGTGACCTTGCTTGATCGCAAGAAGATTGGCCTCAACACGCAAATCTTTGCCGAGATCAAACTCAACGCGCACGGGCGTTCGAACTTCACTGAATTCACCGAGGCGATTCGGGAGTTTCCTGAGGTGCTGGAATGTTATGTGCTGATGGGCGCGGTGGATTTTCTGTTGCGCATTGTCGCGGCGGACATTGAGGCGTATGAGCGGTTCTTCTTCGAAAAACTGTCGCTGGTGCCGGGGATACAGGAAGTGAATTCGATTGTGGCGCTGTCGGAGATCAAATCCACCACGAGTTTGCCTGTCTTGCGATAAAGCAAAAGATCGCAGCCTGCGGCAGCTCCTACATGGGGCGGGTGTACACCCTGTAGGAGCTGCCGAAGGCTGCGATCTTTTAGCGGTGTTACATGCGCAGCAGCATTTTCCACGCACGATTCTGGTAAACCGCAATCGCCTGCTGCTTGCGTGCATCGAGCAGTTCGTCAGTGATCGTCGGCTCGTTGGCCAGTTGTGCCAGTTTGTTCAGTTCGCCGTACAGGCGATCCATTTCCGCGATGTCCAGCACGTTGCGGGCGTGGTGCAGCCAGACCTGAATGCGTTCGATGCGCGGCAGTTGCTCAGCCAGATCTTCCGGCTGCTGCTGATAACGCTGCAATTGCAGAGCCGTGGCTTCTTCGCCCAAGGTGCGCGGCAACCAGCTGTGCAATTGCGCGCCGCCCTGACGATTGCCACGCACGTTACGCTCGGCGGTCCAGGTGCGAGCCAGCAACCAGCGCGAAGTGTTCAGCGAGAACAGGCCCCAGCGTGGGTCTTCGAGTTCTTCGAGGAACTGCTCCGGTGCGGCTTTGCGCACGTCTTCGTCTTCGATACCGGCTTGCACCAGCGGACGCCAGTCTTCCAGCAACGCATCCAGGGCAACGCGCAAGTCGTGAGTCGACTGACGCGGTGCGGCCTGGCCGAGGCTGCTGAGCAGGGCGCGCATTTCGGCAAGGTTCTCGACCCAGTCGAGCAACAGGCGCCAGTGGCCGTTGAAACGGTACTGTTCCGCCAGACGCTGGCTGCTGCCGAGCAAGTGCCAGCTCAGTGCGGCAAACGCGTCGTCGAGTTGAGTCTCCGGGGTCAGTTCCGGTGCCGGCAGGCTCAGCGAGTAGCTGTTGGCGTCGTACAAACGATAGCCGCGCTCAGCCTTGCTGATGTCGCACGGCATCAATGCCAGGGTTTCGGCCAGTTCGGCAGCCAGTTCCAGCAGCGCGGCAGGCTCGCCTTCGCGCAGTTCCAGTTCCAGTTCGCAGATTTCTTCTTTCTGTTTGCCGACCACAACGTGGCCGAGATCCAGCGCGGCCTCGATGACCACTTTGGATTTGCCACGGCCCCAGGCGATTTCGGCGCGCTCGCGGACGAAATCGGTGGTGAAGATCGGCTTGAGGGTTTTCTTGTCCAGCTCGGCCAGCGACTCGGGCCAGCATTCGCCGTCGAGTTTCTTCACGTCGAGCTTGGCTTTCGGCAACTTCCAGTCGTATTCGTTACGCTCGGACAGACCGGCGACGCTCTGGCCACGGGTCTTGAGGGTCTGAATCACTTCGTCACCGTCCTTGCGCAGGCGCAGGGCGACTTTGGCCTGAGCCAGATCGCGCTCGGGGGTGTCGAAGTACTGGTTCATCAACTCACGGCGTTCCCAGCCACTTTTGTTGCGTTTTTTCAGTAACGGGTGCTCGCGCAGGGCAGCGAGGGTTTCGCGGCTGACGCGGAGTTTGATTTCGGTTTCTTTCTGCATGGCCGGAAAATCCAGGATCGGGAGCGCAGCCGGGGAATATGTGGCTGCCAAGGCCGTGCAGTGTACAGGACTCAAACTTCCTACGCCCTGCGACGGTTTATTCCGAGCGCCGGATGGTTCTATGATGGACCTCAATTCGGGAGTTGGAGTCAGCGATGCCTTTGCCATCCATGCAAGACCAGTTCGCGGCGCTGATCGCCGCGCCATCGGTCAGCTGTACCCAACCGAGCCTCGATCAATCCAACCGGGCGGTGATCGATTTGCTCGCTGGCTGGCTGGGCGATCTGGGTTTCAGCTGCGACATCCAGCAGGTCAGCCCCGGCAAATTCAATCTGCTCGCCAGTTTTGGCAGCGGCCCCGGCGGGCTGGTGCTGGCCGGGCACAGCGACACGGTGCCGTACGACGATGCGTTGTGGCAGACCGATCCGCTGAAGCTCACCGAAGTCGATGGCCGCTGGGTCGGCCTCGGCAGTTGCGACATGAAGGGCTTTTTCGCGTTGATCATCGAAGCGGTGCAGCCGCTGCTCGATCAGCCGTTCAAGCAGCCGTTGTTGATCCTCGCCACCTGCGATGAAGAAAGCTCGATGTCCGGCGCCCGCGCTCTGGCCGAGGCCGGGCGTCCATTGGGCCGCGCAGCGGTGATCGGCGAGCCGACCGGGCTCAAGCCGATCCGCATG
The DNA here is from genome assembly GCF_000282515.1 of Pseudomonas sp. GM80. Classification (GTDB taxonomy): domain Bacteria; phylum Pseudomonadota; class Gammaproteobacteria; order Pseudomonadales; family Pseudomonadaceae; genus Aquipseudomonas. The sequence goes on from NZ_AKJD01000073.1 coordinate 40,738, forward strand.
CACAAAGGCATCATGATGGAGCGCATCGATATCCTCGGGCAGAGCGGCCATTCGTCGGATCCGCGCCTGGGCCACAGCGCCCTTGAGGCGATGCACGATGCGATCGGCGAACTGCGTGGTCTGCGCCTGTTGTGGCAGCGTGAATTCAACAACCCGCAGTTCAGCGTGCCGCAACCAACGATGAACTTCGGTTGCATCCATGGCGGCGACAACCCCAACCGTATCTGCGGCCAGTGTTCGCTGGAATTCGACCTGCGGCCATTGCCGGGCATGGACCCGAAGGTCCTGCGCGCGGAGATTCTGCGCAAGCTCAACCCGGTGGCCGAGCGGCATCAGGTGAAGATTGATTACAAACCATTGTTCCCGGAAGTGCCGTCGTTCGAGCAGGCTGAAGACGCCGAACTGGTACGCATCGCCGAAAAGCTTACCGGCCACCGCGCCGAAGCAGTGGCGTTCGGCACCGAAGCGCCTTATCTTCAGCGCCTCGGTTGCGAAACCATCGTCCTCGGCCCCGGCGACATCGCCTGTGCGCATCAGCCCGGCGAGTACCTTGAAATGTCACGTTTGCAGCCTACGGTGCATCTATTACGGCAACTGATTGAACATTACTGCCTGAACAATTGAACGCCTCCCTTGTAGGAGCTGCCGCAGGCTGCGATCTTTTGATCTTGGTTTCAAGAGCAAAAGATCGCAGCCTGCGG
>NZ_AKJD01000074.1 GCF_000282515.1 Pseudomonas sp. GM80
GGCAGCTCCTACAGGGTGTCATGCGGAGTAGTGACAAACTGATTGCAAAACGTTACTGAGAAAACCTATCATTTGCGCCTGGAGTCGCATTTGCGCAAGGAGTTCCCGCGCCGCCCTAACTTTTTCCCAATGGCCGTGCGCCTCCAGGTAAAAAAATGCCCGCTCCAGTTCGACTCGCCGTCCCGTTTCGCCCGACGCTTCTCGCCCTGCTGTGCTCTCTGACGGTCACCGCTCACGCCGCTGAAGGCGATAACAAAGAGCTGGTGCTCGACAACGTCAACATCAACGCACAAGCCCCGACGCCCGATGCCCTGCCCCCGGTCTACGCCGGTGGTCAGGTTGCTCGCGGCGGCCAGTTGGGCGTGCTGGGCAATCAAGATATGATGGACGTGCCATTCAGCGCCGCGTCCTACACCGAGCAACTGATCCAGGATCAGCAAGCCGAAGACGTCGCCGACGTGCTGCTCAACGATTCATCGGTGCGCCAGGCTTCCGGTTTCTCCAACCAGGCGCAGATCTTCATGATCCGTGGCCTGCCGCTGACTGGCGATGACATTTCCTATAACGGCCTCTACGGCGTGCTGCCACGGCAGATCATTTCCACCGATGCGCTGGAGCGCGTGGAAGTGTTCAAAGGCCCGAATGCCTTTATCAACGGTGTGACCCCGACCGGTTCCGGCATCGGCGGCGGCGTCAACCTGCAGCCCAAGCGTGCCGGTGACGTGCCACTGCGCCGCTACACCACCGACATCAACAGCGAAGGCCGCATCGGTCATCACTTCGACATCGGTCAGCGTTTCGGTGAAGACAACCGTTTTGGTGCACGGGTCAACCTGTCGCAACGCGAAGGCGACACCGCCATCGATCACGAAAACCAGCGCTCGAAACTGTTTGCCATCGGCCTCGATTATCGCGGCGATGCACTGCGCGTTTCCGGCGACTTCGCCTACCAGAAAGAGCGCGTCAACGGTGGCCGCAACTCGGTCAACCTCGGCACTGCCACGCACATTCCGGACGCACCGTCGGCCGACACCAACTACGCGCCGAAGTGGGGCTACACCGACATCGAAGACACCTTCGGCATGCTCCGCGCCGAGTACGACCTCAACGACAACTGGACCGCCTACGCCGCCGGTGGCGCCAAGCACACCCGTGAAGTCGGGCGCTACAACTCGACCACACTGGTCGGCAACAACGGTGCCTCGAACACCACCGGCTCGTTCATCCCGCATGACGAAGACAACACCAGCGTCATGGCCGGCCTCAACGGCAAATTCACCACCGGCCCGGTCAGCCACAAGCTCAACTTCGGCCTGACCGGCATCTGGACCGAACAGCGCAGCGCTTACGACTTCGACCTGACCAAGTACGCCAACAACATCTACCACCCGGTAGAAACGCCATCGCCGGTCGGTAACTTCGCCGGCGGCGACAACAGCGATCCGGGCATCACCGGCAAGACGTTCAACCGCAGCGCGGCGATTTCCGACACCCTCGGCTTCTTTGATGATCGCCTGCTGATCACCGCGGGCCTGCGTCGTCAGCAACTGGTGGTGCAGGGTTACAGCTACGCCAGCTACGGCAGCGGCCCGCGCTCTTCCAGCTACGACGAATCGATCACCACGCCGGTCTACGGCATCGTCTTCAAGCCGTGGGAACACGTGTCGTTCTACGCCAACCACATCGAAGGCCTGGCGCAGGGCCCGACCTCGCCGACCACCTCCGGCTCACGCGTCGTGATCAACGGCAACGAAGCTTATGCACCGGCACGCTCCAAGCAGACCGAAGCCGGGGTGAAAGTAGACATGGGCACTTACGGTGCGAGCCTGGGTGTTTATCGTATCGAACAGCCGAGCGACGGTTACTCGGAAATCATCGACGCCAACACCTCGCGTTATGTGCGTGAAGGCGAGCAGGTCAACAAAGGCGTGGAAATGAACGTGTTCGGCGAGCCGATCAGCGGTCTGCGCCTGATCAGTGGCCTGACCCTGATGGACACCGAGCTGAAGAACACCCAGAACGGCGCCAATGACGGCAACCGTGCGATCGGCGTTCCGACCTTCCAGTTCAACGCTGGTGCCGATTGGGACGTACCCGGCCTGCAAGGCGTAGCGCTGAACGCGCGGATGCTGCGCACCGGTGGGCAATACGCCGATGCGGCGAACAACCTGAGCCTGCCGACCTGGAACCGTTTCGATGCGGGTGCGCGTTATGCGTTCAAGGTTTCGGAGAAAGACGTGACCGTGCGTCTGGGCGTGGAAAACCTGGCGAACAAGAAGTATTGGGAATCGGCTCAGGGCGGTTACCTGACGCAGGGTGAACCGCGTGTGGCGAAGTTGTCGGGCACTATCGACTTCTAAGCGTCACCGTCATGTAAAAAGGCTCCGTGGCTTTGATGGCTGCGGGGCCTTTTTTGGTTTTGTGGGGGATTTTCCGGCCTCATCGCGAGCAGGCTCACTCCTACATTTGATCCAGGTACATCAAGCCTGTAGGCGTGCGCCTGCTCGCGATGGGGGTTGAACTGGCCAGCCCGTCCTTCTGATCCATACTTGCTGCACAGCAACAGGAGGACAGGCCCATGAACCGCAGCGACGTTCTGATCATCGGCGCCGGCCCCACCGGGCTGGTGTTGGCCCTGTGGCTGAGCAAACTCGGCGTGCAGGTGCGCATCATCGACAAGACCTCTGCACCTGGCACCACTTCGCGGGCGCTGGCGGTGCAGGCGCGGACGCTGGAGTTGTATCGGCAACTGGACCTGGCCGACACCGTGGTGCGCAACGGTCACCGGGTGGCAGCGGCGAATTTCTGGGTCAACGGCAAACCGGTCGCACAGTTGCCGCTGAACCTCATCGGCGAGGGCCTGACGCCTTACGCGTTCGTCGAAATCTTTGCGCAGGATGAGCACGAAAAACTACTGATCGAACGTCTCGAAGATTATGGCGTGACGATTGAACGCAACACCACGCTGGAAAGCTTCGAAGAAAGTGGCGACGGCATCAGCGCGCATCTGCGTCTGCCCGATGGCGAACAGGAAATCTGCCAGGCGTGTTATCTGGCAGGCTGCGACGGTGCCCGCTCGGTGGTGCGCAAAAGCCTCGATGCAGGATTTCCCGGTGGCACCTATCAGCAGATTTTCTATGTCGCAGACGTGCAGGCCAGCGGCCCGGCACTGAATGGCGAACTGCATCTGGATCTCGACGAGGCCGATTTTCTCGCGGTGTTTCCACTGGCCGGCGAAGGCCGCGCGCGGCTGATCGGCACCGTACGTGATGAACGCGCGGAGCGTGCCGAAACCCTGGCGTTTTCCGATGTCAGCAGCCGCGCCATCGAGCACCTGAAAGTCCATATAGAAGACGTGCACTGGTTCTCGACCTACCGCGTGCATCACCGCGTGGCCGAGCACTTTCGCAGCGGGCGCGCGTTCCTGCTCGGCGATGCTGCGCATGTGCACAGCCCGGCGGGCGGTCAGGGCATGAACACCGGCATTGGCGATGCGATCAATCTGGCGTGGAAACTCGCGGCGGTACTCAGCGGCGGTGCCGAGCCGGGTCTGCTCGACAGCTACGAAACCGAGCGCATTGCCTTCGCGCGCCGGCTGGTGTCGACCACCGATAAGGTGTTCAGTTTTGTCACTGCCGAGGGGCGTCTGGCCGATCTGCTGCGCATGCGCGTGGCACCGTTTCTGATCCCGAAAATGGCCGCGTTCGAAGCCAGTCGCGAGTTCCTGTTTCGCACGGTGTCACAAGTCACCCTCAACTATCGCGGCATGCCGCTGAGCCAGGGTGCCGCCGGCCACGTCCACGGCGGTGACCGCTTGCCGTGGGCGCATGATGGCGAAGGGGATAATTACGAACCGCTACGCCAGCCCTGCTGGCAAGTGCATGTGTATGGCGACACCAGCGACGAAATGATTGCCTGGTGCCACGAACATCACCTGCCGCTGCATGTGTTCGACTGGCGTCCGGCGTTTGAAACAGCAGGCTTGGGGCGTAACGGTTTCTACCTCTTACGCCCGGACACCTACGTGGCGCTTGCCGACAACAGCGCCGACCCGAAAGTGATCGAACGCTACTTCCGCGATCACGGCATCCGCCCCTTCTTCAACTGCCCCTGACCTAAGAACACCACAACCCCCTGTGGGAGCTGGCTTGCCAGCGATGACGTCAGCACAGTCAAAATCAAAGTTGACTGATCCACCGCTATCGCTGGCAAGCCAGCTCCCACAGGGTTATGCGTTGTTGCTTAGATTCCGGCCAGGGCCAGGTCCATCGCAAAGTAGGTGAAGATCAGATCCGCACCCGCGCGTTTGATCGCGCCCAGGCTTTCACGCACCACGCGATCTTCATCAATCGCGCCGGCCTGCGCGCCAAATTTGATCATCGCGTACTCGCCGCTGACCTGATACGCCGACAGCGGCAGGTTCGAGGCTTCACGAATGTCGCGGATGATGTCCAGGTAGGCACCGGCCGGTTTGACCATCAGCGCATCCGCGCCTTCCTGCTCATCAAGCAACGATTCACGCAACGCTTCGCGGCGGTTCATCGGGTTCATCTGATAGCTTTTGCGGTCGCCCTTCAGCGCGCTGCCACCGGCCTCGCGGAACGGGCCATACAGCGCCGAAGCGAATTTGGTCGAATACGCCATGATCGGAATCTGCGTGAAGCCGGCTGCATCGAGTGCCTGGCGAATCGCCCGCACTTGGCCGTCCATCGCCGCCGACGGCGCGATCACGTCAGCACCGGCATGCGCGGCTGCCACGGCTTGTTTGCCGAGGTTGATCAGGGTCTGGTCGTTGTCGACTTCATGGTTGTGCATCACGCCGCAGTGGCCGTGATCGGTGTATTCGCAGAAGCAGGTGTCGGACATCACGATCATTTCCGGCACGGCGTCCTTGGCGATGCGCGACATGCGCGAGACCAGACCGTCTTCACGCCAGGTGTCGCTGCCATTGCCATCCAGATGGTGCGACACGCCAAAGGTCATCACCGACTTGATACCCGCGCGGGCATAACGCTCGATCTCGCTGGCCAGTTTGCGCTCGGGAATACGCATCACGCCGGGCATGCTTTTGATCGGCACGAAGTCGTCGATTTCTTCCTCGACGAAAATCGGCAGGACCAGATCGTTCAGGCTGAATTCGGTTTCCTGGAACAGACTGCGCAGGCTCGCATTGCGGCGCAGACGGCGGGGACGTGCTTCGGGGAACTGGCTGGACATGAGGCTTTCCTGAAATCGGAAGATGAGACGAAAGTCGTAGGGGGCGAAGCTTATGCCTTGCGGGGGTTGAGGTACAAACCTGGATCAATCAAGAGTGCATTACCGGGCGCGCAACAATCCTTCAGAACACTGTAAATCCCTGTGGGAGCTGGCTTGCCAGCGATCGCGGTGGTTCAGGCAACACAGATGTCGACTGTGCCGGCGTCATCGCTGGCAAGCCAGCTCCCACAGGGTTATGTCTGTAGCCCGAAAATCAGGAGGGAATGGTCAGCCCTCGGATAACTGCCGGGCGGGCGAGGAAGCGCTCGAGCACGCGGGTGACGTTGGGGAAGTTCTGGATGCCGACCAGATCACCGGCCTCATAAAAGCCGATCAAGTTGCGCACCCACGGGAACGTCGCGATGTCGGCAATCGTGTAGCGCTCACCCATCAGCCAGTCGCGGCCTTCCAGGCGGCTATCGAGAACTTTCAGCAGGCGCTTGCTCTCATCGACATATCGGTCACGCGGGCGCTTGTCCTCGTAATCCTTGCCGGCGAATTTGTTGAAAAAACCGAGCTGGCCGAACATCGGGCCGATACCGCCCATCTGGAACATCAGCCATTGGATAGTTTCGTAACGCAGCGCGCCTTCCTGCGCCAGCAACTGCCCGCTCTTGTCGGCCAGGTAAATCAGGATCGCGCCGGATTCGAACAACGGCAGCGGCTGATCTTCCGGGCCATGCGGATCGAGAATCGCCGGGATCTTGTTGTTCGGGTTCAGCGACAGAAACTCCGCGGACAACTGATCGTTGCTGTCGAAAGCGACCTTGTGCGGCTCGTACGGCAGGCCGATTTCTTCGAGCATGATCGAGACTTTGACGCCGTTGGGGGTCGGCAGGGAGTAGAGCTGAATCCAGTCAGGGTACTGCGCCGGCCATTTCTGGGTGATCGGGAACGCGGACAGATCGGTCATGGGAAGCATCCAGTCACAAATTGAACCCCGATATTAATGTAGGAGCTGCCGAAGGCTGCGATCTTTTGATCTTGAGCCTTCAAGCAAGGTCAAAAGATCGCAGCCTGCGGCAGCTCCTACATGAACCGTAACATCCTGTGGTTAAGCTGCGACCAGACCGTTGAAGGTTGCCGCTAAAGTGCGGGATCGAACCAAATCGGCCTCAGAGGACTCTGAGCTATGCCTTTGTTGCAAAGGAAGCCGTTCACGACAGGGAAAACACCCGGTGCTGGGAGCCCGCGGTGTAAAGGTTTGTCCGCCTTAACCGAAATTGCTGAAGAACCCCTTATTCCATGACGAACTTGATAAGTTTCGCCAAACGCTTCAAACAACGCGCTTACGTGGTCCTGCCCTCCCTGCTGGCGGCCAGTGCGCTGTTTCTGTCGCTTGAATCCAGCGAAAGCCGCGCACAACCGGCGGATGGCACGCAGACGCTGGTGTTCCTGCGCCATGCCGAAAAGCCCGAGGGCGGTCTCGGCCAGCTCAACTGCCAGGGTTTGAACCGCGCCATTGACCTGTCGACGCTACTGCCGGAAAAATTCGGCAAGGCCGACTACGTGTTCGCCGCGAACCCGACGCGCAATGTCGAGGAAGGCGAGCTGGACAATTCCTACAGCTACATTCGCCCGCTGATGACCATCAGCCCGGCAGCGATCAAGCTCGGCTTGCCGGTGAACATCGAGTTTTCCGCCAATGACACCAGCGACCTGGCCCGCGAACTGCTCACCGACAAGTACCACAACTCGACGATTTACACCGCGTGGTCCCATGGTTATCTGCCGGAATTGATCAACAAGGTCGCGGGCACAGCGGTCGGCGGCAAACAGAACATTACCGATGACTGGTCGGGCGACGATTTTGATTCGTTGTACGTGCTGACCCTGACCTGGCACAACGGCAAGGCCAGTTTGCAGAGCCACAGCTACAAGCAGGGGCTGGACCACGGCAAGGAAACCTGTCCGACCTGAGTCATTTGTTGCCTTTACGGGCCCCATCGCTGGCAAGCCAGCTCCCACAGGTATCGTGGATATACATAATATCTGTGTACATCCACGATACCTGTGGGAGCTGGCTTGCCAGCGATGAGGCCGGAAAAAACACTAGGAATCTTTCTGATTCACCCGCCCACGCAAATACTCGATCACCGCCCCGCTCTCCCCCGCAAACTCGATCCGCCCGCCCTTTTTCTCGCGCTGGAACACATACATCGGGTCGTAATACTCGCGCAGCAAGCCCTCGATCCAGCCGCGATGCAGATCCACTGCGCCGCTATGCCCTTGCTCGATCAACGCCGCTTCCATCAATAGCAACATGCGCTGATGACGCTCACCGCCGAGGCGTTTCTGCACGTTATTGAGGCTTTCCAGCAGCCGCTCCGAGAACAACGTGAACCCTTCCTCCCCGTGCACCGTCGAAAATTCCGCCGACAGATCCACCACGTAATCGCGCAGAATCCGCTCCACGCGATCCTCAAAACTGTCTTCCAGCCAGACCATCGGGTACTGCTGCATGCCCTGATACAGCGGCAGCGGCAAAGCGCAACTGCCGACCACCCGGCTCTCGTCTTCCAGCACGAACTGCTCGATGCCGGCAGCACGTTTCTTGAGGATGTCGATGGCCAGACGGTTTTCAAAATCGATGTTGGAGGGCTGCCCGGTAGCCCGTTTGCCGAAACTGGAACCGCGATGATTGGCGTGACCTTCCAGGTCCAGGCCGTTGCGCAGTTGCCCCAGCACTTCAGTCTTGCCGGTGCCGGTCATGCCGCCCAGCAGGACAAAATCACACTGGGCGATGGCCTGCTCAGTGGTGTCGATCAGAAAGTTGCGCATCGCCTTGTAACCACCGCCGACGCGCGGGTAGTCGATACCCGCTTCGTCACGCAGCCACTGTTGAGTGATCTGCGAACGCAGGCCGCCGCGAAAACAATAGAGATAACCATCAGGATGGGCGCGGGCGAAATCGGCCCAGGCCTGGATGCGCTCGGCTTTCACCGCGCCGCTCACCAGTTGATGACCCAATTCGATGGCCGCCTGCTGACCGTGCTGCTTGTAGCAGGTGCCGATCTTCTGCCGCTCGATATCGGTCATCAGCGGCAGATTGATCACGCCGGGGAATGCGCCCTTGTGAAACTCGACCGGCGCACGGGCATCCATCAGCGGCCGGTCGTTGAGGAAAATGTCTCGGTAGTCAGTGCAGTCGCGGAGCATCAAATCACCTCGACTGCGTTCGTCTGTCGCTCAACCAGTTCGCCGATTGGCGCCAGGTTCAGGCCCAGTTCGGCGGCGACGGCAAGGAACTCGGCATCGCCTTCAGGGGTAACGGCAATCAGCAGGCCGCCGCTGGTTTGCGGGTCGCAGAGCACCCGTTTGTGCAGCTCCTGCACGCGGCCGACCTTGCTCGCATAGCTGTCGAAATTGCGCAGCGTACCGCCGGGCACGCAGCCCTGATCGAGGTAATACTCGACGCTGTCCAGACGTGGCACCCGGTCATAAACGATGCGCGCCGTCAGCTTGCTGCCGTCTGCCATTTCCACCAGATGACCGAGCAGGCCGAAACCGGTGACGTCGGTCATCGCCGTGACCCCAGCGAGTTTGCCGAAGCGGCTGCCGGGTTTGTTCAATGTGCACATCCAGTCACGGGCCACGCCGACGTCGGCGGCGCGCAACTTGCCTTTCTTCTCGGCGGTGGTGAGGATGCCGATGCCCAGCGGTTTGGTCAGGTACAACCGGCAACCGGCGGTGGCGGTGTCGTTGCGTTTCATGTGGCGTTTTTCCACCAGGCCGGTGACGGCGAGGCCGAAGATCGGCTCCGGCGCATCGATCGAATGCCCGCCTGCCAACGGAATACCTGCCGCGTCGCATACCGCACGGCCGCCGCGAATCACTTCGCGCGCGACTTCCGGCGCCAGCACATTGACCGGCCAGCCGAGGATCGCAATCGCCATCAGCGGATCGCCGCCCATCGCGTAGATGTCGCTGATCGCGTTGGTGGCGGCAATGCGGCCGAAGTCGAACGGGTCGTCGACGATCGGCATGAAAAAGTCGGTGGTCGAGACCACGCCGCGCTCAGCATCGATTTCGTACACGGCGGCATCATCGCGCGAGGCGTTGCCGACCCAGAGTTTCGGATCAAGGTTCTGCGCACCGCTGCCGGCCAGAATCACCTCCAGCACCTGCGGGGAAATCTTGCAGCCGCAACCGGCGCCGTGGCTGTATTGGGTCAGACGAATCGGCTCGCTCATGGGGAAGTCTCAGGCTGTGAATGGAGCCGATTCTAGCAGAGCACGGACAGCCGGACCGAAAGCCAACAGATCAAAGGATCGCAGCCTGCGGCAGCTCTACACAAATCCCATGTAGGAGCTGCCGCAGGCTGCGATCTTTTGATCTTAAAAAAAACCGCCCTTGCGGGCGGCTAAAAGTGCTTCGACCCTAAATCAGAAGCCAAGGCTGAAGCTGATGGTCATCGCGTGGTCGTTGTTGTCATTCGACAATTGCCCCGAATAACCCACTCCGAGTTTGCCGGTCGGGCTGATCTGGAAGTCCACCCCTGCTTCGACCAGCGCGCTGTCCTTGGCGATCGGTACGCCTTGGGTGCTGAACGAGGCGCCGCCGTCGATGAAGCTCAGGTCGGCGTCAGGTTTGGTGTCGCCGAAGGCATGGCGCCAGCCGATGGCCGCGCGCGGGGTGAATTGCCCGCCGTTGGCCAGGGTGATGACTTTGCCGGCGCGTACACCGAGGGTCGAGAAGGTGATGTCCTGATCGGCTTCCGCCTTCAGTCGCCCTACCCCGCCTTTTTCCTTGGCCTTGTCGGAGTCGTAGTTGACATACGACAGACCGGCGAACGGCTCAAGGGCAATGCCGCCGGCTTCAATCGTGTAACCGACTTCACCGAACACCTGAGCGCTGCGCGCGTCGTAATTAGCCTTCAGGCGATCGTTGTAGCTGCCGACGCTGACGTCGCGTTTGGTCTCGATGTCGTGCCAGCTGTACGCCGCGCCGAGGCGCACGGCCAGTGCATCGAACTGCGAGTTGAGGTACGCCGCCAGGTGGTAGCTTTCGACGGTTGCATCCGAGCGACGGTCATGTGCATCGAGGTCGCTGCGGGTGTAACCGGCGGCCATGCCCACGCGCCACTGATCATCGAGTTGCTTGTCAGTGCCGAGCATGAAGCCGCTGAGGTTGCGATCGAGGCTGGCGGCGTTGCTGTCGCCATCCGACTCGCCCCAGGCGCCGAGTGCGCGGGCCCAGCCGACCATTTCGCCGTGGCAACCGTTGCTGCTCAATTGGTTGTCACTCGGCGCCAGGGCGCGGCGTGGATCATCCGCGGCGCTGCACGATGGCTGGCGCATGCGGTCGTTGACCGCTTCGCGCACGTAACGCGAATCCTCAAGGATGGCGCTGGCGGTGCTGGCATGGATTTCCCCCGACAAGCTGTCGAAGGCATTGCGCGCACCGGCGACGCTGAGGTTGACGATTTCGCCCTGCAACGCCGCACCCGCCGCACCATTGCGCATCAACGCCGAGGCAGTGTTGCGCTGGTTCTGGGTGGCGGCGACATCGACAAAGGAATTGCCGTTGCGACTGACCACCAGATTGACGGCGTTGGCGTCGTACACCAGTGCCGAATCGAGGAACGCGTACTGCGGCAAGTCTGCAGCACTGAAGGTTCCGACCACACCGCCACCTGCGGTGATCAGCGAGTACACGGTATTGCCGGTGAACGGCGCCAGCGAGTTAACCTGCAAGCCGCCACCCAGTGTCGCCGTACCACCGACCGCCAATGGCGTGGCGGTTGGCGAGCTGATGGTCAGCGCCAGCACGCCATCGGAGGCGTTGGTCAGGTTGCCGGCAACGCTCAGCGTGCCCGCCTCGGAACCGGATTGCACGACGCCGTGGTTGATGATCGAACCGACGCTGCCGTTACCGCTCAGGCCAGCACCGTTGGCCACGGTGACTTGTCCACCGAGCGAGGCCCGCGCCGAGCGGCTGCCGACTTGCAGCACGCCTTGATCGACCGAGACCGTACCGTTGAACGGTTGATTGCCGGTCAGCAACAACGTGCCGTCGCCGCGTTTGACCAAGGCGCCCGTGCCACTGAGCACACCGTTGAATTGGCCGTTGGCATTTTGCTGGAACACCAGCGACGCGTTGTCGAGGATGTTGCCCTGCAGACTGGTGGTGTTACCGATCAGCGTACCGCCGCTGACCGTGGTGCCACCGCTGTAGGTGTTGGCACCCGTCAACACCAGCGTGCCGGAGTCGAGTTTCTCGATACCGCCGGTGCCCACCAGCGGCACGGAGATTTGCGCGCTGGCACCGGAATTGACCCGTACCGGTGCAAGACTGCCATCCGGACCGTTGACTGGTGTCAGCGTACCGCCGGCGCCCGGTGTCAGGTTATAGCCGTTGGTGAGAAATTGTAGGCCGGTAAAGTTCTGATTGCCCTGCACGGTGACTGTGCCGCTCTGGCCACCGAACACTGCAAATTGACCATTCGAACCGAGGGCCTGAGTGCCTGTCGGGTCCGTCCAGTTGGTGCCTGGCCCCCACACGCCACTGCCGCCGCCGATGCTGCCATCGGGATTGGTGGTGCCGCCGTTCCAGAACTGCACCTCACCCGGAGTGCCTTGCACCAGCAGGTTGATCTGATTGGCGATGGCCGTTTGCAGGGTCAGGTTGGCCGCCGCCACCGGCAGGCTGCCGTAAACCAGACCGTTGTCGGTCAGGCTGCCACCGTAGCGAAACAGTTGATACACCCCGGTGCCGAAGCCGCCAGCATTGCTGACGTTCAGCGTGCCGTCGAGGGTCAGGTTGCCGGCGACATCAACCACCGTGGTCGAGCTGGTCGCCGAACCGAGGCTGAAGTCCAGATTGGTCCCCGACGACAGTGCCAGCGCACCGACCGACAACGGCGTTGCCGTGCCGCCACCGACCAATGTCGCGCCGCTGGCCAGTTGCACCGTGCCGCTAAGCTGGCCGCTGCCACCCAGTTTTGCCCCGCTGGCAACGTTGACGTTGCTGCTGTTGAGCGTGCCGTTGACCAACAGGCTGCCGGCCTGCACCGAAGTGTTGCCGGTAAGGCCGTTGTTGCCGCTCAGGAGCAATTGCCCGCTACCGGTTTTGTTCAGCGTGCCGGTGCCGGTGAGGTTGCCGGTGTAACTGCCGTTGGCGTTCTGCTCAAAGGTCAGCGTGGCGTTGTTGACGATCGCACCTTGCAGGCTGCTGGTGTCGCCGCGCGTGCTACCGGCGTTCAGCGTGGTGCCACCGCTGTAGGTGTTGGCCCCGCTGAGCAGCAGATCACCGCTGCCGTTTTTCACCAGACTGCCGCTGCCGGTCACCGCGCCGATCAGCGTGGTGTTCTGGTTGCCGGCGAGCGTCAGTTGCGCGCCGAGGTTGATTGCGTTGGCCAATTGCAGCGCCGAGGTGCTGTCGAGGCTGCCATTGCCGGTCACGTTCAAGGCACCGCTGCTGATCGCGCTGTTGTTGCCGAGAATCAGCGTGCCGGCGTTGAGCTGCGTGCCGCCGCTGTAGCTGTTATTGCCGTTGAGGGTCAGGCTCGAAGCGCCGGCCTTGATCAGGCTGCCGCTACCGCTGACATCGCCATCCAGGGTCAGCACATTGGAACCGGCGACGGTCAAGCCACCGTTGACCACCACATCATTGGCCAAGGTCGCGGCGGTGTTGCTGTCCAGCGCGGTGCCCGCAGCGGCGGTCAACACACCAGTGCCGAGGGCCGCGTTGTTGCCGACGACAATCTTGCCGCCATTGAGCGCCGTGCCGCCGGTGTAGCCGTTGGCCGCGTTGAGCACCAGCGTGCCGGTGTCGTATTTGCCGAGGGTGCCGGCACCGTTGAGCGCCACACCAATCGTTGCAGTGGCGTTCGGGTCTACCCGCACCGTGGCATTGCCCAGCGAACCGTTGACCAGATTCAGCGAACCCGCCGTGCCGTTGACCAGGCTGTAGCCATCGGTGACGAATTGCATGCCGGTGACGGTTTGCGCACCGTTGACGGTGACCGTGCCAGCCGCGCCCTGGAATACCGCGAAGTTGTTGGTCCAGGCTTGGTTGGTGGTGCCGTTGACGTCGGTCCAGTTGGTGGTGCCGGTGCCCCAGGTACCGCTGCCACCCTCGACCGAACCGTTGGCGACCAACTGATTGCCGTCCCAGAACTGCACAGTGACGCCCGGTGCAGTCACCAACAGGTTGATCTGATTGGCCAGCGCGGTTTGCAGGGTCAGGTCGCCCGGGGTCACGCTGCCCGGCACGCTGCCGATCAGCATGCCGTTGTCGGTCAGGCCGCCGGTGTAGTTGATCAGGCGATACACGCCGCTGCCGAAACCACCGATGTCACTGACGTTGAGCGTGCCGTCGAGGGTCAGGTTGCCGCCGACGTTGACCAGCGCATTACCGCCACCGGACACCGGTGTGCCGAGGCCGACGTCGAAGTTGGAGTTGCCGTTGAACACCAGCGAGTCGACCGACAAGGTGCTGCCGGTAACGCCTGCCAGATGACCGCCATCCGCCACGGTCACAGCACCGGTCAAGGTGCCGCTGCCCCCGAGGGTGCCGCCGTTGTTGACCAGCACGTTGCCGCTGGCCAGCGAACCGTTGACCTGCAGGGTGCCGGCGTTGACGCTGGTGTCGCCGGTCAGGTCGCTGATGCCGCTGAGGGTCAGGGTGCCGGTGCCGAGCTTGGTCAGGCCGCCGTCGCCGCTGAGGATGCCGGCGAAGGTGCTGCTGATATTGTTGCCGCCAAGGCTCAATGTGTTGCCCGTGCCGATCAACGCCGTGCCGCTGCCAGTGAGGCTGGCCAGGCTGCCCGAGGCGCCAAGGTTGAGCGCCGCGCCGCTTGCGAGATTGAGCGTGGCATTGTTGCCGAGCGCCCCGCTGCTCAGCGTGGTCAGGCTGCCGGCGAGCACATCGAACGTGCCGCTGAACGTGTTGCTGCCGCTCAGCGTCATGTCGGACAGACCGTTCTTGGTCAACGTGCCCGCGCCGGCGATCACACCACCGAGGGTCAGATTATTGTTACCGGCCAGGCCCAGATTGGCGTTGACGTTGAGGTTGTTGGCCAGTACCAGCGGCGCGGAATTGTCGAGGGTCGAGGCGCCTGCCACGGTCAGCGCGCCGCTGCCCAGCGAGCCGCCGGTGCCGAGCGTCAGCGTGCCGGCGTTCAGCGTGGTGCCGCCCGAGTAAGTATTGATGCCATTGAGCGTCAGGTTCGACGCGCCGTTCTTGATCAAACCGCCCGCGCCGCTGACCACACCGGCGAGGGTCAGGTTGTTGCTGCCAGTGTTGCTCAGATTGGCGTTGAGCACGACGTTGTTGCCCAGGCTCAGCGCGCTGTTGCTGTCCAGCGCCGAGGCACCGGCCACGGTCAGGTTGCCCAGACCCAGCGCCGAGTTGCTGCCGGCGGTCAGGGTGCCGGCGTTGAGGGTGGTGCCGCCGAGGAAGTTGTTGTTGCCGCTGAGGGTCAGGTTCGACGCGCCGTTTTTACTCAAGCTGCCGGCACCGTTGACCGTACCGGCAAGCGTCAGATCTGCCGTGCCGACGATGCCGAGGTTGCCGGCCAGATTGACCGCGTTGTTCAACGACACCGCCGTGCTCGCATCCAGCGTGGTGCCGCCCGCCGCATTCAAGGTGCCGGAACCCAGCGCCGAGTTCGACGCCAGAATCAGTCCACCGGCATTCAAGGCTACCGGGCCGAGGAAGGCGTTATTGCCGCCAAGGGTCAGGTTGGCCGTGCCGGTTTTGATCAGGCCACCGGTGCCGCCAATCACGCCGTTGAGGGTCAGGGCATTGCTGCCGACCACGGTGAGGTTGCCGTTGAGCGTGGCCGCGTTGGCCAGCGTCACCGCCGCATTGCTGTCCAGTTGCGTTCCGGCATTCGCCGTCAACGTACCGGTACCCAGTGCAGTGTTGCTGCCGACGATGATTTTGCCGCCGTCCAGTTGCGTGCCGCCGGTATAAGCGTTGGCACCGCCCAGCACCAAGGTGCCTGCGTCGAGTTTATTGAGAATACCGCTGCCATTGATGTTGGCGTTGATGGTCGCCGTCACGCCCGGATCGACGCGCAACGACGTGGTGCCGCCAGTGCCGTTGACCGCCGTGAGTTGCCCCGCCGCGCCATTCACTACGTTGTAGCCGTCAGTGAGGAATTGCATGCCGGTAAACGCTTGTGTGCCGTTCACCGTCACCGTGCCGGCGGTGCCTTGGAATACTGCGAAATCGCCGGCCCATGGTTGGTTGACCAGACCGTTGGCATCGGTCCAGTTGGTGCCGACCGCGTTCCAGGTGCCGCTGCCGCCATCGACCACACCGTTGGCGATGGTCTGACTGCCGTCCCAGTAACGGATGTTGACGTTCGGCGCCGACACTTGAATGTTGATCTGATTGGGCACGCCGGTCTGCACCAGCAGATCGCCGAGGCCGTAACCGACCGGCACGCTGGCGACGTCCAGACCGAGATTGGTCAGGGCGCCGGTGTAGTTGAACAGGCGATACACGCCAACGCCAAAACCGCCGGCATCGGTGACGTTGAGATTGCCGTCGAGGGTGAGGTTGCCGCCGACATTCATCAGCGACGTGGTCGACGGTGTTGCCAACGCGACATCGACGTTACTGCCGGCCGCGAGAGTCAACGCACTGGCAGACAGTTGGTTGCCCGACGACAAGGCCAGATGGCCGCCGCTGTTGATGTTGACGCTACCAATTGCCGAACCGGTGCCGGTGAGGGTACCGCCGGTGTTGACGTTGACCTGCGCACTGGCCAGCGAACCGCTGAGGTCGACGGTACCGCCATTGATCGCGGTGTTGCCGGTGATGCCGTTGATCCCGGTGAGGTTCAAGGTGCCGGTGCCGACTTTGACCAGGCCGCCGCTGCCACTGAGATCGCCGTCGAAGGTGCTGGTGACGTCGCCGCTGCCGACGGTCAGCAGGTTGCTGCCGGTCAGTTGCACACTGCCGCTGCCGGTCAGCGCACCGAGGCTGGCGTTGCTGCCCAGATTGAGCCCGGCGCCGGCGCTGATGTTGACCCCGGAGGTATTGCCCAAGGCGTTGTTGTTGAGCGTGGTGACGCTGCCCGAGATGATGTTCAGCGCACCGGTGAAGGTGTTGTTGCCCGCCAGGGCCAGGTCCGACAGACCGTTTTTGGTCAGGCTGCCGGCACCGTCGATGATGCCGTTCAAGCTCAAATCGTTGTTGCCGGCGATGGTCAGCCCGGCGTTCAAAGTGATCGCGTTGCCGATGCCGAACGACGCGCTGTTATCCAGCGTCGCCGCGCCGCCGACGATCAATGCGCCGCTGCCCAGACCGTTGGCATTGCCCAAGGTCAGCGTACCGGCATTTAAAGTGGTGCCGCCGCTGAAAGTATTGTTGCCGTTGAGGGTCAGATTGGCAGTGCCGTTCTTGATCAGTGGGCCAGTACCGCTGGTGACGCCGCCGAGGGTGAGATTCTGCGTGCCGCCCACGGTCAGTCCGGCATTCAGGGCGACCGCGTTGTTGAGGCTGACCAGCGGCGAGTTGCTGTCCAGCGTCGACGCGCCAGCGACGGTCAATGCGCCAGAACCCAATGCCGAACTGTTGCCGACGGTCAGTGTGCCGGCATTCAGCGTGGTGCCGCCGAGGTAGTTGTTTGCTGCATTGAGAATCAGATTGGCCGTGCCGTTTTTCACCAGGCTGCCGGCACCGCTGACCAGACCGGTCAGCGTCATATTCGCCGTGCCGCCGATGTTCACAGCGCCGGCCAGCGCGACGGCGTTGTTCAGGCTGACGGCCGTGTTGGCGTCCAGCGTGGTGTTGGCCGCCGCGTTCAACGTACCGGAACCCAGCGCGGTGCTACTGCCGACGATCAGTTTGCCGGTGTTCAACACGGTGTTGCCAAAATAAGTGTTGGCGCCGTTGAGGGTCAGATCGGCAGCGCCGTTCTTGGTCAGTCCACCAATACCGGCGACCACACCGCCAAGGGTCAGAGCATTAGTGCCGCCGACAGTCAGAGTGCCGGAGAGGTTGACGTTGTTGACCAGCGTCGCGGCAGCGCTGGCATCGAGGGAGGTGCCGTTCGAGGCGTTCAGTGTGCCGGTACCAAGGGCTGTGCTGGAGCCGACAATCAGTGAACCGGCATTCAGCGCCGTGGTGCCGGTGTAGGTGTTGTTGCCGTTGAGGGTCAGGCTCGAAGCGCCGGTTTTGATCAGCCCGTTGCCGCCACTGATCACCCCGCCAAGGGTCAGTGCGTTGGCGCCGCCGGCGGTGAGGTTGGCGTTGAGAATCACGTTGTTGTTCAGGGTCACGGCCGAGCTGCTGTTGAGCGTGCCCGCGCCTTCCACCGTCAAGGCCCCCGTGCCCAATGCTGCGCCGTTGCCGACGGTGAGGCTGCCAGCATTCAGCGTGGTGCCGCCGCTGTAGGTGTTGGTGCCGTTAAGCGTGAGATTGGCGGCGCCGTTTTTTACCAGTTGGCTGGCGCCGCTGATCACCCCGCCGAGGGTCAGCGCGTTACTACCGCCGATCCCCAGGCTGTTGTTGAGGATGACGGCGTTGTTCAGGGTCACCGCCGCATTACTGTCGAGGGTAGCTACACCGCCCACGGTGATGTTGCCGCTACCCAGCGCCGCGTTGGCGCCTGCGGTGATGGTGCCGGCGTTCAGCGCAATGGCACCGAGAAAGGTGTTGGCGCCATTGAGTATCAGGTTGGCCGCGCCGTTTTTGGTCAGCCCGCCGCTACCGCTGACGATGCCGCCGAGGGTCAGGTTGGCGCTGCCGCCGACGTTGAGATTGCCGCCGAGCGAGACCGCGTTGGTCAGTGCGACTGCGGTGCTGGCGTCGAGCGTGGTGCCCGCCGCCGTGGTCAGCGCGCCAGTGCCGAGCGCGGTGTTGGAGCCGACAATCAGCGTGCCGGCATTCAGTGCGGTGCCGCCGGAGAAGGTGTTGTTGCCGCTGAGGCTCAGGTTCGCCGTGCCGCTCTTGATCAGGTTGCCGGCGCCGCTGACGACGCCGCTCAAGCCCAGTGCCTGGGTGCCGCCAATGGTCACGCCGCCGGCCAGTGCGACGGCATTCGCCAGTGTCACCGCAGTAGTCGCATCCAGCACCGTGCCGGCCGCCGCACTGAGTGCGCCGGTCCCCAGCGCGGTATTGCTGCCAACGAACAACGTGCCGGCATTGAGGGCGGTGTTGCCTGAGTTGCTGTTGTTGCCGGTCAGGGTCAGGCTGGCGGTGCCGCTTTTGGTGATGCCGCCAGTGCCGCTCAACACGCCGCCGAGGGTCAGCGCATTGCTGCCGAGCACGTTGAGTGCGCCGGTCATGCCGATGTTATTGGCCAGCGTCACGTTGGTGGTGCTGTCGAGGCTGGTGCCGGCGGCGGTGTTCAGCGCACCGCTGCCCAGCGAGTTGTTATTGGTCACCAGCAGGCTGCCGGCACTGAGAGTGGTGGTGCCGGTGAAACCGGAGTTGGCGCCGCTGAGGGTCAGGCTGCCGCTGCCGGTTTTGGTCAGGCCGCTGCTGCCGCTGATCAAGCCGCCGAGGGTCAGTGCGCCCGTGCCGCCGGCCGTCAAGGTGCCGCCGAGGCTGATGGCGTTGGCCAGGCTGATGGTGCCCGGTGCGCTCAGCGTTGTCGCGCCGGTGACGTTGAGGCTGCCGGTGCTGAACGCCTGATTGTTGCTGACCTGCACCGTGCCACCGTTGAGCGTGGTGTTGCCCAGATAGGTGTTGGCGGCGCCGAGGTTAAGTTGTCCGGTACCGGCCTTGGTGAAACCGCCGCTGCCGGAAATCACCCCGCTCAGGGTAGTGGCATTGCCGCCTTGTACCGTGACGCCGCCGGCACCGACGGAAATCAGATTGCTGATGTTCAACCCGGCATTACTGGCCTGCAGAATCCCGCCGTTGGACGTGAGCACGCCGCTGCCGAAGGTGGCGTTGTTGTTGAAATTCGCGATACCGCCGTTGAGCGTGGTCGCACCGCTGACCAGTGGCCCCTGCAAGGTCCAGGTGCCGCTGTTGAGGGTCAGGTTGTTGAAGTTGACGTAGGTGGCGCTCGATGCCGTGCCATTCTCGGCGATACCGCCGCCGACGCCGCTGGTGTTTTGCAGGATCAGGCTGTTAGTCCCCCCCGCACCGCCATCCACCGTACCCGTCGGGGCGAAAGTAAGGTTGATATTGACCAGACCACCAAGGCCGACACTGATCTGCACGCCGTCACCGACCTGCACCGAAGAACCGGTCACGGCCGTGAAGGTGTTGGTGCTCCCCGCGCCCATCGACACACCGCCGGTAATCGCACCGGCGTTGGTGAAGGTGTTGCCCGCCGCCGAGGTTTCGAAGGCAATACGGCCGTTGATCACACCGGTGTTGCTGTTGGTCATGTTGACCTGCGAGCCACCGTAGACGCCGATCACCGGAGTATCGGCCAGGGTGATGCCACCGATCGAGAGTCCGGTCGAAGTGATGGTGCCGTTGTTGGTGAGGGTGGTGGTGCCGGCAGCGGCGTTGTTCACCGCGATGGCCAGGCCATTGACGCTGGTCAGGTTAAGCCCAAGCAACATGCCGGTACCGCGCATGATCGCGCCCGTATTGTTGAGCACATTGACCGTGCTGGTCGCGCCGTTCCCGATAAATGCACCGCCGCTCAACACCGATATCAGACCAAGGACTGCCGGATCCATGATGCCGGAGTTGTTCAGGGTGATGCCGACCCCCGTCAGGTCCATGACATGCCCGCCAAGGGTCGCGTTCATCTGCGCGCCGCTGTTGACGTTGACCGTCAGGTTGTTCGTGGCACTGGCGAAGTCGTTGGGAACCAGTGGCAGTGGCGGCACCCCCGTACACGTCACGATTGAACCGGCCGTGGAGCATGTGGCCAGCGCAGGGGCACTCATCCCGCCGAACAGCAGCCCGGCGACGCTCAGATGCACAGCAAGGGAAAGAGGGGAAAAACGCGAAACGAGGGCGATACCAAACCTTGCTTCCACGGGCTACTCCTTGTCGTGGCCAATTTCTTCCTTGAAGGCGTGCAAAGCCGCGCTTATTCCACACGCGAATCAAGACTGCGACGGTCATCACAAAACCGTTGATTGGGGACAAAGCTAGTAGACGCCCGGCAATGGGGCACGGATTAAATGGTGTTAATACTTTAATACTAGAGGCGTCTGGAATAAGCGTTTCAGCCCGTATCCATGGGGCTTCAACCTGCCCCAGGACCTCGGGTATGGCCTTTGTGGCGAGGGGATTTATCCCCGATGGACTGCGCAGCAGGCCCACGCTTCCAAGGGCCGCTACGCGCCCCATCGGGGATAAATCCCCTCGCCACAGGATTCGTACCCGACGGCATTTTTTACGCTCTTGAAAAATGTGATCGTTCTGTCAGAAAAACCGTTGAAATCGACGAAATATCAGCGAATTGAAAACATTGGTACGCCTTGTGCAAACGTTTGCGTAACGTCACTCTCAAGGTTTTCGTAACAAAACCGTACAAGCCCACGGAACACGGGCCTCGATCCGCAAAAAAGGACTTTGAATGCATACCGCATCCCCCTTTCGCGCACCGTTTGCGCGCACGTTTGCTGTTTCCTTGCTGCTTACTGGCGTTACCGGACTTCTCAGCGCCAGCGCTTTCGCTCAGCCCGCGCTGCCGGAAGAATCCGCCCAAGGCGAAGCCCTCAGCCCGGAAGCCAGCCCGCCGAAAAAAGGCGCCTACCTGTCGGACTGGTACAACCAGGACCTGATGCTGATCGGCAGCAAAGACATCAGTTTCGGCCCGCAACCGGCCGACGATATCTACTTGGAGTACGAGTATTTCGGCCGCAAGGGCCCGTTCGAGCTGTACGGCTACATCGACGTGCCGAAGATCTTCAACATCGGCAACAGCCACGACAAAGGTGTGTGGGATCACGGCTCGCCAGTGTTCATGGAGCACGAACCGCGCATCTCCATCGACTACCTCGCCGGCCGCAGCCTGGCCATCGGCCCGTTCAAGGAATGGTACGTCGCGTTCGACTGGATCTACGACCACGGCAGCCGTAAAGAGAATCGCGCCAACACGCTGTACAGCGGTTTCGGCACCGACATCGACACCCACTCGCGGGTCAATCTGTCGGCCAACCTCTACGGTCGCTACCAGTGGGAAAATTACGGCGCGAGCAATGAATATTCGTGGGACGGCTACCGCGCGCAGCTCAAGTACATCGTGCCCATCGACAAATTCAGCAACGGCGCCTCGCTGACCTACATCGGTTTTACCAACTTCGATTTCGGCTCCGACATCCACAAAGACAACCCCGCTCGCACCGCCAACGCGACGGTGGCGACCAACGTGTTGCTCTACTCCTTCACCCATCTGCGCTTCACGCTGGTGGGGCGTTATTTCCACAACGGCGGCAACTGGGAGGACGGCAGCGAGCTGAATTTTGGCGACGGTAATTTCCGCGCGCGTTCCAATGGCTGGGGTTACTACGCCGGCGTCGGTTATCAGTTCTGATTTTCAAGGAGGTTTCATGCAAGCAATGATGCGTTTGACACTGGCCGCTGCGGCCCTGCTCTCTTCCACCGCTTGGGCGGTCGAGGCGCCGATCCAGCCGAAAGTCGTGCTGATCACCATGTTCGCGCCCGAGGCGCAGCACTGGATCGATCGCCTGGAACTGAAACAGGAAATCCGCGTGCCGGGCCTGTCCGCCGAGTACCCGAGCATCCGCTGCAATACGCAGCAGGTGTGCCTGTTGACCACCGGCATGGGCCAGACCAACGCTGCCGCCTCGACCCTGGCGTTGGCGCTGTCGCCGAAATTCGACCTGCGTAAAAGCTATTTCCTCATCGCTGGGATCGCCGGGATCAGCCCAAAACACGGGACTATTGGCACCGCGGCATGGGCGCACTATCTGGTGGAGTTCGGCACGCAATGGGAGATCGATTCGCGCGATGCTCCGTCAAACTGGCCGACCGGTTATCTGGGTATCAACACAAAAGGCCCGAACGAAAAACCGCCGCTGGACTACAAGACCGAAGTCTTCGAGCTGAACGCGAAACTGCAGGACAAAGCCTTCGCCCTGAGCCACAAGGTTGAACTGAGCGAGAGCAAGGAATCGGCAGCGTGGCGCCGGAAATATCCGTCAGCCCCAGCCAATCAGCCACCGGTGGTCACTCGCTGCGACACGTTGGCCGGCAACACCTGGTTTTCCGGTACACGCTTGAGCGAGCGGGCCGAGGTATGGACCAAACTGCTCACGGATAACAAGGGCGAATACTGCACGACGCAGCAGGAAGACAACTCCACCTATGAAGCTTTATTGCGGGCCAGTCGTGAAGGTCTGGTCGATGTTCAACGCCTGGCCGTGGTGCGCGCCGGCTCTGACTTCGATCGCCCTGAGCCGGGCGGCAGTGAAGTGGACAACCTGCTGAAATACGCCGATCAGGGTGGTTTTGCCCCGGCGCTGGAAAACCTCTATCGCGCCGGCCATCCGCTGGTGCAGGACATCCTCACGCATTGGACAGCCTGGGAAAACGGCGTCCCGCAATCCTGAGCCCAACACAAATCAACTGTAGGAGTGAGCCTGCTCGCGATAGCGGTGTGTCTATTAACGAATACTTCGTCTGACACACCGCTATCGCGAGCAGGCTCACTCCTACAGGGGGTTGGCGGGCGGGGGGTCAGGGGATGAGGATGACTTTGTCACCGCTGCCCTGATTCACATCCGCATAACGCTGAAGACCGTCGGCCAATGGCGACTCGACCAAGCCCTGCGGCAACGGCAACGCGCCTTCGTCGAAGAGTCGGCCAAACTGGCCCAACATCGCCGCACAGGCTTCAACGCCGTACAGCAACGTATTGACGCCCACCACCGAACCGCCCTTGCGGTACAACGCCAGTGCCGGCAATTGCACATGGCCGTCTACCGGTGCGGCGATGATCGCGATTCGACCAAAGATTGCCAGTGCCGCCACCGACGCCGGCAGCCAGAAACCGGTGGTGTCGAAGATCACTTCAGCGCCCCCCTGATACACCGCGTTGACCTGCGCGCCGAGGTCTTCAGGTTTATCCAGCTGAATCGTCTGGTAACCCTGCGCCTGCAAATCCTTGACCTGCTCTGGACGCCGCGCCGCCGCCAGGATCTGCGCGCCGCGCACTTTGGCCAAGGCCAATGCCGCCGTGGCCACCGCACCGCCGCCGATCACCAGCAGGCGCGTGTCGGCTTTTACCAGACTGCGCTCCAGCGCATCCCACGCCGTGGTGTACGGCACGCCGAGACTGGCGGCCTGGCTGAAACTCAGACGCGATGGTTTGAGGGCGACACCGTTGGCCGGCAGTTTGACGAATTGCGCGTGAGAACCATCGGCGAAAAAACCCAGCTCGCGACCGGTGCCCCAGACTTGTTGACCGATCAATGCTGGCGGGCCTTCAACCACCACACCGGCGAAATCGCGACCGGGTATGCGCGGCAGCGTGGTGTAGGGGAAACGGCCGAGGACGTTTTTCACATCGCTGGGATTGAGACCAGCGGCCTTGATCTGTACCAGCACCTCGTCAGCGCCGGGGGTTGGGGTCGGAACGTCGACGAAACGCAGGGAAGACAGGTCGCCGGTTTTATCGAATTGCAGTGCTTTCATGGCTTGATCCACCGAAGAGAAAGGAAACTCAGGACAACCAGCCGGCGACCAGTTGCCGGCCCATCGGCCACAATTGCTCACCGGCCAGCATGCCGAGCAGACCTACCAGCGCGATGGCCGGCGGTGCGGGAGAACGGAAATCCAGCGCGCCGTACAGCAGGCCAACGCCCAGACCAATGGCCAGCGAAATCAGGTAGTTCATGGGGGAGGAACTCCGCCGATTGCAAGGAATGGGCAGAGTCTAGGGAATCGAGTGCGAAGGCATCGGCCAACGACTTCTGAATTTCGGCCAACCCTGCCGAAACCACCACAAAACCCTGTGGGAGCTGGCTTGCCAGCTCCCACAGGGTTTGTGCCGGTTCAGGAGGTAACGTTGTTACAGAGTGAATTGTGAGGGGGCGACGCCCAGTTCGCGGCGGAACATGTCGCTGAAGCTGCTGGGCGAGTAGCCGAGTTCGCGGGCGATCACGCTCACCGCCACGCCCTGAATCAACTCCGCCACCGCCGTCGCCAGCTGCACCTGTCGGCGCCACTCGGCGAAGCCCATGCCGAGACTGCCCTTGAACAGCCGCGCCAGGGTGCGCACGCTGGCCCCGGCATTTTCCGCGTGTTGCTCGAAAGGAATGTCCAGTGAGGGCGCCGCCATGACCGCTTGGCACACGTTCATCAGACGCCGATCGGAATCGTCCGGCAGCGGGATTTTCAGCTGCGAACGGCGTGCGCGTTGCAGCTCCAGCAACGCCAGCCCGACCAACGCCTCGTAATAGGCAGGTTCCCCGCTGTCGCCCTGCTCCACCAGCCCGACAATCAACTCGCGCAGCAACCCACCGACCTCGATCACCTGCACCGTCTGATCCAGCGTCGCCGCCAGCGCCGGGCGCAAGTAGATATTACGCATCTGCAGATCCGACACCACGCGGATCCCGTGCGGCACACCGGGCGGCAACCACACCGCCCGCTGCGGCGGCACCACCAGCGCTTCATGCGGCGTCTCGACCCACATCACCCCGCTCATCGCGTACAGCAACTGCCCCCAGACATGCGCATGCGGCTCGATAAACAACCCACGCGGATAGGTGCGCGCCACACGTTGCACGGGCACATCGGTGTCACTGAGATCGGGGGGCGCGGCGAGGGCCATGGCGAGCATTCATTGGGGTTGGTGGAAGCGTCATGGTAACCAGTGCGCCGATGCGTCGCCAATGATAGATACCGTCGGACAATCCGAGTGAATTTTCCCGGTGCGCCGCGATCCTTCTATTACCACAGGGAGGAATACGGGCTTTATGAACAACGCAAAACTCTATGTCATCGAATACACCCTTCACGGCACGCCCAAGTCGTTCATTATCCGCTCGGACAAAATGGACAACGCCGAGGCTTGGCACTGGGCAAGCTGCGACGCCGGCGTCGGGCGAATCCCGCGCTTTGGCCGTGAAAAGGTGCAGAAAACCAGCAAACCGATGGCGGAAAAATTCGGCGTGGAAAACGTCGTCTGGCGACCGACCAGCTAAGCTCAGCCTGGCGGTCGGCATCATTCGGGGGAATGCACAATGAGCAGCATCAGCAGCGAGGCGCACCTGGACTATGGCTTGGACACGCTCTTTGGGCGCATAACCAAAAGTGTGGATTGTCGCGTGGGCCTGGAAGCGGTCGAGGATGATCCGTTCTGCTTCGCGCTGAGGGTGCCAGCGCCGTTACCCGACGACCTCGACCAGGCGAAAACCGTGGTGGTCAGGGTCGAAGGCCGACGGCTGCAAGGGACGGTGCGCCATACCGAGCGCATGGATGATGCGAGTTTGAAACTGGAAGTGGAGCCTGATTAGGCTCCACTTTTTTTGCGCCGGGTTTATTTCGGATGCGCGCAATGGCAGCCCTTGCTTGAGCACTCCTCGCCACTCTTGTGGTGGTGAGCGCAGGCTTCGCAGCAGTAGTGTTTGCCGTGTACGGCGTAGGAATGATCGCCTTCTTTGATGGTGCAGTTGCAGCCGGGGCAATCGCATTTTTTATCGGGCATGGAACAGACTCCTTGTGTGGTGGTTGTCTGAGGCTTGGAGGGCAAGCCGTGATACCCAGTGTAGGAGCTGCCGAAGGCTGCGATCTTTTGATCCGGATTTTTTATTGGGGTTTGGGGGACATATCCGTTGCTGCGGATATGGCTTCCGACGGTTTCGCTCTTATCAGCGAGCCCCTTTTTCAAACGCCGGAATGCCGGCCCGGCGAAAATTCAAAAACCAGAGCCAGATCAAAAGATCGCAGCCTTCGGCAGCTCCTACGGGGGATTGCATCGAAGATTGGCAGGCTGCCAGCAAGCGAAGCCGATAAACCATGTAGGAGCTGCCGCAGGCTGCGATCTTTTGATCTTGCTCTTAAAAGATAAAGTCAAAGATCGCAGCCTTCGGCAGCTCCTACAGGGGATGATGGTACGGCTGGGAGAGGTGGGTCGGCTGTCAGGCCGCCTTCGCGAGCAAGCTTTGCTCCTACGAAGAACAACAGCTGAACGCGCACCGCTTGCCCCCCAAAAAACCCGAATCAATCCCCCGTACGCACACTGCTCCGATACATAAACACCAAAGCCAACCCCAAACACCCCATCGCCAAAACCCGGCTACCGGACAAATCGATCGCCGGGTTGCCAAACCAGCCAAAATTATCGATCAACATCCCCATCCCCAACTGCCCGACAATCACCGCCACGGTCGCCACCGCCGTACCGACCCGAGGCACAGCGCCGACCATGACAATCATGTATATCACGCCAAACAGCGCCCCACTGAGCTGCCACTTCGGCACATCAAGCAAACTCACCGAATGCGCCGGTTCGAAAAACACAATCAGCAATCCGGTCACCAGCGCACCCACGGCGAACGTCAGCAAACTGCTGCGCAACACGCCGACAGTTTCCCCCAAGCGCCCATTGATCGCTGCCTGAACACTCAGCACCGCACCTGCCGCAACCACCACGGCCAACAAAATAATCAGACTCATCATCAACCCCGAGCAATCAAAACAAGTGCCGCCACAATCAGCAACAACGCCAGCCAACGTTCACCGTTGACCTTCTTGCGCGCCGTCCCGAACCAGCCGAAATGGTCGATCAACACACTCTTGCCGACTTGCCCGGAGAGGATCGCGATCATCGTCATGGCGATGCCGATGTGCGGCGTGGCCAGGGTCAGTACCACCACGTAGATCGGCCCGAGAATGCCCCCGATCAATTGCCAGCGCGGCAAGGTGTTCAGCGCCGGGCCCTTCTGCGGGCCGGCAAACAACAGCAGCAAAAACAGAATCGCCGAGCCGACGCCAAAGATGCTCAACGTCGCCCACAGATGCCCGACCTGCGCGCCCAATGGCCCAAGCAACCCGGCCTCTACCGACAACCCCATGCCCGCCATTATCACCAGCGGCAGCAATAACCAGCGCAACCCCGGTTTGGCCACCGGTGCCACCACATTCACTTCATCCAACGTTTGCATAAACACAATCCAGCCCAGTCAACGATGGCGCGGATTATCGGCTGGCGTCGCTGTGCGATAAATGGGAGCATCCGGACAACACTTTTGCGCATCACGCACAGCAGGACAGATCATGCACGGGCTCAGCGAACTCGGATTCAAGGCACTGCGGTTATTTGTGGCCGTGCTCGACCATGGCAGTTTTTCCGAAGTGGCCCGCCGCGAGGGCGTGGCGCCCTCTTCGATATCCCGGCAAATCCAGTTGATGGAGCAGGCGCTGAATCAGCAATTGCTCTACCGCCACACCCGCGCCGTCACGCCGACCGAAGCCGGGCGCATGCTCGGCTACCACGCGCGATTGTTGCTGGTGCAACTGGAAGAAGCTGAGCAAGCCTTGCAGGAACAGCAAAGCGAACCCACCGGCCTGGTGCGCATCAACGCACCGGTGGTCTTCGGTCAGCGGCATCTGACGCCGTGGCTGGGGCAGTTGTGCGCGCGCTATCCGAAGCTGCAACTGGATATCCAGCAGACCGACCACTACGTCGACCCGCTGCAGGAAGGCGCCGATTTGCTGTTTCGCATCGGCCCGCTGCACGACTCGAGCATGCAGGCGCGGATTGTCGCGCCGCACCGCTTTCAGGTCGCCGCCAGCCCGGCATATCTCAAGCGTCACGGCACACCGCAACAGCCTGAAGACCTCGCGCAGCATCAATGCCTGGCCTACAAAGGCGCGGCCGGTCTGCAACGCTGGTTTTTCCGCCGCGAGGGTGAAGACTGGACACCGTATTCGGTGAAAGGCCCGATCACCGGCAACCATGCCGACACCCTCACGCAAGCCGCCGAACAAGGTTTGGGCCTGGTGATGTTTCCGTCGTGGCTGATTGGCGAAGCGGTGCGCGAAGGCACGTTGGTGCCGGTGCTGGGGGAGTATCAGGTGTCGAACAGCCTGGAACCGCAGCAGATCGCGGTGCTGTGGCCGGGCAGCCGCCGGCTGTCAGTGAAGGTGCGCACGGTCATCGACTTCTTCATGGAATGCTTCGGCGAAATCCCCTACTGGGACAGACCATGATTTCCCATGTAGGAGCTGCCGCAGGCTGCAATCTTTTGATCTTGATTGTTAAAAACCAGATCAAAAGATCAAAACCAGATCAAAAGATCGCAGCCTGCGGCAGCTCCTACATTGGATAGTGAGGGGAGTCAGATGCGGAACTGGCCCACGAGTTTGCCCAGGCGCTGGCCAAGTTCGGCCAGGCTGCGTGAGGTCTGCGCGCCGAGTTGCGTCTCATCGGCGACGTTGTCCACCGCCACCGCAATCTGATGCACGCTGCGGTTGATCTCCTCCGCCACCGCCGTCTGCTCTTCCGCCGCACTGGCGATCTGCGCGTTCATCGAGTTGATCGTCGCAATCAGCGACGCCATTGCATCCAGCGACGCGCCAGCCTGATTGGCCTGTTGCGAGGTGCCGTCACCGGCCTCGCTGGAGCGGCGCATCGCCTCGACCGCCTGCTGGGTGCCCGCCTGCAATCGATCGATCATCCCCTGAATTTCCTGGGTGCTGATCTGCGTGCGACTGGCCAGCGCCCGCACCTCGTCCGCCACCACGGCAAAGCCGCGCCCGGCCTCACCGGCGCGCGCCGCTTCGATCGCCGCGTTCAGCGCCAGCAAGTTGGTCTGCTCGGCAATCGAACGGATCACCCCGAGCACGCCGACAATCGAGGTCACGTCCTGCTGCAGGCTGTCGAGGGATACACCGCTGCTGCGGATGTCATCGACCAACGCATGAATCTGTTTGATGCTGCCCGCCACCACACGCTTGGCGCTCTGGCCTTCTTCGTCGGTCTGCTGGGCGGCGACGGCGGCGTTCTGCGCGCTCTTGGCCACTTCCTGCGCGGCGGCAGACATCTCGTTGATGGCGGTGGCAACCTGATCGGTCTCGTGACGCTGCCGCTCCATCGCCTGATCGGAACGCTGCGCCTGATCGGACACCTGCGTCACCAGCCCGGTGAGTTGCGTGGTCATCTCGGTGATCTGCCGCACCAGGCCGTGGATTTTATCGACGAAGCGGTTGAACGAGCCGGCCAGTTCACCGAGTTCGTCCTGGCTGGTGATGTTCAGGCGGCGGGTCAGATCGCCCTCGCCCGCCGCGATGTCGTCGAGGTTGGCTTTCATCAGGGTCAGCGGACGCAGAATGGTATTGGCCAGCAGCATCCCCGCCGCCGCGATCACCAACAGCACCACCAGCGCCACGCCGACGATGCTCAGCACCACGCCTTGCATGCGTTCCTGAACCTGCGCTTCAACCTGCGCCACTTGCGCTTCGATGCCGTCGAGATTGACCGAGGTCCCCACGGCCATGTCCCACTTCGCCAGGTATTCGGTGTAACCGAGTTTCGGCACCAGCACTTGCGCATTGCCCGGCAGCGGCGAGCTGTATTGCAGATAGTGAGTGCCGTCCTTCGCGACCTTCACCAGGCCCTGATTGACGTAAACACCGTTCGGGTCGCGATTGTCCTTGAAGCTTTTGCCCACGCCTTCCGGGTCGCTGGCCTTGAACAGGCGCACGGTCTCGGAGTCGTAGCCGAAGAAGTAGCCGTCCTTGCCGTAGCGGATGCCCGAGAGCAATTTGATCGCTTGCGCCCGCGCCGCTTCATCGCCCGGGGCGGCCGCGTCGTAGAGCGGTTTGATCGTAGTCATGGCCACGGCCACGTAACTTTGCAGGGTCGCTTTGGCGTCGCCGAGCAGGCGTTCGCGGGTCTGTTCGACCTCTTTGTGCGCTTGTTCCTGGAGGATGAACAGCGTGGTCAGGCTGATGACCAGCGCAAAGAGCAATACCGGAAGAACGGCGAGGGACAGGACTTTAGCCTTGAGGCTCAGGCGCATTGTGGGGGCTCACTCTTTTGGTTTTATTGGCGTGGTTAAAGGCTTTAACGGCACGCAAAACCAAAAGTTGAACCCGCAAAAAAAGATCGCAGCCTTCGGCAGCTCCTACAGAGATCGATGTAGGAGCTGCCGAAGGCTGCGATCTTTTGATCTTCAGAGGCTAAATTACAACACCATCGCGGCCACCCAGCCGAACGCCAGCAGCGGCAGGTTGTAGTGCAGGAACGTCGGCACCACGGTGTCCCAGATGTGGTGATGCTGACCGTCGACGTTCAAGCCAGAGGTTGGCCCCAGCGTCGAATCCGAAGCCGGCGAACCGGTATCGCCCAACGCCCCGGCAGTGCCGACGATGCACACGATCGCCATCGGGCTGAAGCCCAACTGCACGCACAACGGCACGAAAATCGCCGCAAGAATCGGCACGGTCGAGAACGACGAGCCGATACCGATGGTCACCATCAAACCCACCAGCAACATCAACAACGCGCCGATGGCCTGACTGTGATCGATCCACGCCGCCGCGCTTTCGACCAGGGTGCGCACTTCGCCGGTGGCCTTGAGCACTTCGGCAAACCCCGAGGCCGAGATCATGATGAAGCCGATCATCGCCATCATCTTCATGCCTTCGGTGAACAGGTCGTCGGTTTCACGCCATTTCACGATGCCTGACGCCGAGAAGATCAGAAAACCGGCCAGCGCACCGATAATCATCGAGTCCAGCAACAGTTGAATGATGAACGCAGCCGCAATCGCCAGACCGGCAATGCCAATGGTTTTCGGGTTGTAGGCCACGCTGACCTGCTCGACCTGTTCAATCTTCTCCAGATCGTAAACGCGCTTTTTGCGGTAGCTGAAAAACACCGCCACCAACAGACCGAAGACCATGCCCAGCGCCGGAATCGCCATGGCGTGCATGACATTGATCTGGCTGATGTCGACGCCGGCCTTGCTGACGTTGGCCAGCAGAATCTGGTTAAGGAAGATGTTGCCGAAGCCGACCGGGAACACCATGTACGGCGTGATCAGACCGAAGGTCATGACGCAGGCGATCAGGCGGCGGTCGAGTTGCAGCTTGGTCAGCACATATAGAAGTGGCGGCACCAGCAGCGGAATGAACGCGATGTGGATCGGCAGAATGTTCTGCGAAGCGATCGCCACCACCCACAGCAAGCCAATCAGCAGCCATTTGACGCTGCCGCCGCCGCTCGAATGCTGGCGATCAACCATCGCCAGAGCCTTGTCGGCCAGCGCATGGGCCAGGCCGGACTTGGCAATCGCCACGGCGAAAGCGCCGAGCAGCGCGTAGGACAACGCCACCGTCGCCCCGCCACCAAGACCGCTGTTGAACGCCTTGAGCGTGGCATCGATGCCCAGACCACCGGTCAGGCCACCGACGAGCGCGCCGACGATCAAAGCGATCACCACATGCACGCGGGACAGGCTGAGTACCAGCATGACGCCGACCGCGGCTATGACTGCATTCATTTCACTACCTCAAAAAACACTGCGATGGAAAACACACCGCCAGACAGGATGAGTCCGCCAACGGGTTACCGGCGGATTTGCAAAGAGGGTCTTATTAGAAGGGCGCGCACTGTGCCGCAGAGTGGCGGCGGTGTCAAAACAACTGCTGGCTGCACAATGGCTGAAATCCTCCTGTGATGAAGGTATTTCCTGTGGCGAGGGGATTTATCCCCGATCGGCTGCGCAGCAGTCGCAAAACCTGCAGATTCAATTTACCTGACGCAATGCAGGGGGCGGCTTCGCCACCCATCGGGGATAAATCCCCTCACCACAGGTTTTGTGCTCAACCCAAACAGGGGGGCCAGCCTTGGCATGCGGCAATTGGTCATATTGTGTTTCAGGGATAAAGAAAGCCGATTTGCGGCCGTTACAGTGCAAAGTCTCAGATATTTATCGAATAAGGACGTCTCCATGTCGCTCAGACAACTTTCCATCCAATGGAAAATCACCCTGCTCGCCGGCCTCTGCCTGGCCGGTATCGTGACCCTGTTGGTGGGTCTTTCGCTGTATCGCATGGAGCACAGTTCCGAACTGGTGAAAGCCTCCAGCATGGAGATGCTCACCGAGTCCGCTCAGGCGCGCATCGAGTCGCAAGGCGAAGTGCAAGCCGCCGGCATTCGTCAACAGTTCATGGATGCCTATCAGTACGGCCACGGCTTCTCGCGGCAGGTGCTGTTCCTGCGCGAACAAGCCGAGAAGCGCTTCCTCGATGCCTTCGACCTGCGCGAAGACATGACCCGTCAGGTCAAATCGGCGCTGCAAGCCAACCCGGACCTACTCGGCCTGTCGCTGGTGTTCGAAGCCAATGCGTTGGACGGCAAGGACGAACTGTTCGCCGGTCAGGCCGAACTGGGCAGCAACGACAAGGGCCGTTTCGCCTTGTACTGGTCGCAGCCGACCCCGGGCAAGGTCACCTCGATGGCCCTGCCGGAAAGCGACATGGCCGACACCAGCACCGGCCCCAGCGGCCAGGCCGCGAATGCCTGGTTCACCTGCCCGCGCACCACACTCAAACCGTGTGTGATCGAACCGTACTTCTACGTGATCGACGGCCACAACGTGCTGATGACCAGCATCGTTTTCCCGCTGACGGTCAACGGCAAAGTCATCGCCTCGCTGTCGGTCGACATCAACCTCAACAGCCTGCAAGCGATCAGTCAGGGCGCGAGCAAGAAGCTCTATGACGGCCAGACCGCCGTGAGCATCATCAGCCCGACCGGTCTGCTCGCCGGGTACAGCCCGGACGCCGGCAAACTCAGCCAGCGTCTGGACGCCGTGGACAAAACCAGCGGCAGCGAACTGCTGCGCATGCTCGCGGCCAGCAGCAGCGTCAGCAGCCTGCACAGCAATGGCCAGCTGAAAGTGCTGTCGCCGTTCCAGCCGATTCCCGGCGGCCCGTCGTGGGCCGTGTTGCTCGATGTGCCGGAAAAAGTCCTGGTCAGCCGCGCCGAAGCGCTCAAGCAACAGCTGGACGCAAGCAACAATTCGGGCACGCTGATCGAGCTGAGCCTCGGCGTGCTGGCCGCGTTGATCGGCCTGCTGCTGGTATGGCTGATGGCGCGCAGCGTGACCAAGCCGATCCTCGGCGTGGCGCACATGCTTGAAGACATCGCCAGCGGCGAAGGTGATCTGACGCGCCGTCTGGCCTACGACAAGCAGGACGAACTCGGCCAGTTGGCCGGTTGGTTCAACCGTTTCCTCGACAAGTTGCAGCCGATCATCGCTGACGTGAAGCGCTCGGTGCAGGACGCACGCAACACCGCCGACCAGTCCTCGGCCATCGCCACCCAGACCAGCGCCGGCATGGAGCAGCAATACCGTCAGGTCGATCAGGTCGCCACCGCCTCCCACGAAATGAGCGCGACCGCGCAAGACGTCGCGCGCAGTGCCGCACAAGCTGCCGAAGCCGCCAAGGATGCCGATCGCGCCACCCGCCAGGGCCTGACCGTGATCGACCGCACCACCGCGAGCATCGACACCCTCGCCGCTGACATGAGTGCAGCCATGGTGCAAGTCGAAGGTCTGGCCGCCAACAGCGAGAAAATCGGCACAGTGCTGGAAACCATCCGCGCCATTGCCGAACAGACCAACCTGCTGGCGCTCAACGCCGCGATCGAAGCGGCCCGTGCCGGTGAGGCCGGCCGCGGTTTCGCGGTGGTCGCCGACGAGGTCCGCAACCTCGCCCGCCGCACGCAGGAGTCGGTGGAAGAAACCCGTCAGGTCATCGAACAATTGCAGAGCGGCACGCAGGATGTGGTCGGCTCGATGAACAACAGCCATCGTCAGGCACAGGGCAGTGTCGAGCAGGTAGGCCAGGCAGTGACCGCGCTGCGTCAGATCGGCGATGCGGTGACGGTGATCAGTGACATGAACCTGCAGATTGCCAGCGCGGCGGAAGAGCAGAGCGCGGTGGCTGAAGAGATCAACAACAACGTGGCGACGATTCGCGACGTGACGGAATCGTTGTCCGGGCAGGCAAATGAGTCGGCGCGGGTAAGCCAGTCGCTTAACAGCCTGGCGAATCAGCAGCAGAGCTTGATGGACCAGTTCCGCGTCTGACCCACACGACATGTAGGAGCTGTCGAGTGCAACGAGGCTGCGATCTTTTGACCCTGCTTTAAAGATTAAAAGATCGCAGCCTGCGGCAGCTCCTACAGGGTGATGCGGGGGATCAGCGGCGCGGCAGTTCGATGAGGACTTTCAAGCCGCCCCACTCACTCTCGCCCAACACCAGCAATCCGCCCCACGTATCGACGATGTCGCGCACAATCCCCAGCCCCAGGCCATGCCCGTGGGTCTGTTCATCCAGCCGCGTGCCACGACTGAACACCTGCGCGCGCTGTGCTTCGGGGATCCCCGGGCCGTCATCTTCCACGCTCAGGGCAAAACCATCCGTACGCTCGATCACACTCAAGCGCACCTCGGCATCCGCCCATTTGCAGGCGTTGTCCAAAAGGTTACCGAGCAGTTCGAGCAAATCCTCACGGTCCCACGGCAACTGCAGCCCGTCTGGCGCAACGTAGCTCAACGCCAGGTGCTCACCGTGAATCATGTTCAGCGTCGCCAGCAGCCCGGGCAATTCCGCATCACAATCGAACAGCGCGCCCGGCAGCGCATCACCGGACAACCGTGCGCGATTGAGTTCGCGATTAAGCCGCTGCTGCACCTGCTCCAGTTGCTCCTTGAGGATCTTGCGCAGCTCGGGATGGCCATCGAGTTTCTCACTCGACGCCAGGCTCAACAGCACCGCCAGCGGCGTTTTCAACGCATGCCCGAGGTTGCCCAAGGCATTGCGTGAACGCTTGAGGCTGTCTTCGGTGTGGGCAAGCAAATGGTTGATCTGCGCCACCAGTGGTTCCAGCTCCACCGGCACCTGATCATCGAGTTGCGAGCGCTGACCCTGCTGCAATTGCGCGATCTGCTCGCGCGCCTTTTCCAGGGGTTTCAACGCGCGGCGCACGGTCAGGCGCTGCAAGAACAGAATCAGCAGCAATGCCGCCAGACCCAAGCCGAGGCCAATCTGACGCATGCGCTGAAAGCTCTGGCGCACCGGCGTGTAGTCCTGCGCGACGCTGATCGAGATCGACTGGCCCAGACGCCGATAATCCGAACGCAGCACCAACAGTTGCTGACCGTCCGGGCCCAGTTGCAGGTTGCTGTGCAGACCGGACTGCTCCAGCAGCGGCAGATCCTGATCCCACAGCGAGCGCGAACGCCAGTGGCTGTCGGCAAAATCGATGCGGAAATAATGCCCGGAAAACGGCCGTTGATAGGCCGGCGACAGGTGCCGCTCATCCAGCTGCAAGCCTTGCGGGCCGCGCACCAGTGCCACCAGCAGGCTTTCGCTGTCGTTGCGCAGGCCGGCTTCGAGGTAACGCTGCAAACCCACTTCGAACAACCACAAACTGGTTTGCGCGACGACCAGACCGACGATCACCATCACGCTGATCAACCCCAGGCTCAAGCGGCGCTGGATCGACCTCACGAAGCCTGCCCGCCGAACAGGTAACCTTGGCCGCGACGGGTTTCGATGACACTTTTGCCCAGCTTGCGGCGCAGGTGATTGACATGGACTTCAAGGACGTTCGAATCACGCTCGGTTTCACCGTCGTAGAGGTGTTCGGCGAGGTGGCTTTTCGAGAGGATCTGCTCTGGGTGCAGCATGAAATAGCGCAGCAGACGGAATTCGGCGGCGGTCAGTTGAATGTCGGCACCGTCACGCACTACGCACTGGCGGCCCTCATCCAGATGCAGGCCGGCGGCCTTGAGCGTCGGCTGATTGGCCTGGCCCTTGGAGCGACGCAGCAGCGACTGAATCCGCAAGTACAGCTCTTCGGGGTGAAACGGTTTGGTCAGGTAATCGTCGGCGCCGGCCTTCAACCCCTCGATGCGCTCGGCCCAGGAATCACGCGCCGTGAGGATCAGCACCGGAATGGCCAAACCGCCGGCACGCCATTGCGCGAGCACCTCAAGCCCCGGCACGCCGGGCAGACCGAGGTCGAGAATGATCAGGTCATAGGGCTCGCTGCTGCCCTGATACACCGCATCGCGGCCGTCCGCCAGCCAATCGACCGCATAGCCCTGGCGTTGCAGGCCGGCGAGTAGCTCGTCGGCCAGCGGTACGTGGTCTTCCACCAATAGCAAACGCATCGATCAATCTTCCTTGTCTTTCACAAGTTCGCCGGTGTCGGCCTTCAGGTGCAACTCGCGGGCCACGCCTTCGGCTGTCAGCAACTCGACTTCGTAAATGTAGACGTCGTGCTTTTCTTCCAGCTCGACCTCCAGCAGTTTCGCGCCGGGGTAACGGTCCATCGCCTGTTGCAGCACTTGCTCCAGCGGCAGAATCACGCCCTGCTTGCGCAGATTGAGGGCTTCGTCCGGACCGAGGTCGCGGGCCATCGCCGTCGAGCAAAACATCACCAGCGCCAACGCCGTGCGGCGCGTGGCGCAAACATTAACCTTCATTACGTATCCTGATGATCCTTGAGAACCTGCCCAGTCACCGCGTCTAATTCCAGATCCCACTCGAGCCCCTGCGGATCACGCATTTCGACCTGGTAGATGTACTTGCCGTACTGCTCTTCCAGCTCGGTGTCGGTGATCGTCGAGCCCGGATGTTTGGCCAGCGCCGTGGCGTTGAGCTTCTCGAAGGAGACGATAGTACCAGCGTCACGCAGACGCAGGGCTTCATCGGGGCCCAGATCGCGGGCGTGGGCGAGGCTGGCGGTGAAGCCGATGAACGCGGCAATGGACAGGGCAGTCAGGGTTTTCATGGTGTCTCCGTATTTTTTATGTGTTGCATACGGCGGGCACCTTAGCGATTTCAACTTAACTGAAACTGAATTGCCATCATTGCCCCACCTCAACACATCACCCCCTGTAGGAGCTGCCGAAGGCTGCGATCTTTGACTTTATCTTTTAAGAGCAAGATCAAAAGATC